>DATHGT010000218.1:0-27142 GCA_035317605.1 Candidatus Acidiferrum sp. | reverse complement strand
CTCGCGCCAGAGAAGGTTGGACGGTCGCTGGTCATCGCGAGGTGACGAGAGGAAAGTCCGGGCTCCGCAGGGCAGGGTGCTGGGTAACGCCCAGGGGGGGTGACCCCACGGACCAGTGCCACAGAAAACAAACCGCCGGGCCGCGTGAGCGGAACGGTAAGGGTGAAACGGTGAGGTAAGAGCTCACCAGCGGCGCGGGTGACCGCGTCGGCTCGGTAAACCCCACCCGGAGCAAGGCCGAATAGGAGAGCAATGGGGTGGCCCGCCCCGCTCTCGGGTCAGGCCGCTCGAGACGCCGGGTAACCGGCGCCCTAGAGAAATGACCGTCGGGAGCCGGCAACGGCTCTCACAGGACCCGGCTTACACGCCCTCTCTGGCGCACTTTCCTCTTTCAACACTGTGCACCGCCTTGCCCATTTCGCGGCTTTCGGTTTGGCCCCGGTCCTGCAGTTTTGTTCGGCCAGGAGGAAATCGCGATGGCGTCGGACTGTTGGTTCTGTGGCAAGCCGATTCGCCGGAGTGAACGTGCGGAGCCGTTGCGCGGCAGCGTGGCCGTGCACTCGACGTGCGTGCAGAAGGACCTCGCGGGCGGTGAGCGGACGGACAGCGAAAGCGTGCCCAAGGCCGCTTGATTCTTTCGCCGCGCGATCGCGCGGCGACCCTGGAGGTTGCGCCATGCCGAACCTCGCCCCTCTCGTCACAGCATTGATCCTGGACCGGCCGACCTGTGTCGACTGTATCGCGTCGAAGAGCGGCGTGTCGGCCAAGCGAACCGCGACGGTGATCGACCGAATCGCAAGGGTGTTGACACTTCACCAGCAAGTCGGGCGCTGTCGGGCCTGTGGCCGAATGGATGCCGACGTGATGTTCGTCGATCGGCCACGCTAGCGCGAGCGTTCAGACGCGCGCTATGGCGATCACTCGATCGCGGGGCTCGTGCCCTCGCTGACGCTTACCTTGCGCTCGCGGATTCCACCGCCGCGCGCGCCGCGGTGATCTCGCTTTGGACCGCCTCGGCTCCCGGGAAGGCGCGGTCGGCCCGTTTGTACCAGCCCTGAGCGTTCTTCAGATCGCCCTCGAGGATGTGGACGATGCCGTGGAGCCAGGCGGCGAGCGGTGAGTCTTCCTTCTGCACGATCTCGTGGGCGGGCTGCCACTGGCCGGCCGCGAGATGTTCGAGCGCGCGAGTAAGCGGAGTCTCGGTGGTCGCCATTCGATGTCCTCCTGCGTGTGATTCGTCGTCTGAAAGACGCGAGACTTCGACGCGGTTGTCGTGGAAGACCGCGCCGCCGCCCATGTCGGAGTCGCGCTCGGCGACGGTGGCGTTCGCGTTGGCGGCTCCCGCCACGAGCTTGGGCCAGAACCCTTTGATCCCGGCGGCCACGCCCGGCGACACGCGGTCGCTGACGATGACTCGGGCCTGGAATTCGCCGCGGTCGTTGTGGACGCGCGCCAGCTCGCCGTCGCCGAGCCCGCGCGCTTTCGCGTCGTCCGGGTGCAGCTCGATCGTGGGGCCGCCCTGGCGCTGGGCCAGCTCGGGCACGTTGACGAACATCGCGTTCAGGAAATAGTGCGAGGCCGGGGCGATGAGGGCCAGCGGGTAGCGGCGCGCGAGATCCGTGTCGCGCTGGGCCGCTTCGTAGGGCGGCGTGAACGCGGGCACCGGGTCGAGCCCGGCCTCGGCCATGCGCGATGAGTAGAACTCCAGCTTGCCCGACTTCGTGCGGAAGCCGTTGGCGAAGGGCACGAACGGGGTGGGCACGTTGAGACGCGCCCAGCCCTCGCGGCGGAGCCGCTCGAGCGTGATGCCTTCGAGCGCGGGATCGCCCGACGCGAGGACCTGTCGGGCCATCGCCTCGTCGCCCTCGTACACGCAGGGCTCGGTCACGCCGAGCGCCCGCGCGAGCCGGCGGAAGATCTCGCTGTTGGACAGGCACTCGCCGGGCGGGGACACCGCCGGCTCGTTCCACGCGACGTAGAGATGGCCGTACGCGTAGTGCAGGTCCGGCTGCTCGGTCTGCATGGTCGCGGGCAACAGGAGGTCGGCGTAGTCCGCGGTATCGGTCTGAAAGTGATCGATGACGATCGTGAAGAGATCGTCGCGGGCCAGCCCCCGCCGGACCTTGTTCTGATCGGGCACGGTCACGAGCGGATTACTGCTGTAGACCAGGAGCGATCGCACCGGCGGGTCGGTCACCTCGAGCAGCCCTTCGCCGAGCCGTGTCATGCTGAGCCGGCGCACGTCGGGAGGACGAAGGTCGTCGCGCACCAGCGTCTTCCAGTCGCCGCGGAAGAACCCGCGCGTGTCGTAGACGGCCCCGCCGCCCGGATAGCGCCAGTCGCCGGTCACGCCGGGAATGCAGGTGATCGCGCGCGCGGCCATTCCGCCGCCGCCGTGACGCTGCATGCCCATGGCCAGGCGAATGCCGGTCGGCCGCGTCGTGGCCAGGCGCTCGCCGAGGGCGACGATGCGCTCGCGCGCCACCCCGGTGATGTCCGCCACGCGCTCCGGCGGGTACTCCAGAATGCGCTCGCGAAACTGCTCCCAGCCCGTCGTGTGGGACTCGATGAACTCACGGTCCTCCTTGCCCAGCGACACCACCACGTTGAGAAGCCCGAGCGCGAGCGCGGCGTCCGTGCCGGGGATGAGCGCGATGTGCTCGTCGGCACGCTCGGCCGTTCGCGTGCGGATGGGATCGATCACCACCAGGTAGGCGCCGTCGCGACGCGCCGCTTCGATGTATTTCCACAGGTGATGATTCGTGGTGAGCGTGTTGGTGCCCCAGAGCAGGATCAGTCTGGAGGCACTGAAGGTCTCGGGGTCCATGCCGACTTGCGGATGGCCGAGCGTGTAGCCGGTACCAACACCGCCGGCGATCGTGCAGATCGTCATCACGTGCCGTGAGGTCCCCAGCACGTTCCAGAGTCGCTGGCCGCAGCCGGCGACGCCCTGGAGGATGCCCATGCTGCCCGTGCCCTGATAGGGCCAGATCGCCTGCGCCCCGTGACGGGCGATGATCGCCTTCCACCGCTCGGCGATCTCGCCCAGCGCCTCGCCCCACGAGATCCGCGCGAAGCGACCCTCGCCCTTGGCGCCCACCCGTCGCTGCGGATAGAGCAAGCGATCCGGCGAGCGCGTGTAGTCGAGGAAGCCCTTGACCTTGACGCAGAGCGCGCCGCGCGTGAACGGATGTCGGCGATCGCCGCGCAGCGCCGTCGCCGTCCCGTCCTCCACGGTGACGATCCAGCTACACGTGTCCGGGCAATCCAGAGGACAGGCGCCCGGAATTTCTCGCGCGCCGCTCACGTCAGCACCATCTGGGTCTGGATGGTCATCGACAAGAGCCGTCCGGATTCGTCGGTGACGCGCGTTTGCCACACCATCGTGCGCCGGCCGCGATGGAGCGGGGTCGACTCCGCCCGCACGACTCCGGCTCGCCCGGCCGCGAAGAAGTTGGTCTTGGATTCGAGCGTGGTCGTGGTGGCGCCGGCGGGGAGATTCAGCGCGGTGGCGAACGCGCCGACGGTGTCGGCCAGCGCCATCAGGGTGCCGCCGTGCAAGCTGCCGCCGATGGTCGTCAACGCGTCCCGGTAGGCGAGCTCCGCCACCACGCGATCCTGGCTCGCTTCGGTGAAGCGGAGGCCGAGCAGCTCGGGCAGCGTCGCCTTGCACAGCTCGTTCATGGCGGCCAGATCCATCTCCATCCACGCACTCTCCCGTGTGTCGTCCGCGCGCGACAGACATCTTATGCCATGGGTGGACCGTCCCGGCTCAGCCCTGATACGATCCGCCGATGACGAACGATCTGCTCGAGACCATCGAGATCGAGACCGCGCCGGCGCCGCGCGCGTCGATCATCTGGCTGCACGGCCTGGGCGCCGACGGCCACGACTTCGTGCCCATCGTTCCCGAGCTGGAGCTGCCCAAGACGCTCGCGGTGCGCTTCGTGTTCCCTCACGCGCCCATGCGCGCGGTGACGATCAACGGCGGCGCGGTGATGCGCGCCTGGTACGACGTGGTCGCGGCCGGCGGCGACCGTCGCGAGGTCGAGGCGGGCGTGCGGGAATCGGCGAGCCGGGTCGAAGCGCTGATCGACCGCGAGCGCTCTCGCGGGGTGGCCGACTCAGCGATCGTACTTGCCGGTTTTTCCCAGGGCGGAGCGATGGCGCTTCACACGGGCCTGCGTCACGCGCAGCGCCTGGCCGGGATCATGGCCCTCTCGTGCTTCCTGCCTCTGGCCGACGCGGTGGCGGCCGAAGCCAGCCCGGCCAACCGCGAGACGCCGATCTTCATGGCCCACGGCACCCACGACCCGCTGATCCCGCTCGACCGCGGGCGTCACGCCCACGACCTGCTCGCCGGCCTCGGCTACCGGATCGCCTGGCACGAATACCGGATGCCCCACTCCGTCTGCGCCGAGGAAGTCGCCGACATCTCCGCCTGGCTCACCGAGATCCTCTGAACCGCGTCCGATCCTCAGTTGTTGTTGCCGACGCTGGTGCCGCCGACGTACGGCGTGGCCACCCCCAGGGTGAGGTTGTCCCGGTACTTGCCCGTGCTGTTCGGCGAGATCAGGATGCCAACGTCCGCGCCGCTCACTCGGTTGTTCACGGCGAAGCCGTCCGTCACCGTCGAGAGGATGATCCCTCGGGACTGCCCGGTGCCCTGCTTCACGGTGTCGATCACGTCGTTGTCGATGACGCGCGGACCGACGCCGGTCACGAAGATGCCGTGCACCGTCACGTTGATGTTGCCGAACGTCGAGCCGCCGGTCGACACGACGTGGTTGCGACGGACCACGCTGCCGAAGCCCCCGACCTCGATGCCGTTCCGCGTGTTCCGATCGGCGCGAATGTCCTCGACCACGAATCCCCTGGACTGGCTGCCGCCGAAGTTGACGCCGATCATGAAGCCGCGGATCGTTCCGTTCTTGACGGTGACGTTCTCCTGCTGGCTGGCGACGATCCCGCGCGCCTGCGTCCCGGTTCCGGCCAGGCCGATGAGGCTGAAGCCGTTGAGGTCGAGCACCACGTTGTTCGCCTTGATGAAGATGGCCGCGCCCGTGGTCATGGTGGTGGTCAGGTCCGCCGTCAAGCAGTGGATACCCTCGCCGGTGATGACGGCGGGCAGCGCCGTGACGGGGGTGCACTTCACGGTCTCGGCCGGGGCCGGACGCGGCGTGGCGACCGACGCGAGCAGGGCGAGGAAGGAGACAGCGATCGTGGCTCGGCGCATGGAACCCTCCCCGGGTCGAATGATAGGTGCGGACGGTAGTCTACACGTTCCCGGGCAGCGCGCGAGGAGCGCCCCGCGCCGAGCTACGCAATGCCGGCCAGGGCGAGGACCCGGCGCATGCGGTCGGCGGCCAGCTCCGGATCGCGCAGGATGCCGGCGCGATCGGCGAGCACGAACAGCTCGACCAGGTGGACGACCGAGCGGGCGCTCTGCAGGCCGCCGACGAGGTGGAAGTGCGACTGGTGTCCGTTCAGATACGCGGCGAACACCACGCCGGTCTTGTAGAAGCGCGTGGGCGCCTTGAACACGTGGCGGGAGAGCGGCAGCGTGGGCGCGAGGATCGCCTCGTAACGCTCGAGGTCGCCGGCATCCAGGGCGCGGAGCGCCGCCGCCGCGGCGGGGGCGATCACGTCGAAGATTCCGAGCAGCGCGTCGCTGCCGCCGCGAATGGTCGTCGGGTAGTCGAAGTCATCGCCCGTGTACATGCGCACACCGCGCGGCAGTCGCGCGCGCATGGCGATCTCACGCCGCTGATCGAGCAGCGAGATCTTGATGCCGTCGATCCTGGCGGCGTGCTCGTGCAGGACGGCCAGGCAGGTCTCGGTCGCCTGATCCATGTCCGGCGAGCCCCAGTATCCGGCGAGCGCGGGATCGAACATGTCGCCGAGCCAGTGGATGATGACGGGCTCGCGCACCTGCGAGAGGATGCGCCCGTACACCTTGGCGTAGTCTTCGGGGCCGCGCGCGCAGGCGGCCAGCGCGCGACTGGCCATGAGGATCACGCGTCCGCCCACCCCTTCGATGAACGCGCACTGCTCCTCGTAGGCCGCCTCGACGTCGGCCAGCGTCACGCCGGGAGCCGGAGCGAGATCATCGGTGCCCGCGCCGGACGCGAGACGAGCGCCGGGAATCGTGCGCGCCTCCGCCACCGAGCGGCGGATCAGCTCCTTCGCGGCCGACCACGGGAGCCCCATCCCGCGCTGGGCCGTGTCCATGGCCTCGGCCACGGCGAGCCCGAGCGACCAGAGATAGCGCCGATACGCGAGCGTGGCCTCCCAGTCGATCGCGACGTCGAGGGTCGGATCGTTGTCGGCCAGCGGATCGCACACGACGTGGACCGCCGCGTAGCCGATCCGGCTCGTGATGGGCTCGCTCGTCACGGGGAACCCGGTGGCCCGGGTCGGGACGTAGGGGGTCAGCGTACCGTCGGCGCGGGGGAGCACGAGGGGTGTCATGGCTCCCTATCGTAGTCGGGCGCCGCCTGTCTTCAACCGTTTGTTTCGGGCTCGCCTTCGCCCTCGTCCTGCCACGGATTGCGCTTGACCGGAGGCACGCCGGGGTCGTAGTCGCGTGTGGTCTTGCCCTTGATCGGGCGCACGTCGGTGTCGCCCGAGGGCCCGACGGGCGGGATCGGTTTGATGTCACGGCGGCGAGGGCGTACCGGCCGGGCACGTGGCTTCATGATTCACCTCCCGCGAGTAGCTGTTGCAAGAATCGGGCGACCTCGTTAGGCTCGGCCCGCCGATGACTCCACGTTCAGCGCGCCCGAGCCGCGAGGAGATCGTCCAGCAGGACATCCGCGACCTCGAGCGCCTCGGCTACGCGCAGCAGCTCTTCCGCGAGATGGGCGGGTTTTCGAACTTCGCGATCTCGTTCTCGATCATCTCCGTCCTCACCGGCGCCGTCCTGCTCTACGGCTACGGGCTCAAGTTCGCGGGGCCCATCGTCAATTCGGTGGGCTGGCCGCTCGTCAGCGTGCTGACACTCTGCGTGGCGGCGTCGATGGCCGAGCTCGCCTCGGCGTATCCCACCGCGGGCGGGCTCTACTTCTGGGCGTTCCGGCTGGGTGGACGCACGTGGGCGTGGCTGACGGCGTGGCTCAACATGATCGGCCAGGTCACGATCACCGCCGGCATCAACGTGGCCGCGGCGATCTACGTGATCGGCGCCGTCACCCGCATCTTCGGTCTGTCCAGCGAGGCCACCGTGCCCGTGTTCGGCTCGCTCACCGGCTGGTACTTTCAGGTGTTCGTGATGGCGCTGCTCATGGTGCCGCAGGTCTGGATCAACGCCCGCGGCATCCGACTCACCGCGCGGCTCAACGATCTCAGCGTGTGGTGGCACATCGGCGGCGTCCTGGTGATCGCGCTCCTGCTCGCGGCGTTCGGCCGTCACCACAACCCGCTCGGGTTTCTCTTCCAGGCGGGCACGGTGGTGAGTCCGCTGGAGGCGGCCTCGGCCGATTTCGGTGGGCGATCGGCGCCGGCCCTCGTCATCGGCGAGCTGAAGCTGCCCTCGCCGCTGTTCGCCCTGGTGCCGGCGCTGCGCGATCTCTACGCGGGGGCGCCGTTCGCGCTTGCCTTCGTGCTGGCCCTGCTGCAGGCCCAGTGGACGTACACCGGCTACGACGCCTCCGCCCACGTGGCCGAAGAAACCACGATGGCGCGGCTGAATTCCGCGTGGGGGATCTTTCTCTCGGTCGCGGTGTCGGCGGTCGTCGGCTACGTGATGCTGCTGATCTTCACCTGGTGCATTCCCGGTGGCGACGTGGCCAGGACCGCCAACGACGCGTACCCCGTGCTCTACGTCGTGTACGCGAACCTCGCCACGGTGTGGGCGCACGCCGTCGCCGTCGTCATCGGCGGCGCCATGTGGCTCTGCGGCCTGGCCTCGATCACCTCGATGGGACGGATGTGGTACGCCTTCGCCCGCGACGACGGGATGCCCGGCGCGCGCGTGCTCAAGCGGGTCAACGCGGTCACCGGCGCGCCGGTGGCGGCCACGCTCGTCACCAGCGCGCTCGCGGTGCTCATCTGTCTCTACGCGGCGGCCTACTCGGTGGTGACGTCGATCAGCACGATCGCGCTCTATCTCGCCTACGGCATTCCCATCTGGCTCAATTTTCGTAACCGTCGGCGCCGGCGCGGCGAGTTCGTCACCGGCGAGCGGGCGCCCTGGAACCTCGGCCGCTGGGCACCGCTGGTCAACGCGATCGCCATCGTGTGGATCGTGGTGATCACCGTGGTCTTCGTCCTGCCCCCCAACGAGCTGGTCCTGTGGACGATGATCGCGATGGGGGCGGGCCTCGCCGCCTACTGGCGTCTCACCGCGCGCCACCACTTCCGAGGACCCAGGAGTTCATGACGTCGGAGGTAATGTCGGGGTCCGACGACACCCGGCTATAGTGTCGGCTGTGAAGGGCGGGGACGGCGAGAGGCGGCAAGCACGCGGGGGGACGGCGAGCCCGCTGGGCGCGCTCATCAAGCAGTGGCGCGAGCGCCGGCGGATGAGTCAGCTCAGCCTGGCCCTGGAGGCGGAGATCTCCACGCGGCACCTGAGCTTCCTCGAGACCGGCCGCGCCCAGCCCAGCCGCGAGATGCTGCTGCTGCTGGCCCGCACGCTGGAGGTGCCGCTGCGCGGGCGCAACGAGCTGCTGACCACCGCCGGCTACGCGCCGATCTATCACGAGACCGCGCTGGAGGCGCCCGAGATGGCCCAGGCACGCCGGGCCTTCGACTTCATGCTGCGCCAGCAAGAGCCCTATCCCGCCATCGTGCTCGATCGCCACTGGAACATCCTCAAGACCAACGAGGCCATGGGACGCGTGATGGGACTCTTCCTCGACCCTGGCGCGATCGAATCGCTGGGGCCGCCCAACGCCATGCGGCTCAGCTACCATCCCAAGGCGCTGCGCCCCTTCATCGCCAACTGGGAGGCGGTGGCCGCCGCGTTCATCCAGTGGCTCCACCGTGATTTTCTGCGCACCGGCGACGCCGAGACCCGGCGACTGCTCGACGAGCTGCTCTCCTATCCCGACGTGCCCCGCCGCTGGCAATCGCTCGATCTCGACGCGTCGACCGCGCCGTTCCTGGTGATCGACCTCGTGAAGGGCGACACCCGCCTGCAGTTCTTCACGCTCCTGGCCAGTCTCGGCACCCCGTACGACATCACCCTGCACGAGCTGCGGATCGAGTGCTTCTTCCCCGCCGACGAAGCGACGGAGCAGGCGCTGGCGAAGCTCTAGGTCTTTAAGTTATAGAGCGCCGAGGCGTTGTCGTGGAGGATCTTGCGCTTCGCGGTGTCGGGCAGATCGGCCGCCCGCATGGTCTCGACGGTCTCGGGCCAGACGTGATCCGGGTGCGGATAATCGCTGGCAAAGACCACGCGATCCTCGCCGATCAGGTGGATCACGTCGCGCAGATACGGCTCGTCGGGCTCGCACGAGATCCAGCACTGGCGCCGCACGTAGTCGCTGGGGCGCAGCGGCAGCTCGGGCTCGCCGGCGATGCCCCGCGTCTTCTCCCAGTGCTCGTCCATCCGCCAGAGCCAGTAGGGGAGCCAGCCGCAGCCGGACTCGAGGAACGCCACGCGTAGCCGCGGATGGCGCTCGAAGACCCCGCGCTCGATCATGGCCAGCATCGCGAGCATCTGCTCCATCGGATGCGAGGCGACGTGGGCCGCGAAGAAGGTCCGGAACCGATCGGCGCCCGCGGTCGGGAGCAGGGCGCCGACGCCCTCGTGGACGCCGACGGCGAGCCCGCGGCGCTCGCACTCCGTCCACAGCGGCTCGTACGCGGGATCGCCGAGCATCCGGCCCGCGATCGGGTTCGGCCGCACGAAGATCGCGCGCACCCCGCGATCGGCCAGCCGCGCAGCCTCGGCCACCGCGGCCGCCGGATCGTGGAGCGCGACCAGCATGCCCACCGGCCGCAGGCGTTCGGGAGCGTACGCGCAGAAGTCCAGCAGCCAGTCGTTGTAGGCGCGACAGATCGCCAGCGCGAGCGCGGGATCGAGGCCGTCGACGGACGCCACGTAGAGTCCCTGGGTCGGATAGAGGAACGAGACCTCGACGCCGCCCGCGTCCAGCGCGCGGACCTGCGATTCCGCGCTGTAGCCGGCCTCCATGTACTCGAAGACGTGCCGGCGCGTGTTCTCGGCGAAGGCCGCGAGCATCGCGGCGCTGAGCATCTCCGCGCGCGGCGAGACATGGCCGTCGGTGCTGAAGCGCGCGCGCCCGTCGGGCGCCTGTACGAAGCGAGGGGCGCGATCGCGAAACGCCGGGTCGATCCAGCGCTGCCACATGCCGATCGGCTCCATGACGTGGCCGTCGGCGTCGATGATCGAGACGGATGGCGACAACATGTTCGGGTCGGCTGAGTGTACTACGGGGGCGGACGCCAGATGGGCAGCGCGCCGGTCGCGCCTCACGTGATCGGGGGGGTATGGGGGGAGCCGCAGGGGCCCCCCATGTCCATGTCAACAAACGCTTGCGCCGCATGATAGGGTAAATAGTTGCAGGATGTCGTCGTTGCGTCGGATGTCCGTGGTCCTCGTGGTGCTCGTCGCGGTCAGCGTGCTGGTCGTCGATCTCACTTCACCCGCCGCCGAAGCGCCGACCGTCCGCACGCTCGCTCACCATCTCAAGCGGGGCTTCCGCAACCTCGACGAGACCTACTCCTATTCGATGTCCGGCCGCGCGCTGCGTCTGCTGGGCCGTACGTTCGAGCGCTGGCCCGCGCGGGGAACGCCCCCCGCGGTGCAGCCGAACGACGGCGCGGAGCTCCGCGCCAACGGAATCGCGCCGACGCTGAGCTGGATCGGCCACGCGACGTTCCTCGTCCAGCTCGGCGGTGTGAACGTCCTCACCGATCCGAACTGGAGCGATCGCGCCAGCCCCCTGTCGTTCGCGGGACCGCGGCGGCTGGTCCCGCCGGGGATGCGATTCGAGGATCTTCCCCCCATCCACGCGGTCGTGATCTCGCACGATCACTACGATCACCTCGACGCCGCCACGATCACGCGGCTGACCCGCGCCCACGCTCCCACGTTCTTCGTGCCGCTCGGGCTCAAGCCTTGGCTCCTCGATCACGGAGCGCGCGACGTGGTCGAGCTGGACTGGTGGGAGGCGAAGGACTTCCGCGGATTGCGCTTCACCTGCACGCCCGCTCAGCACTCCTCGGGCCGGGGCTTCACCGATCAGAGCCTCACGCTGTGGGCGTCGTGGGTGATCGCGAGCCCGACCAAGCGGCTCTTCTTCGCGGGTGACACGGGCTACTGGTCAGCCAGCAAGGAGATCGGTGATCGCCTCGGTCCCTTCGACGTCGCCGCCATCCCGATCGGCGGCTACAGCTCGTACGACCGGCGGCATCCCAATCACGTGAATCCCGAGGAGGCCGTCCAGCTCTTCGAGAACGTGAAGGGCCGCCTGCTGGTCCCCATGCACTGGGGCACGTTCGAGCTGAACCGCGAGCCCTTCCAGGAACCCCCGGAGCGCCTCCAGCGCGAAGCCCTCCGCCGCGGCCTGGACGATCACATCGCGCTCCTCCGTCCAGGCCAGACGATCCACTGGTAATTGACGGAGGGGGGCTTCGCCCTTGCGACGCTTCCGGGCTCGAACCGTCGCCGCTAGTTCTGGGTGAGGTCGGAGAGGGTCTTGGTGAGGGCGTCGGGGTCGACGGGCTTGACGACGTGGGCGTTGAACCCGGCGGCCAGCGCGCGGCGGACATCTTCGGGTTGACCGTATCCGGTGAGAGCGACGAGACGAATGTGCTCTCCCGCACTGCTGGCCCGGATGCGGCGCGCCACTTGGTAGCCGTCGACGTCGGGCAGGCCGATGTCGATCAGCGCGACCGTGAACGATTTCTGAAGGGCCAACTCGATGGCGCGCTCCCCCGTCTCCGCGGTGGCCACCCGATGGCCCTCCAGCTCGAGCAGGAGCCGCAGCGTCTCGCGGGCGTCAAAATTGTCTTCGACGAGAAGAATCTCGTGCAAGGCCCTTCATCGTAGGCACAGCCGGTCTCCGTCGGCAACCCGGAGGAATCCTGAGGCCAGCGACGGGTTTGGGCGGGTACCGTTGCAATGCCCGCGCCGCTCCTGTATCCTCGGTTCTGTCTGGTTCGGTCTTCGGTTCCGTTGAGAACCCTCCTCATCAGACCATGACTCCGGTGCTCTTCCGCGTTCTGGGGCGTGACGAATCAACAAGGCGGAAGCAAGAGAGAGTCGGTGCAGTTGCACGAGGGAGGCGTCTCATGGCGCACAAGTTGTTCGTAGGCGGTCTGCCGTTTTCCACGTCGGACGAGCGTTTGCGCGAAGTCTTCGCCCAGGCGGGCAAGGTCGAATCCGCGGTGGTGGTGACCGATCGCGGGACCGGCCGGTCTCGGGGGTTCGGCTTCGTGGAGATGTCCACGTCCGAAGAGGCCGATCAAGCCGTAGCCAAGCTCAACGGCAAGGATCTCGACGGACGCCAGCTCAAGGTTGAGCGGGCGAATCCTTCAGACGGCGGCGCGGGCGGCGGCGCCCGCCGAGGCCCCGGCGGCGGTGGACCGCGGGGCGGCTTCGGTGGCGGCGGCGGCTCGCGCGGTAGCCGCTGGTAGTCGGGTTTCCCGTTCGTGGCTGCGAGGCGGGTCCGGCGTCCGGCCGACCCGCCTCGTCCGTTCACTCGAAATTCTCGTGAGGAGCCCACGGTGCACGTGATGGCATTTTCGACCCCGGCCCGTCCCGACTGGCGCTGGCGCATCGTCAACAACGCTGGCGAGGTCATCGAGGAATCCAAGACCACGTTCCGCACCATCGGCAGTGCGGTGTCCGAGGGCAACCGGCGCCTGCTCCAGATGAACCTCACCGACCGCACGGTGCGCGCCCGCTCGTTCGGTCGGTCGACGTCGCACCTGCGCAGTCGATGAGTCGGGCCAGGAACTACGGTTTCGATCGTCGGCGCCGCGACGACTTGCGCCGCGCCAAGCAGGAAGCCAAGCGCCAGCGCAAGACCGATCGTTCGGAGAGCGGCGCTGTCGGCCCCGAGATGGGCGAAGCCCAGACGACCGCAGCCGAGCCGGGAGTCTGGGAATGGTTCTCGGCGAGCCGCGGACGCACGACGACATCGGCCGTCGGCGTACGCCCCCCAGCCGATGCGCCCGACGACTGGATCCTCCTCACCGACGTCTCCGAGGAAGACCAGCCGCCGAGCGCCTAGGCTACTTCTTCTCCTGAGCGACGGCCGCCTCGGCGGCCGCGAAGCCGATCTTGCTGTGGGTCCCGTCGCAGAACGGCTTGGTCACCGACCCTCCGCACCGGCACAGCGAGATGCGCGGGCGGGCGCTCGTGTCGATTTTCGCCCCGGTCGGATCGTAGATCTCGACGTCGTCGCCTTCGACGGCTAGCGGTCCGTTGGGCCGGCAGGTGATCTTCACGGTCATGGGTCGGGCCTCCTCGCGTTCCTGTGAGTGTGATTCGCGAACACCATACCATCGAGGGGTAGACTACGAGCGATGAAGGAGCCCGGGGCGATTCTGCTGGTCGCGTGCTACGAGCTGGGACACCAGCCGCTGGCCGTGGCCTGGCCCGCGGCGTTTCTCGAGCAGCACGGCTACGCGCCCGAAGTGATGGACGTTTCGGTCGCGCCCTTCGAGCCTGGCCAGGCGGCGCGCGCCCGACTCGTCGCGATCTCGGTGCCGATGCACACCGCGCTTCGGCTGGGCGTCGGCATCGCGGAGCGGGTCCGCGAGGTCAATCCCGATTGCCACGTGTGCTTCTACGGGCTCTACGCCGAGCTCAACGCCGACTGGCTGCTCGCCACGTGCGCCGATTCGGTGCTGGCCGGAGAGCTGGAGTCTGAGCTGGTCGAGCTGGCCGCGCGCCTGGAGCGCGGCGAACGGGTCCGCGGCGTCAGATCAGCGCGTCTGGCCAAGCTCGCGTTCCCGCTGCCCCGACGGAACGCGTTGCCCGCCCTCGACAAGTACGCGCGGCTGGAGCGCGACGGCCGGCTCGAGCTGACGGGGTACGTCGAGGGCAGCCGCGGCTGCAAGCACGAGTGCCGGCACTGCCCGATTCCCCCGGTGTACGGGGGACGGTTCTTCGTGGTGCCGCGCGACGTCGTGCTGGCCGACGTGCGTCAGCTCGTGGCCGCGGGCGCGCGTCACATCACGTTCGGCGATCCCGACTTCCTCAACGGGCCCGGTCACGCGATGGCGCTCGCGCGCGCGCTGCACGCGGAGTTTCCCGAGGTCACCTTCGACGTCACCGCCAAGGTCGAGCACCTCCTGCGGCACCGCCGCCTGTTGCCGGAGCTGGCCGCGCTCGGCTGCGCCTTCGTCGTCAGCGCGGTGGAATCGCTGAGCGACACGGTGCTGGGCCACCTGGCCAAGGGCCACACGCGGGCGGACTTCGTCGAGGTCCTGGGCCTCGCCCGCGCCGCCGGCCTCACGCTGCGGCCGACCTGGGTCGCCTTCACGCCGTGGACGACGCTTGACGACTATCGAGAGATGCTCGACTTCATCGCGCGCGAGCGGCTCGTCGACCACGTCGATCCGGTCCAGTACTCGATCCGCCTCCTGGTCCCGCCGGGATCGTTGCTGCTCGAGCACGAAGGGATGCGTCCGCATTTGGGGGCGCTGATCCAGGACGCGTTCCACTACCACTGGACCCATCCGGACCCCCGCATGGATCGGCTCCACGCGGAGGTCAGCGCCGCCGTCGCGACGGGCGCGGATGCCAAGCAAGACGCGCACGTGACGTTCGCCCGCATCGTCGAGCTGGCGGACGTCGCCGCCGGAAACACATCCGATGCGTTGGTGACCGCGGAGGCGCCCCCGAACCGATCCCGGCCCCCGCGGCTCACGGAGCCCTGGTTTTGCTGAGCGGAACCCACCACGGGCCAGTTGGCCCGGATCTGATGAAGATGGGCGGGCCCCGAAATGGCCCCCCAAACCCCCCAATTCGCGTCTCGCCCCAGCGGGGGCTGGGGCGGTCCTTAGGCGTCTCGCTCAGCGGGGCTGGGGCGGGTCCCTTAGGCGTCTCGCCTCAGCGGGGCCGGGGCGGTCCTTAGAGTGATAGTATTTCGCTGAGAGGTGAGCCATGAGTGAAGAGCTGCGGGGCAAGGTTCAGGAGCTGATCGATACCATGATCAACCCGGCGATCGCGGGACACGGCGGGTTCGTCGATCTCGTCGACGTCCAGGACAACCGCGTGTATCTGCAGATGGGCGGCGGCTGCCAGGGGTGCGGTGCCGCTGACGTCACGCTCAAGTCGGGCATCGAGCGGCTGATCAAGGACGAGCTGCCCGAGGTGACCGAGGTGCTCGACACCACCGATCACGCCAGCGGGACCAACCCCTACTACACCCCCGGCAAGGGCTAGATCGCGCGGATCGCCGGGCGGGAGCCCGATGGATCGGCTGCTGCTGCTCCTGCCGACCACGACGTATCGGACCGAGGACTTCCTCGCCGCCGCGCGCACGCTTGGCGTCGATCTGGTGTGCGCGTCCGAGCGGCCCAACACGCTCGAAGCGCATCTGCCCGACAGCTTCCTGACCCTCGACTTCGCCGAGCCCGACCGTGCGGCCGCCGTCGTCGCCGACTTCAGCCGGACCCATCCGGTCCGCGCCGTCGTCGGCGTCGATGATCTGACCTCGGTCGCCGCCGCCGCCATCGCCGAGCGCCTGGGCTTGACCTCGAGCGGGGTGGCCGCGGTCAAGACGGCCCGCGACAAGCACCAGATGCGCGAGTGCCTGGCCGCGGCCGGCCTGCCCATCCCACGCTATCGCCGCATCGCGCTGAAGGACGATCCCTATCTCGCCGCGCGCGGCGTCGCGTTCCCGTGCGTGCTCAAGCCGCTCACGCTCTCGGCGAGCCGCGGGGTGATGCGGGCCAACAACGTCGACCAATTCATGGCCGCCTTCCGTCGCATCGCGGCCCTGCTCGCGCGCGACGACGTGTCGGTGAGCGGCGACGGCGCCCAGTTCCTGCTCGCCGAAGCGTTCATCCCGGGGATCGAGGTGGCGCTCGAGGGGCTGCTGATGGGCGGCAAGCTGCACACGCTGGCGCTGTTCGACAAGCCCGACCCGCTCGACGGCCCGTTCTTCGAAGAGACGCTGTTCGTCACGCCGTCGCGGCTGCCCGCGGACGTCCAGGCGCGCATCGGCGAGGCCACCGCGGACGCCTGCGCCGCGCTCGGTCTCGCCGAGGGACCGGTCCACGCCGAGTTGCGGGTCAACGCGCAGGGACCGTGGGTGCTGGAGATCGCGCCCCGCTCGATCGGCGGTCTCTGCTCGCGCACGCTGCGCTTCGGCACCGGCATGACGCTCGAGGAGCTGATCCTGCGCCACGCGCTGGGGCGGCCCATCGCCTCTCTCGACCGCGAGCAGCGCGCCGCGGGCGTCATGATGATCCCGATTCCGCGGGCCGGCCGCTTGCGCGCCGTCCACGGCGAAGCGGCGGCTCGCGCCGTCGCCGGAATCGAGGACGTCACGATCACCGCCCACCGCGAGCAGGAGCTGGTGCCGCTGCCCGAGGGTTGGCAATACCTCGGGTTCATCTTCGCGCGTGGTGAATCGCCGGGCGCGGTGGAAGCCGCGCTCCGCGACGCTCACGCGCGCCTGTCCTTCGAGATCGACTGAACCAAA
The DNA here is from genome assembly GCA_035317605.1 of Candidatus Acidiferrum sp. GTDB lineage: Bacteria > Methylomirabilota > Methylomirabilia > Rokubacteriales > CSP1-6 > DATHGT01. Next base: position 10,508 of record DATHGT010000218.1, on the reverse strand, counting down.
GGAGCCCTCGATGCCCGATTACCCGTCCATCGCCCGCACGCTCACCGAGGCGCTGAAGCTGCGCCAGCCGCCCATCGCCGTGTGTCTCCACGTCGGCGACACGATTCCCGGCGGCGTGTCGGCCACGGCGCCACGAGTCGCCGCCGGCTGCGTGTTCTGGGAGAAGGCGGCGGGGGGCGGCTTCGCCACCTCGGCCGCCGACCACGCCAACTGCGCGATCGGTACCTTCACCCACAACATGGACACGACCCAGCCGCACGAGGTCGACCGGCGCGACGCGCTCAAGGTCTTCGCCGACCTCGGCTACGTCCGCGCCGAAGACATCCCCGCCATCCCCGTGCTCGCCGCGCGTCCGCGTCACGTCGTCTACGCGCCGCTCGCGGACGCGCCCGTCCCCCCGGACGTGGTGCTGCTCTTCGTCCGCCCGGACCAGATGCTGATCCTCTCCGAGGCGTCGCAGCAGCTGGAGGGCGGCTTCGCGCCGGCCATGGGACGTCCGGCGTGCGCGGTCATCCCGCAGGTCGCGAACACGGGCCGGTCGGCCCTGAGCCTCGGCTGCTGCGGCGCCCGCGCCTATCTCGACGCGCTCACCGACGACGTGGCGGTCTACGCGCTGCCGGGGGCGCGCATCGGCGACTACGCCGCCCGGATCGGCGAGCTGGCCAAGGCCAACGAGATTCTCACGAGCTTCCACGCGCTCCGCCGCCGCGACATCGAGGCGGGCGGCCGTCCGACGATCCAGGAATCGCTGGCGAGACTCCAGGCGAAGTCATGAGGAGTGAACGATGAAAGCCGCGGTGTGCTTCGAGCCGAATAGCCGATTGGACGTGGTGGACGTCGAGCAGGAAGGCCCGCGCGCCGGTGAGGCGCTCGTCCAGGTGAAAGCGGCGGGCGTGTGCCACAGCGACTGGCACATCATGAACGGCGACTGGCCGGTGCCGCTGCCCATGGTGCTGGGTCACGAGGCGGCGGGGGTGGTGCAAGACGTGGGGCCGGGCGTCTCGAGCGTCAAGCCCGGCGATCACGTCATCTTCTCGTTTCGCCCGCACTGCGGTCACTGCTACTTCTGCTCGATCGGCCGCTCGATCCTCTGCGATGGGTACTCGTCGCCGCGCTGGCTCATGCTCGACGGCACGCACCGGGTCAGCCGCCAGGGTCAGCCCATCAACCAGATGGCGCGCATCGGGACGTTCTCCGAACGGGTGGTCTGCGCGGCCGAGATGCTGGTGCCGATCCGCAAGGACATGCCGTGGCCGCAGGCCGCGCTCATCGGCTGTTGCGTGCCCACCGGCTGGGGCGCGGTGAACCGCTGCGCGCGCGTGGAAGCCGGCGCGAGCCTGGTGGTGATCGGCTGCGGCGGGGTCGGGCTGAACGTGGTCCAGGGCGCGCGGCTGGCCGGCGCCGGGGCGATCATCGCGGTCGACCTGCTCGAGAACAAGCTCGAGTTCGCGCGCGGCTTCGGGGCCACCCACACCATCAACGCCTCGCAGAAGAACGCGGTCGAGGAAGTGCGTGGACTCACGGGCGGGCGCGGCGCCGACTACGCGTTCGACGCCATCGGCAGCGAGGCCACGACCGTGCAGATCCTCGAGGCCATCCGGCCCGGCGGCACCGCGGTGATCGTGGGCATGGCGCCGGCGAGCGCGCGGCCACCGATCAATCCGTACGTGATGGCCCTGCAGGAGAAGACGATCCGGGGCACGCTCTACGGCTCGGTCCGCCCGAACGTCGACTTCCCGATCCTGGTCGATCTCTACCTGGCCGGCCGGCTGCAGATCGATCCGCTGGTGAGCCGCACCTACACGCTGGAGGAGATCAACGACGGCTTCGCCGCGATGCGCGGCGGTCAGGTCGCCCGCGGCGTCGTCGTGTTCTGACGCGGGGAGCGCTAGCGTCCGTAGGTGCCGTTGCCGCGCGCTCGGGAACGGCGGCGCGCTGAGGGGACGACCACGCCGGCGAGGGCGACCAAGCCGAGGATGACCGCGGCGATCACGAGGACCGCGGTCATCGGCAGCCCGAGAATCCGTCGCTCGACCGGGTCGCGAGCGATGCGTCCGGCGGAGGCTGATGGCGAATCGCCGTCAGGGCTCCCGGGCCGGATTTCCTGGCCGCCGGGGCCGGTGCCCGCATCCGGAGCGGTTCCGTAGTTCGGCGCGCTGCTCCGCTCGGCGGCGGGGCGCTTCGCGTCTTGAGCGTGAGCGAGAGCAGGGGCGAACGCCAACAGCATCACGGCAATCAACCATTTCATGGCTCGGTTCTCCGTTTTCCATACGGAGCAATCGCGGTGCCAGTGAGCGAGGGGAGCCAGTGGGCTAGAATGACCGGCATGCCATCGCTCGTGGCCATCATCATGGGATCGCAATCGGATTGGGAGACGCTCGCTCACGCCTCGCAGACCCTCGACGGCTTCGCGGTCACGCACGACGTGCGCGTGCTCTCCGCGCATCGAACGCCGGACCAGCTCGTGAGCTACGTCGAATCGATCGAGCGCAACGGGGTCGAGGTGATCATCGCCGGCGCCGGCGGCGCCGCCGCCCTGCCGGGGGCGATCGCGGCCAAGACCACGCTGCCCGTGCTCGGAGTGCCGATCGAATCGAAGCTGAACGGCCTCGACTCGCTGCTCTCGATGGTGCAGATGCCCGCGGGCGTGCCGGTGGGCACGCTGGCCATCGGCCGTGCGGGCGCCGTCAACGCGGCTCTGCTCGCCGTCTCGATCCTCGCCGTCAAGCGTCCCGATCTGCGCGAGTCGCTTCGCCGGCATCGCGAGACGCAGGCGCAGCGGGTGCTGGCCGAGCCCGACCCACGCCGGCGTACCAAGGCGTGACCGCACCGGTCACGTAGACGTGACCGCCCCGGGTCATCGCGATAACAGGGTCCAGATCCCGATCGCGATGAAGCCGATCCCGGCGACGATCTTCAGCATCGACCGGCTCACGAAGCGATCGACCTGCGCCCCGACGAGCACGGCGATCCCGGCCGCCGTGGTGAGGGCCAGCGCCGCGCCCGCGAACACGACCCACCGGCTCACCTGGCGATCGGAAGCGAACAGGAGCGTCGCGACCTGAGTCTTGTCGCCGATCTCGGCCAGAAACACGGTGGTGAAGACGCTGAGCAGCGTGGCCCACATCGCGAGTCCTCCGAGAGTCAGGCGTTCGCCAGGCCGGTGATTCCTGCTTCGTGGTGAGCCGGCGGGACAATGTCGAACAAGCATTCGTAGAGCGTGCTCCCGCGGCCCATGTCGGGGATGACGCCGACCCAGTCGTCCCGCGCGAAGTCAGCCGCTCCCGCCTTGAGGGAGGCGCGTCGCTGCGCCGAGCGCTGGCGCCAGACGCCCACCACGACGATCAGCGTGTACCCGGTGACCACGAGCACCACGCCGCCGAGGGTGACGAGGGTGCCCACGACAGCCACGACGGTGCTGCTGCGAGCCTCGGCAAAGGCGCCTCCTCGCGCGGCGTGGGCCTCCGTCGCGGTCGACGCCTGTGAGTACGCCACCACGAAGAGCGCGAGGAGCACCGCGCACAGCACGGCCACCGCGGCCCACGACGAGACGACCACGAAGGGGTGACGCGCCGATTTCCACACCTGCCGCAGACCCGAGGCCAGATCTCCGATCACGTAGTGCAGGAACTCGCCGAGCGGCTGGAACTGCTCCTTCTCGATCGCCTCGAGGCGGAACACGGGATAGCGCTTGTCCGCGCTGTTCGGGAGCGTTCCTCCGTGGCTCGGCACCGCGAACGCGATGGGTTTGAACCCGTGGGTGGCAGCGCTGACCTCGATCTCGACGTAGGACTCGGTACGTCCGGGCAGGCACACCACGGCGTCACACCGTCGGAGCGCCTGGTTGGTTTCCGTCACGATTTGCTGATGGGTCGCCTCCGGTCGATACGGTAGCCGGTAGGTCCGAAACCCGTAGCCAGCGAGCGCATGGTCCACGGCCGTCGCGAGGGCCTCGAGCTGATGCTGGAAAGAAACGAAGATATACGGACGCCGCTTCCCCGCCGCCCGCGCGGCCAGTGGACCGCCGATGATCAGCAGGAAGACCACGAACAGGCCCGCGGTCGCTTCGAGCGCGACGACGCACCAGCGAAGCGCTTCGTAGGTAGCGTGGGCCATGACCAGGCCCGCGGCGCGTGTCTCGTCCGTCTTGAGGAAATTCAGCACCGCTTGCCGGCCGAGCGCACTCAGGACGCGGGATCCGATGGTGCCTTCCCCGCTGTGGGCGACGAAGGCGATCCACGACGCGATGAGGCCGACCTTGAGAAGCAGCGGCTTGAACAGAAGCAGCGGCTTGAACAGGAGCAGCGGCTTGAACAGGAGCAGCGGCTTGAACAACACAGCGAGCTTGGGCAGAAGACTGGCCAGCAGTTTTGCCAACCACGCATTCATAGGTCACCCTCCGTCGCCCCGGGCCTCGCTCGCGTCGGCCGGCGGTCTCAGCAGCTTCTTGAGGATCTTGCCGGTCGTCGCCTTGGGAAGCTCGGCCACGATCGTAACCGATCGGGGGTACTTGAAGGCGGCCATCCTGCCCTTACAGTGAGCGATCAGCTCGTGGGGCGCCGCGCGCTCGCCCTCGCGCAGGGCCACGAACGCGGCCACTTCCTCGCCCAACTCGTCGTGGGGCACGCCCACCACCGCGGCCTCGCCGACCGCGGGGTGGGTGAGCAGCACCGCTTCCACTTCCTGGGGGAACACCGAGTAGCCGCCGCGCAGGATGCGCTCGCGCTTGCGGCCCTCGATCGTGACCCAGCCTTCGGCGGTGACGCGCGCGAGGTCGCCGGTGCGGAACCAGCCGTCGGCCAGCACCTCATTGGTTTCCGCGGGAGCGTCGAGGTAGCCGTCCATGGCCGCGGGCGTGCGGATCAATAGCTCGCCGATCTCACCGGGCGGAAGCGGGCGGCCCTCGTCGTCGACCACACGGATCTCCACGCCGGGCACGGGGCGACCGATCGCGTCGGAGCGGTCCTCGACGTCGGCGGCGAGGTACGAGAGCGGTCGGAACAGCTCGGTCGATCCGTAGCCGCGGAAGATGCGCACGCCGGTGCGCTCGCGCCATTCGCAGGCCAGATCCCACGGGCACGGCGCGGCGCCCGAGAGCGCCATGCGCACGCTGGCCAGCCGCGCGCGCTCGAGGGCGGGGGAGCCGAGAAGTCGGCGGAACATCGTGGCGACCGCGGGCAACACCGTGACGCGATGAGCGTCCACCGCGTCGAGCACGTCGTCCGGCGTGAATCGCTCGAGGGCGACGGCGGCGCCGCCGGTGAGGAGCGGAGCGAGCAGCGCGCCGTTCAGTCCGTAGGAGTGTGAGAACGGCAGCACGCCGAGGGTGACGTCGTCAGGCCCGAGGGCCATCACCGGCTCGGCCCACGAGCGCACCGCGAAGGACAGCGCGTCGTGGGAGAGCACCGCGCCCTTCGGTCGTCCCGTGCTGCCGGAAGTGTAGAGCACGAGCGCGGGAGCGTCGGTCTCGTTCACCGCCGGCCACTCGGCTTCGTCGCCGGAGACGTGGTCGGCGACCAGCCGCGGGCGGAGATCGTCGAGGATCGCGCGACGCTCGTCCTCGGTCAGTCGCGGATCGAGCGGCGCCACGATCGCGCCGAGCTTCAGTGTGCCGAGGAACGCCGCGGCGAACGCCCAGCCGTTCGGAAGCGAGAGCGCAACGCGATCGCCCGGACGCACGCCCGCGCCATCGAGGAATCGCGCGAAGCCTCCGGCGCGGCGATGGAGGGCGGCGTGGTCGAGCGTCCCGTCGCGCGAGACGATGGCCGGACGTTCCGCGTGACGCCTCGCCGAGGCTTCGAGCGCTGTGACGAAATTTCGCGCCAATGTCTTGAATGGGGCGCCGTGAGCGCTCCGACGACCCGGCCCCGTCGGTTCTCGCTACGGCAAAAACGACTTGAGGTCGAGTCGCGCCAGCACGTCGGGCGGCACGCGGTGGCGCGGGGTGTAGGCGGCCAGCGAGGGCTTGGCGGTGGCGTCGACTCCCCACTTGCCGGAGTAGCCGTCCTCGCGCGCCGACGGGTCGAGGTCCGAGCCGCGCGCGTGGCTCACGATCACGAAGTCGCGGTCGGGCTGCGAGCGGGTCGCGATGGCCCAGTTGATCTGACGATCGTCGAACACGTCCACGTCCTGATCGACGATCACCACGCGCTTCATGTAGAGATCGCTGCCCAGCACGGCGAGGATCGCGTTCTTGGCCTGGCCGGGGATGCGCTGCTCGATCGAGACGTAGCAGGTGAACGGAGCCGGCACCCGCACGGCCTTCACCGACGGCACCATCGCCCGCACCGCGCGATACAGGTTGGCCTCGATGGGGATCGTCGACAGCAGCATGTGGTCGAGGTGAGCGACCGAGATGTCCTGGAAGTACGCGTCGCGCCGGTGAGTGATCGCGCGGACCTTCACCACTTCGCGCTGGCGCTGGCCCAGGCTGTAGCCCGTGAACTCGCCGAACGGCCCCTCGGCGGTGCGCTCGTGGGGCAGGATCTCGGCCTCGATCACCATCTCGGCGTGGGCGGGCACCAGCACGTCCGATGTCTCGCACTTGACCAGCTCCAATGGCTCGCCGAGCAGCCCGCCCATGATCCCGCGCTCGTCCTCGTCGACGGAGCCGATGGCCAAGGCGCCGAGCGCGATGGCCGGGTGCACGCCGATGGCGAAGGCCACGGGCAGCGGCTCGTTGCGCGCCTCGGCCAGACGCTGGAACTCCCAGAGGTGCTTGCCGAGCGTGAGGTGAATCGACGTGGTGTCGCGGCCCTTGAGCATGAGCCGGTTGTAGGCGCAGTTCCACGTTTCGGCCGTCGGGTCCTTGGCGAACGAGATCGCGGCGGTGAGGAACACGCCGCCGTCGCCCTCGTGGTGGATGATCTGGGGCAGGGCGCCGAGATCGAGGGCGTCACCTTTCAGGATCACGTCCTTCACCGGTCCCGACTCGACCACGCGCGGAGCGATCGGCCGCTCCATGGCGCGGAGGTACGTCGGCAGCGTGGCCTCGGGCGACGCGCCGATGGCCAGGGCCAGCCGCGCGCGGCTCGCGTGGAGGTTGGTCAGCACGGGGAAGCGCGTGCCCTTGACGTTCTCGAACACGAGCACGGGCCGGCGTCGCGCCTCGCGCTCGAGCTTGACCACGAACGCGGTGATCTCGTGGACGGGATCGATCGGCTTGGAAACGATCACCAGCTCGTCCGGCCGGCGCCGCTTCAAGAGATCGAGATAGCTGCGAAGATCCTGCGCCATGGCGTGACTCCTCGTCCGACGAAAGTGCGGGGGCGATGGTACCATGCGCCGGATACGATCCATCGCTCGAACACGGAGGAATCACCATGGCCGAGATCAAGTTCAGGGGCAATCCGATTCACACGGCCGGCACGCTGCCCGCGGTCGGCTCCAAGGCGCCGGACTTCAAGCTCACCAAGTCCGACCTCGGCGACGTGAGTTTGAAGGATTACGCGGGCAAGACCGTCGTCTTGAACATCTTTCCCTCGATCGACACGGGCGTGTGCGCCACGTCGGTGAAGAAGTTCAACGAGCAGGCGTCCCAGCTGCCGAACGCGGTGGTGGTGGGCGTCTCCAAGGACCTGCCGTTCGCGCACAAGCGCTTCTGCGGGGCCGAGAGCATCGACAAGGTGCAGGGCGCCTCCGCGATGCGCGACGACTCCTTCGCCAAGGGCTACGGCGTGACGATGACCGACGGTCCGCTCGCCGGCCTCTTCTCGCGGGCCGTGGTGGTGATCGACGGCCAGGGCAAGGTCGTGTACGCCGAGCAGGTGCCCGAGATCACGCAGGAGCCCGACTACGCCAAGGCCGTGGAGGCCGCGAAGAAGGCGTGACGGCCGGTGTGCTGAGGCCCCGTGCTCGACGGGTTCGTTCCCTGGCCTCCTGAGCTCGCGCGTCGCTACCGCGCGCGCGGGCATTGGCGCGGGGTGACGCTGGGCGACGCGCTCCGCGAGTCGTTCGTGGCCAACGCGGAGCGCGTCGCCGTCGTCGACGGCGAGCGCCGAGTCACCTACGCCGAGCTGGATCGCCTGGTCGACCGGCTCGCCCTTCACTTCGCCGATCTCGCTATTTCGCGCGGCGCGCCGGTGGTCTTCCAGCTCCCCAACGTGCTGGAGTTCGTGATCGCGTACGTCGCCTGCTTGCGCGTCGGCGCGATCCCGCTCACGTGCCTGCCTGCCCACCGGCAGGCCGAGATCGGCTACCTCGCGCGATTCACCGAAGCGGTCGCGTGGCTGATCCCGTCGGAGCTTCGCGGCTTCGACTACGTGGCGATGGCGGAGTCGCTGAGGCCGTCGCTGCCCTCGCTGCGTCATGTCCTCGTGGTCGGCGAGCGCTGCGGCCAGGACATGACGCCGTTCCCGCGACTGCTCGACGATCCGATCGAGTCGCGGGTGGCGCCGTCCGCGCTCGATGCGCTTCGGCCGGCGTCCTCTGACGTCGCGGTGTTTCAGCTCTCGGGCGGAACGACCGGTCTGCCCAAGGTCATCCCGCGAACCCACGACGATTACCTGTACAACTCGCTGGTCTTCGCCGCCGCCACCGACCTCGATCGCGACGGCGTGATTCTTCTCTCGGTGCCCATCGCCCACAACTTTCCGCTGGCCTGTCCCGGCGTTCAGGGCGCGCTCCTGCTCGGCGCGCGCACGGTTCTGGCCCCGGGTCCCGACGCCGATACGGTCTTCGCGCTGGTCGAGCGCGAGCGGGCGACCTGGATCCCCGCCGTGCCGGCGACCGCCATCGGCTGGGTGAATTCGCCCCGGCGTGCCGCCTACGATCTCTCGTCGATCCGCTCGATCTGCGTGGGCGGATCGCGACTCAACCCCGAGCCGGCGCGCGCGGTGCTCGCCGCGTTCGGTCCCGTGCTGGTCCAGGTGTTCGGGATGGCCGAGGGCCTGCTCTGCGCCACCCGTCGCGACGATCCCGAAGACGTCGTGGTCGAGACCCAGGGGCGCCCGGTGTCGCCCGACGACGAGATCCGCGTGGTCGACGAGAACGACAACGACGTGCCGCCGGGAGACGTCGGCGAGCTGATCTGCCGCGGACCCTACACGATTCGCGGCTACTATCGGGCCGACGAGCACAATCGCGCCGCGTTCACCGAGGACGGGTTCTACCGGACCGGCGACCTGGTCCGTCTGCATCCGAGCGGCAACCTGATCGTCGAGGGCCGGCGCAAGGATTTGATCAACCGGGGCGGGGAGAAGATCAGCGCCGAGGAGGTCGAAAACTTGTTGTTGAGCCATCCGGCCGTGCTCAACGCGGCGGTCGTCGCGATGCCCGATCCCGTGCTGGGCGAGCGGGCGTGCGCGTTCGTGATCCCGCGATCGGAGGCCGCGCCCACGCTCGCCGAGCTGACGCGCTTTCTCTCCGAGGACAAGCACATCGCGCGCTTCAAGCTGCCCGAGCGGCTCGAGGTGCGCGAGCGCCTGCCCATGACCGCGGTCGGCAAGATCTCGAAGAAGGATCTCCGCGAGGAGATCGCCGCCATGCTCACCAAGGAACGCTCGTGAGCGCGATCGTTGAGGAAATCCGCCAGGCCTACGCCGCCGTCGGCATCACGCTGGATCAACCGGCGGCCTTCGGCACCTACTACCGTTTGCTCTGCACGGCTTGCGGCCGGGTGCTCGGCCAGATCGGCGATAAGCTCCTGCCGGGCATGGCGGCGGAGATCGTCGAAGGGCAGCGCGATCTCTACGCGTCGGGCCTGCTCGGCTGCCCGTGCGGTCATCAGCAGAAGTGCATCGGAGGAGTGAAGTCATGAACGAGATGGATGCGATCGTCGAGGCCGAGGAGCGTGGGCGAACGGGACTGTGGCCGTTCTGGCGGAAAGCGTACGCGCACGGCGATCCGCTGCCCGCGTTCCCGACGCCGGCGGCGCGCGCGTATCGCTTCGACGAGGGCGATCCGCTGCCCGACGAGTACAAGGCGTTGCTGCTCCGGATGCTGCGCCACGAGGGCGAGCGCGCGGGCAACAAGAGCTTCCTGGGATTGATGGCGACCTGCCTCGACATCGCCGAGAACCTGTTTCCCACTCGCGAATCGAAGGTGATCAAGGCCGAGTACCTTGCCGAGGAGCTGAAGCACGCGATCATGTTCCATCGCCTGGCCATGGGACTCGAGCACGACTTCGCGCTCCGCGACGTGCCCTACGCCCACTACTCGTTCCATCTCCCCCGCGAGAGCTGGGCCGACGACGCGCTCTTCCACTTCTTCGTCGACCTCAACGGCGCCTTTCACTCGCGCGACTGGCGCGAGTCGAGCTACGTCCCGCTCGCCAAGATGGCCGCCACCGTGGAGCGCGACGAGCTGGGCCACTCCGAGATGGGCTATTACTTCCTCCAGCAGATCTGCGCCGACGCCCGCGGCAAGGCGCTCACCCAGCGCCTGCTCGCGAAGTGGTATCCCGCCGCGCTGGACATGTTCGGCCGCTCCGACTCCCCCAACGTCCCCAAGTTCATCGGCTGGGGCCTCAAGACCATCGGCAACGCCCAGATCCGCGAGCTGTACAAGGC
>DATHGT010000217.1:0-11873 GCA_035317605.1 Candidatus Acidiferrum sp. | reverse complement strand
AGGATGCGGCCACGGTGGGCGACGGCGAGGCTGCGCAGCCACGGTCGTTGCGCCTGCGGCGCCAGCTCGGCGGTGGCGACGTGAAAGGCGGCGGCGGTGTAGGCCTTGTGGAAGGCCAGCTCCGCCGAGTGAGGATCGGCGCCGTCCATCCGTCCCACGGCGATCGGAGACCCCGCTTCATCCACCACGGCGGCCGTGATCTTGATCCCCGCCCGTTCCGCATAGGCGTGCGCGCGGTGGATCATGTCCCACGCGGTCTGCACGGAGATCGGCTCGACGGCCGCCTTGTGCCGGCGAAAGAAGCTGGCGTTCACCTCGATGGAGTCCGTGTGCTCGGCGGGGATGTCGACGTCCTTGAAGATCGCGTCGACCGGGCAGACGATCTCGCACTGCTCGCAGTCGATGCACACGTCGGGATCGATGTAGAACTGGCTCGCGCCAGGGGTCGTGTGGATGCAGGCGACCGGGCACACCTCGACGCACGCTCCATCGTTGGTGCAGAGGCTCGTGATGACGTAGGGCACGCGGGGCGCGGACTTCCGGAACTACCCGTCGGGGGCGAGCGGCAGATCGGTCAGGATCACGTTGGCCACGTGAACGCGGGCGGAGAATTCACGCGTCACGAGCCGGCCCTCGCGGTTCAGCGTGCCCAGGCCGGCCTGCGCGGCGAGCCGCTCGGCCGGGGCCTCGGGCGTGCTGGTGGCGCGAAAGCCGAGCTCTCGAATCCACGCGCTGAGCACGAAGGTGACGAACAGCCCGTTCTGCACCGGCACCTGGCCGCCCAGCCCGGGCGACGTTTGCGGATCGTCGTCCGCGCGCACGGCGCAGACGACCGCGAACGGATGGGGCTCGTCCTCGGCAGTCAAGGCGGCGATCCCCACCAGGTCGGCGCCGAGATAGCGCGCCATCCCCTTGACGTGACGGGAGGTGATCTCGGGGGTGTGCAGGTCGGTCCGCGTCGGGAAGACGTTGCCTTCGGGAGCGCGTCGGATGATCTCGGACGCCGAGTTGGCGAGGTCAGCGGGCGCGGTCTTGATGTACGCGTCCCAGTAGGGATCGTTCTTCGGCGAGTGCTTCCACAGCCGAAACGCCACTAGCCGTCCCGCTTCACGAACCGGTTGGTGTTCTCCTTCAGCGGAACGTAGTAGCCGATGCTCCCGATGACCTGGCTCGACGCCTCGTTCTCGTGGGCGGCCGTGCAGCCGGCCACCGTGCAGGCGCGCTCGCCGGGCTTGACGCCGGAGTCGTAGTCGAGCCAGCGCACCCGTTTTTGACTCACCACTCCCCAGAAGCGATCGTCGATGGCCTTGAGCGCGCGCACGAGCAGCGGCCGGGCGAGGATGGGACACGTGCGGAGCGCCCACACGGTGAGGCTCCGCCACCACACGTTGGGCTTGGTGAACGGGCACACGGTGGCGCAGGTCAGGCAGCTTCCCCATTGTTCGTGGACGTACGGCCGCAGCTTGTAGCAGGTGAGCCAGTTGATCTTGTACTTCTCCACCCCGTTGAAGGTGACCTTGTCGCCGAACGGGATGCTGTTGGTCGGGCAGTTCACCGCGCACTTGCGGCAGATCTTGCAGAAGTCCTCCACGCCGACGTCGACCGGCTCGTCCGGCACCAGCGGAAGGTCGGTGAGGATGGGATCGGGCATGTGGATGCGCGAGCCCCAGTCCTTGTTGATGATGAGCCCGTTGCGGCCCAGCTCGCCCACGCCCGAGGCGAGGGCCGCGGCCTGCGGGGTCACCACGCCCCGGAGCGCCGTGTAGCCCAGCTCCCTGACGTAGCCTTCGAGCGCCTTGAGGATCAGGGCCGCCCTCATCTGCGAGACGTGGTAGGCCGCGTCGCCGATGAAGTGGCGGTGGGCCTGGAGCTTGTCGTAGTCCCACGCCGTGGTCGCGACGATGACGTACGGATACTGCCGCGCGAGCTCTTCCGGATTCCTGGGCTGGTCCGCGTCCTCCGACCTGTTCTGATACGCGTCCCTCGACGGCGCGTCGCTGGCCGAACGGCCACCGGCGTACATGAAGGTCGGATGCGCGCGGGCCACCGCGACCACGTCGGCGCCCATGTGACGGGCCACGGCCTTGATGTGGCGGGTCATGGCGGCGGCATCCGGCACGGTGACTCGTCGCGCGTTGACCCGGCCCTTGGGAGCCTGGGTCAGTACTGCGGCCAGGAACTGTCGGCGGTCGGCGAAGTGGTTCGGCCCGGACACGCGGGTGAGGGGATCGCGCGAGATGCTGTTGCGGTACCAGTTGAAGAGGGCCTTGCCCAGCTCGCCGCGCGAGTTCTTGGGGTGAGGCGTCTGGCTCACCTCCACGTTCACGACGGGCCCCACGATGCGCACCGACCGCCCGAGGTCGGGGGTCGGGAACTCGGTCGTGTCGACGGAATCGGCCACGATGAGCTCTCCTCTCACGTTACGCGTACGAGGCCAGGGCAACTTCGGCACAGCGCTGATCCTGGTCCTCGGTACCGCCCGCCACGGCCACGGCGCCCACGACGTTGCCGCCCTCGACGATCGGGAGCGCGCCCGCCCCCGCCATGATGCGCCCGCTGCTCGAGACGACCAAGCTGTGAAACCACGTCTGCCCGGCCACGCCCGCCAGCTCCTTGGTCGGCTGCTGGAAGCTGGCGGCAGTGTAGGCCTTGTTCAGCGCGATTTCCACCGTGATGGGCCGCGCGCGGTCCATTCGACCGAGCGCGATCATGCGACCGCTCTGGTCGACCACCACCGCCGTCACCGCGATGTCCAGCTGCGCGGCCTGCGCGTGGGCGCGTTGCACCATCTGGATGGCCTTCTCGCCCGGAATTGCCATGGTCGTCCGCGATCCTCCCTGGGGTCTCGACGTCGCGCGCCTAGTGTAACCAAGATCCCGTCAGGCGCTTGACTTGGCCCTCCGAGGGCGCGATGGTGGCTCGCGGCCGGGGCCGCGAAGTCGGGATCGGCTCGCCGGCACGGAGACACGACGTCACCGCGGGGGAGAAGGGACCGCCATGAACAAGATCTTTGCGTCGCCCGAGCAGGCTGTTGCCGACATTCCACAGGGCGCGACGGTGGCCATCGCGGGTTTCGGCGTGGCCCATCGGTTCGCCACCGCCCTGATCTGCGCCCTGCGCGACCAGGGCACGAAGGAGCTGACGCTCGTCTGCAACTCCCTCGGTGACACCGGGGCGACGCGCGGCCAGATCCTGGCCGAGAACAATCAGGTGAAGAAACTGATCGCGGCGTTTTCGGTGAGGCCGGGGACGCCGACCGCGAGCGAGGAGCAGATCGCCGCCGGCACGATGGAAGTGGAGCTGGTGCCCCAGGGCATCCTGGTCGAGCGCTGCCGCGCGGGTGGCGCCGGAGTCCCCGCGTTCTATTCGCCGACCGGCGTGCACACCGACCTCGCGACGGGCCGGGAGATTCGCGAGTTCGACGGCAAGCCTTACGTGCTCGAGTACGCGATCCACGTCGACTACGCGCTGCTCCGGGGCTATCGCGCCGATCGTCTCGGCAACGTCCAGTTCCGCGGCGGCAGCCAGAACTTCAACCCCAGCTTCGCCAAGGCCGCGCGGGTGGCCATCGTCGAGGTGGACGAGATCGTGGAGCCCGGCGTCATTCCACCGGAGCTGATCGATCTGCCCGGCATCTTCGTCTCGCGCGTGATCAAGACCACGCACGTGGTCGACGGCAAGGCCTGGCGCCGGCCCGCGCGTCGGCCGGCGGATCAGCCGCGCCTCTACAACGGCAAGCCCGCGCTGACCCGCGAGGGCATCGCGAGGAACGCGGCCAAGCTCGTGCGGGAAGGGACCTACGTGAACCTCGGCGTCGGCATCCCCACGATGGTGTCGAATTATCTCGAGGGCCGCGACGTGATCCTCCACGCCGAGAACGGCGTGCTCGGCTACGGCCGGATGGTCACGGAGGAGAACGAGATCGATCCCGACATCTACAACGCGGCCGGCCAGTTCGTGGCCCTGAACGCGGGCGCGTCGTTCTTCGACAGCGTGATGTCCTTCGAGATGGCCCGCGGCGGATTCATCGACACCGTGATCCTCGGCGCCTACGAAGTCGATCAGGGGGCCAGCGTCGCCAACTGGAGCACCGCCGACGCCAAGCGCGGCGGCATCGGCGGCGCGATGGATCTCCTGTCCGGCAAGGGCGATCTGATCATCGTGATGGAGCACGTGGACAGCAAGGGCCGCCCCAAGCTCCGGAAGCAGTGCACCTATCCGCTGACCGGCAAGGGCTGCGTGAGCTACGTGGTGACCGACCTCGCGCTGCTGCGCTGGGACGGGAGCCGCTTCGTCCTCGACGCCCTGGCGCCGGGCTTCACGCCCGCCGAGGTGATCGCGCTGACCGAGATGGAAGTCGCCGTCGCGCCGAACGTCCGCGAGATGGAATGACCGCGGGCCGGCTGACAGGGGCGCGGCCTTTCCTGCGCGGTCGCATCACACACCTTGTGTGGTTCGACGGGAGACTTCGAGGCATCGAAACCGGCTATTGATTTAGTCGAGCTTGTAAATCGACCGCACTCGCCACCACTGGATGACAATCTCGCCTCCGATGATCGTGATGAGCACGATGACGTAGGCAGCGTTTCGATACACCGGCAGGCCGGTAAAGTGAAACGATAGGGCGAAACATACGGCCACCCAGTCGAAAAACATCATCGTCACGATTCGGGGGAGGGTCGGATTGTCGAAATAGAAATGCCGAATCGTCTCGACGGCGTTCCGATCCTCGGGATCGAGTGTTTTGGCCTCTGTCCTCTTGATCATCGGTTCGAGCATTCGAGCTACCTGCCAGCTGCCCCACAGATCGGCCAAGTTGTACGCGACCAAGACGAGTGAATACCACAGTATCTTGTCAGAAACGGTGATGAGCACCCCGAACACCAGAGCGAGCAAGACGACAGCGATGTATGTCTTCGGCATTATTCGTGGCGCCTCGGATTCTCCAATGTAATCGCGCAGTAGACTGAGCTCCCAGTGTGTGGCCACTAGGTAACCCACGAAGAGGGAAAGGGTCATGAGGGCGGTTGCCGGTATAGTGGGCGAAGGAGGAATGAGCCATGGCCATGGCCACCGCCCCGCATATCAATCGCGACGTCCGGGGCGTCGCCTGGATCGACGAGACCAACGTGAAAGTGATCGAGGTCGTTCTCGATCGCCTCGCCTATGGTTGGAGTCCCGAGGAAATCCACTTCCAGCACCCCGGACTCTCCCTTGCCCAGATCTATGCCGCGCTCACTTACTACTACGATAACCAGGCGGAGCTCGACGGCGAGATAGCGCGCCAGCAGGACGAAGTGCGTCGACTTCGGGAGCAGGCCGGCGAATCGCCGCTCGTGGTTCGCCTCAAGGCCGCTGGACTTATTGAGTGAGCGTTGGGCTGTATATGGATGTCCACGTCCCGCGCGCGATCACTGATGGTCTGCGGCTTCGGCAGATCGACGTCCTCACCGCCCACGCGGACGGCTCGAGCCGGCTGGATGACGCCGAGCTTCTCGACCGCGCCTCGACGCAGGGGCGGGCACTGTTCACGCGAGATGCCGACCTCCTCGCCGAGGCGGTCCGCCGACAGCGCGTGGGTCTAACGTTTGCCGGAGTGATCTACGCCCACCAGCTGCAGGTGACGCTCGGACAGTGCATCGCTGATCTGGAGTTGATCGCGAACGTCGGTGAGCCCTCCGATCTCGCAAACCGCGTCTACTACCTCCCTCTCCGCTGATCATGTGCTTCCTCTAGCGCGGATTATTCATGAACGCTTCGCGCGCCCCCGGCGGGTGGCATCGGGGTGGCCCGGCCGTGCAGGTGAAGTGGACCCCTTCATCCTGTGCGCAGTGCGAAGCACTGCGATTCAGGTGAACGGGTGACGCAGCCTGCACGGCCGGGCCACCCCGGTGCCAGGCCCCGCCGACTCGCGCCATCTCGTTCATGAATAGTCCGCGCTAGCAGGACGGAATCCCGTCGACCGTTGTGGTCGCTTGACTTGGCTCCCCACCGGCGCGATTGTGGCTCGCGTTCGATGGGGAGAGAACCAAGGGCCTTTGACACACGCCCCGTGCTTGCGCGCTGGGGGACAAGGAGTGACGAGATGATCGATGGCAAGGGGCCGTTGCACGGGATTCGCGTGATCGATCTGGGGCGGCATCAGGCTGGGCCGCGGTGCGCGCAGGTGCTGGCGCGGCTGGGGGCGGAGGTCATCAAGATCGAGCGGCTCGGGGGCGAGGAGACCCGCTATCACTCGCCGTGGGTCAGGAAGCAGAGCGCCTACTGGGTGCAATACAACAGCGGCAAGAAGAGCGTGAGCATGGACTTGCGCAAGGAAGAGGGCAAGACCGTCCTCCGCAAGCTGATCGGGGTGTCCGACGTGCTCGTGCAGAACTTCCGGCCCGGGACCATCGAGGAGATGGGCTTCGGGTACGACGTGCTCAAGACGCTGAATCCCCGCATCATCATGGTCAACGTCTCCGCGTACGGGCAGTTCGGTCCCTATCGCGACCAGATCGGTTACGACCCCATCGGCCAGACCATGTCCGGCATCGCGATGGTCACCGGTGAAGAAGGCATGCCGCCGATCCGTGCCGGCGTGCCCATCATCGATCGCACGACCGCGCTGCACTCGGCCATCGGGACCCTGGGCGCGCTCTACGAGCGGAGCATTTCCGGCGAGGGGCAGAGCATCGACGTCTGCCTGGCGGACTCCGGCTACAGCCTGACCGAGATCCCCATCACGGCCTACCACGGGGCCGGCACCGAGCCCAAGCGGGGCAAGTCGGACGCGGCGCCCAGCGGGATGTACCCGTGCAAGGACGGCTGGGTCCTGATCGCCGCCGGCGACCAGCACCACTGGGCGCGCGTGTGCAGCGCGCTGGGGAAGCCGGAGTGGCAGAAGGACCCGCGCTTCACCACCCGCCACGAGCGCAGCAAGAACGCGACGGCGGTCAACGAGGCGATGTCCGAGCTGATGGCGCCCATGACCATGAAGGAGGCCATCGCCCACTTCACGAAGAATGACGTGGTCGCGGCCCCGGTCAACACGATCCCGCAGGCGGCCCACGATACGCACCCGTGGGAGCGGCGGGCCATGGTCGAGGTCCCCGACTTCCTGGCCGGGACGATCGCGGTGTCCGGCGACTTCTGGCACTTCAGCCGCACACCGGCCGTCGTCGGCTCCACACCGAAAGTGGGCGAGCACAACGAGGAGGTTCTGGGGCTCCTCGGCTATTCGCAACCCGAGATCGAGAAGCTGTACGCGAACGACGTCGTCGGGAACTTCCATCACTACGACGAGCTCCCCGGTTGAAGTGAACGTCCAACGGAGAGGGTGACCGTGGCCAGACTACCGGCGGCGACCAGAGACAGCGTTCCCGAAGGCCAGCGTGACGTCTTCGACGAGATGGTGAAGGGGCTCGGATCGGTCCCGCGCTACGGACCCGGCTCGGTCATGATCCACGTGCCCGCGGCGCATCGATGGGCCACCGGCCTGAACCACTATCTGCGCGACGAATCCTCGCTGCCCAAGAAGGTTCAGGAGCTGGCCATGCTGGTCACCGCGCGCGAGCTGGATTGCCAGCACATCTGGAACGCCCACGCGGCGTCCGCGCGCAAGGCCGGCGTGCCCAACGCGCTCGTCGACGGCTTGCGCGATCGCAACGAGCTTCCCGCGCTGGCTGCCGACGAGGCGGCGGTCGTCCACTTCGGCCGCGAGTTCTTCCGGACTCATCGGGTCAGCCGGGGCGCGTTCCAGGCGGCGCTCGAGCAGTTCGGCCGCCAGGGCGTGGTCGAGCTGGGCCTGACCCTGGGCAACTACAGTTTGCTGGCGTTGATGATCAACTCGTTCGACAGCGACCTACCACCGGACAGGACCGAGCCGCTCCTGCCGGTGTGAGCCCGGCCGCTGTCATAAGAAAGGCCAACCATGCGAGCCGTGACGTTTTCGACCTTCGGGGGCCCCGAAGTACTGGACGTGTCGCAGCGGCCCGAGCCGCAGCCCGGCGCGGGCGAGGTGCGCATTCGCGTCGCGGCGGCGACGGTCAACCCGACCGACATCAGCTTCCGCGTCGGACGCCAGCACACGATCGAGCAACTGGCCGAGATGGGCGTGCGGCCGCCGTTCACTCCCGGCATGGAGCTGGCCGGAACGGTGGACGCCGTCGGCGCGGGCACGGGCTGGCGCGTCGGTGACCGGGTGATGGCGATCGTGAATCCGCGCCGTCCCGGCGGTGGGGCCCAGGCGGAGCTCGTGGTGGTTCCCGCCGCGTCGGTCGCGCGCGTGCCCGAGGGCACGAGCCTGGAGGCCGCGGCGACGCTGCCGATGAACGGGTTGACTGTGCGCCTCGCGCTGGACAAGCTCGCCCTCAAACCCGGACAGACCCTCGGAGTCACCGGCGCGGCCGGCGCCGTCGGGGGC
Source organism: Candidatus Acidiferrum sp. (assembly GCA_035317605.1). Classification (GTDB taxonomy): domain Bacteria; phylum Methylomirabilota; class Methylomirabilia; order Rokubacteriales; family CSP1-6; genus DATHGT01. Next base: position 3,469 of record DATHGT010000217.1, on the reverse strand, counting down.
TACGCGGTCGAGCTCGGCGCTGCGGACGGACTGCGCGTGATCGCGGTGGCGGGATCTCAGGACGAGGCGCTGGTGAAGAAGCTGGGCGCGGAGAAGGTCGTGCCTCGCGGCGACGCGGCGATCCGCGCGCTTCGCGACGCGGCGTCCGGCGGCGTCGATGGATTGATCGACGCGGCGGTGCTCGACGCCGCCGTCCTGCCCGCCATCCGCGACGGCGGCAAGCTGGCGACCGTGCGTGGCTGGGCCGGCCCGTCGGAACGCGGCATCACGATCGAGCCGGTGCGGGTGGCCTCGTACCTGGAAAATCAGGAAGCGCTCGCTCGGCTGGGCCAGCTGGTCACCGAGCGCCGCCTCACCCTGCGCGTGGCCGAGACGTTTCCGCCCGAGCGGACGGCCGACGCGCAGCGCAAGCTCAGCGCCGGTGGCACCCGCGGCCGGCTGGTGATCGTCTTCTGATCGGCGGCGCGGCCATCTCTTCACGCGAACGAGCCACGATCATGCGCGACGGCGGCGAATCATGAAGCGCGTGCTGATGCTGACCGGTGACGTCAACCTCATGAACGTCGCCGATCCCGAGGTGCCATTCGCGCGCGTCACGGATACGCTGCGGCAGGCCGACGTGTTGTTCGGCAATCTGGAGTGCTGCTTCTACGAGCCGGCGGGCGAGCACGCGCTGGAGCGCGAGGGCTTCTACGCGCCGCTGGCCTCCGCCCGCGCCCTCGTGGTGGGCGGGTTTCACGCGATCGGCAACGCCAACAACGTGAACTACGGCGAGGAGGCGATCCGGTCGTCGCTGGCGAGGCTCGACGCGCTCGGCGTCGCGCACACCGGCGCGGGAGTGGATCGTCGGGCCGCGCGCGCGCCCGCCATCGTCACCCACGCGGGTCTGCGGTTCGGCTTCGTGCAGCGCACCTCCGTCTACTGGGCGACCGGCCACGAGGCCACCGACAGTGCTCCCGGCGTCGCTGTCCTCACCGGCCACACCGCGTATCAGCCGCCGCTCCAGACGCGGCTGGCCGGGGGCCCGCCCGCGAACCGTCCGGGCATTCCGGCGGTGACCCACACGTGGGCCGACGCCGCGTCGCTCGCCGAGTTCGCTGGCGATCTGCGCGCTCTGCGCGCGGCAGCCGACGTCGTCGTGGCCTCCCATCACTGGGGATTGTCCGAGGACGTGCTGGTCTACCAGGTCGAGATCGCCCACGCCGCGATCGACGCCGGCGCCGACGTGGTGATGGGCCACGGCCCGCACTACGCGTGCGCGGTCGAGATGTATCGGGGCAAGCCGATCTTCTACGGCCTCGGCAGCTTCTCGTTCCACACCGGCCACGGCGGCCGCGCCCACGGCGACTGGGTCGGCCTCCTCGCCCGCGTCACTTTCGACGATTCGACGATCTCGGAAGTCGCGTTCTCGCTGGTGCGCCACGACGAGCGCAACCACACCTACGTCTGCGACCCGAGCCTCGACAAGGACGCCCTCGAACAAGTCACCCGCCGGTGCGACAAGCTCGGCGCCACGCTCACGATCAGCGGCAACGAGCTGGTTGTGTGGACCCGCTGAACCGGCCGGACCGGGCCCGTCATCGACGCAGCCAGGACGCGGAACCGATCAGCGCATCTTCCACACGGGCTTGCGCTTCTCGCGGAACGCGCGGGGGCCCTCCGCGCCGTCCTCACTCTCCGCGACCTCCTGATCGAGGTGGCGCGCATACGAGGCGAGCGAGGGTGGGAACGCCGCGGCCAGCCGGTACAGCCGGATCGCGGCCTGCACGGCGAGCGGCGAGCTGTCGCAGATCATGTCAGCCATCTCCTCACAGGTGGCCATGAGCTCGTCGCGCGGGACGACCTTGTTGACGATGGCCTGCCGGTAGCACTCGTCCGCGGTGAGTCGGCCGTTGCACAGGGTGAGATAGGCGGCCGTGGTACGCGGTAGCGCGGTGTAGAGATTGTGCGCGGAGCCCAATCGCCCGACCTTGGTGTGGGTGTCGCCGATCCACGCCGTGTCCGCCATCACCCGGAGCTGGCACTGCAGCGCCAGCGACAGCCCAACGCCGACCGCGAAGCCGTTGATGGCGGCGATCAGCGGCTTCTCCAGATCGGCGTCGCTGGGCTGACCGCCGCCGCCCCAGTGGAACAGCGGATTGTTCGGGTCCTCGTGGGGCGTCCGCTGGCCCTGGGCCTGGTACGACGCCAGGAACTTGACGTCGCGTCCGGCGCAGAACGCCTCGCCCGTTCCGGTGACGATGCCGACGTAGATGTCCGGATCGAGGCCGATGTCGCGCCAGCACGCCCGCAGCTCCGCGTAGGCGTAGCTGTGCAGCGCGTTCCGCACTTCGGGGCGGTTGATCGTCACGTGTGCGACGTGCCCCTTCTTCTCGTAGATCACGTGCTCCAGGCCGGTGGGCATCGTCGACGGATCGTAGGGCGACTCATATCTCGGCATGGCGAAGCTCCGTTGGGTCTCGCGGTGAGCTGCAGGTTTCGGTCGCCGAGTATATCCCGCCGCTGAAGCAGAAAAGCTCGCGAGTCTGTGCTCGAATAGGGCCGATGTGGCGACCCTTACTCCTCGTGATTGCGCTGCTGGCCGGGCCTCCGGCCTCCGCGGCGTTCGCTCAGGACACGGGGCTCCCCGGCTCCGCGGCGTCGCCGCAGATCGTCGTGGAGATCCAGGAGGTCGTGGAGGGTGCCGTCGCGAGGTTCCACGCGATGGACGAGGCCGGGCTCCTGGCTCTGGTCTCCGCGCAGTATCGGACCGACACGCTGACGAAGGCCGGCATCGCCGACCAGCTGCGGACCGTCTTCACCCTCCACGATCAGGTGAGGGCGCGCGTCCGCATCGACGCGGTGCGGATGGTCGGCGAGCACGCGTGGGTCTATTCGACGGGACAGGTCACCGGGCGCCTGCGCGTGGTCGGCAGCTGGATCCCGGTCGCCTCGTGGGAGCGCGAGCTGGAGATCGCGCGCCGCGAGAACGGCCGCTGGCGCCTCTACGGCTACCAGCGCTGACCCACCGCGGTGACGGGGTGCGCTTATAATCCCGAGCGAGCGTCGCCGCGCGACGGGCGAGCCGCTCCAAATCCGAAGCGTCGAGGAGAAACGAGATGGCACGCACGCCAATTGCTCCGGCCGGAATGAAGGATCAGCGCCCGCGGTACACGCTCGGCTGGCGCGTGGGCGGGACGATCTACGTCGCCGGACAGCTTCCGTACGACGGCGACGGTAACCTCATGGGCCACGGCGACATCAAGGCGCAGACCCGCCGCGTGTTCGAGAACATCCGCAAGATCGTGGAGGCGGGCGGCGCCACCATGAACGACGTCGTCAAGCTCACCGTGTTCGTGACCGACGTGCGCTACCGCGAGCCGTACGGCGAGGTGCGCTCGGAGTTCTTCGGTCCTAACCCACCGGCGAGCACGCTCGTCCAGATCGCCAACCTCGCGGTCCCCGGCGCCCTCATCGAGATCGAAGCCGT
>DATHGT010000216.1:0-45232 GCA_035317605.1 Candidatus Acidiferrum sp. | reverse complement strand
CGAGCGCCACGATGCCGGCGGCCGCGATGATCCCGGCCTGGCGCATGCCGCCGCCCAGCATCTTCCGCACCCGGCGCGCCCCGGCGACGAAGTCCGCGCTTCCGCAAATCAGCGAGCCGACGGGCGCGCTGAGCCCCTTGGAGATGCAGAAGGTGACGGAGTCCACGTCGCGCGCGAAGTCGCGCGCCGGGCGACCGAGCGCGACGGCGGCATTGAAGATCCGGGCCCCGTCGAGGTGCACGGGGACGCCGCGCTCGTGAGCGACCGCCGCGACCGCGCCGATCTCTTCCGGGCTGCAGCAGGTGCCGCCGTGGCGGTTGTGCGTGTTCTCGATGCACACCAGACCCGTGGGCGGGACGTGGATGTTCGCGGGACGCAGGGCCTCGCGGACCTGGGCGGGAGAGAGAAACCCGCGCTCGGTCACGGTGGGCCGCATCTGGACACCCCCGATCACCGCGGCGCTGGCCACTTCGGCGTTGAAGATGTGCGCGTAGGCGTCGAGCACGACTTCCTGCCCCGGACGGGTCTGGGCGAGGACCGAGACCAGGTTACCCTGGGTCCCCGACGTCACGAACAGCGCGGCCTCCTTGCCCAGCCGCTCGGCGGCGAGGGCCTCCAGCCGGCGCATCGTGGGATCTTCCTCCCACACGTCGTCACCGACCTCCGCGCGGGCCATCGCCTCGCGCATCTCCGGGGTGGGCAGCGTCAGCGTGTCGGAGCGGAGGTCGACGACGTCGTGCATGGGGGGTTACCTCTGCGCGCGCAGCCGGGCGCCGGCGCGCCGGCCGAACTCGGTGTACGGGTAGTCGTCGGCGAGTCGGTGCAACAGCTCGCGTCCCGCCGCGTCCCGTCCCTCGCGGAAGTTAACCTCGGCGAGCAGCCAGAGGGCCTCGGGGATCACCAGCGTCCGCGGATACTCCTTGAGGACCAGCTCCAGGCGCTGGCGCGCGCCGCTCGGGTTGCCCTGGTTGAAGTAGTAGGTGGCGACCCACAACTCCTTCTGGGCCTGGCGTCCGCGCGAGATGTCGATCTTGGCCAGCGCGTCGGTGGCGTAACGGCTCTCGGGATAATCCTTGACCAGCTTCTTGAACTCCTCGAGGGCCTTGAGGGCCAGGCTCTGGTCCTGCTCGATGGGCTTGATCTGATCGTAGTACGCCATGGCCAGCCGGTACTGGACGAGGTCGGCGATCTGGTGGCGGGGGTAGAAAGAGAGGAAGGTCCGGAACTCGACGATGGCCTTGTCGAACTCGCTCTCCCGATAGTAGGTCTCGCCCAGCAGGAACCGCGCCCGCCCCGCGTAGGACGACGTGGGGTGACGCTCGACGATCTTCTTGAAGGACTCCCGGGCCTCCGAGTACAGGCGCCGCTCGATCGCCCCCTCGCCGAGCTTGTAGAGCTCCTCCGCGGGGAGAATGGGCGTGGGCGCGGGCCTGAGCCAGCCGCATCCGGCTGTCGCCAGGAGCAGGCTCGCGAGGATGATTCTCGGTAACACGGAAGGTGCCGGGGGCATCGAAACTGGCTGATACTTATACCATAGCCTCGGTCCAAATACCCGGGGATCGGTTACAATCGATCGATCCCGCTGCGATGAGTTCAACCTCGATCATGCTCGCCGGCCGCCTCCGGGCGCTCTGGGATTACCGGGGCTTCGTGGCCGGAATGGTGGCGCGCGACTTCCGGGGACGCTACCTGGGCTCGGTGCTGGGCGCCTCCTGGGCCGTCCTCAGTCCGCTCGCCCAGATCCTGATCTACACGCTGGTCTTCTCCCAGGTGATGCGCGCGCGGCTCCCGAACATGCCCGACACGCTGGCCTACGGCCTCTATCTCTGCGCGGGGACCCTCACCTGGAGCTATTTCGTCGAAGTCCTCACCCGCAGCCAGACGGTCTTTCTCGAGCAGTCGAGCATGCTCAAGAAAGTGAACTTTCCGAGAGTCACGCTGCCCGCCTACGTGTTCCTCTCGGCCACGGTCAATTTCACGGTCGTGTGGGGCCTCTTCCTGGTCTTCCTCCTGGTCAGCGGCCGATGGCCCGGATGGGTCCTGGTCGGACTCCTGCCCTTGCTGATCGTCCAGCAGGTACTCGCGGTCGGGCTGGGGCTGGCCCTCGGGGTGATCAACGTCTTCTTTCGCGACGTCGCCCACGCCGTCGCGGTCGGGCTGCAGTTCTGGTTCTGGCTGACCCCGATCGTGTATCCGCTCGGCGTGGTCCCCGACGTCTTCCGCGGCGTGATGACGTGGAATCCGCTGTACGCGCTCGTCGACTCCTACCAGCGGATCGTCGTCGAGCACCGGTGGCCGGCCTGGAGCCATCTGTGGCTGGCCGTCGCCGTCGCCGTCGTCGTCACCGTGATCGCCGAGACCGCGTACCGGCACCTGTCGCCCGCGATGGTCGACGAGCTATGACTCCGGCCATCGTGGTCTCCGGCGTGAGCAAGTCGTACCGGCGCTACGTCCGGCCGTGGCACCGCCTCGGCGAGTGGCTGTCGGGCGGGCGTCTGGCCTGGCACGAGGCCTTCTGGGCGCTCCGCGACATCACGTTCTCGGTGGCGGCCGGCGAGTCGGTGGGCATCATCGGTCTGAACGGCGCCGGCAAGAGCACGCTGCTCAAGATCCTGACCGGGACCACCCAGCCGACCGCGGGTCACATCCAGATGGCCGGCCGCACCGCGGCCATGCTCGAGCTGGGGCTGGGATTCCACCCGGACTTCAGCGGCCGCCAGAACGCGATGATCGCGGGCCAGCTCATCGGCCGGTCCGCGCGGGACGTGGAAGCCCTGATGCCCGACGTGGCGGCGTTCGCCGAGATCGGGGCCTATCTCGATCAGCCCGTGCGGACGTACTCCACCGGCATGACGGTCCGTCTGGCCTTCTCGGTGGCGACCGCGGCGCGCCCGCAGATCCTCATCGTCGACGAAGCGTTGTCGGTCGGCGACGCGTACTTCCAGCACAAGTGCATCCGTCGCATCAGGGAGTTTCAGGAAGCGGGGACCACGGTCCTCTTCGTGTCCCACGACGCCGCCGCCATCAAGACCCTGTGTGAGCGGGCCATCCTCCTGGACCAGGGCCGTCTGATCCAGGACGGGCCGCCGGACGTCGTGCTCGACTACTACAACGCGATGATCGCCAGGCGCGAGGCGAACCACACGATCCTGCAAGCGGAAACGCGTGAAGGCCGCACGACCACGCGATCGGGCACGTTCCGGGCGCGCGTCACCGACATCGATCTGCTCGACACCCTGGGCCGGCCGGCCCGCGCCTTCACGGTGGGCGATCGCGGGCAGGTCAGGGCCCGCGTCGCGTTCACCGCGACGATCGTCGCCCCCACCGTCGGCATCCTCATCCGCGACCGGCTCGGCAACGACGTGTTCGGGACGAACAGCTTCCACGTCGCTCCGATCAAGGAGACCTACGAGGACGGTGAGGTCCTGATCGCCGACTTCGAGATTCCCCTGAATCTGGGCGTCGGCAGCTACACGCTGACGGTGGCCGTGCACAGCGACGCGACTCACCTCGTGGACAACTACGACTGGTGGGACAAGGTCATCGCCTTCGAGATCGTCGCCGGCTCCGAGCCGGCCTTCATCGGCTCGGCGTGGCTCCCCGTCCGCTTCCACGTCGAGCGGCACGACGGGGAGACGGGCTGAGTCACTTCCAGGCGCGCACGACCGCCCGGTAGTGCACCGGTGACTGCGGCCCGTTGCCCGTGAGCGCTGCCGGTGGCGGACCGACGAGCGTCTCCACGCGGGCGAAGCCCGCGGCTCGACACATGCCTGCCAGGGCCTTCGGGTTTGGAGCCCACCAGTTGGACGCGTCCTGGTTGAGCTCGCTGCCCTCGTAGAACTCGCAGAACGCTCCCTGTTCGTAGCCGGGCACCACGATGGCCTCGGTCTCGATCAGCACCTGTTCGCGCGCCACCGAGGCGAGCCGCCGCAGGGCCACCATGGGGTCCTGCATGTGATAGAGCACGCCGAGGTAGAAGACGACGTCGAACTGGCCGAGTCGCTCCAGATCCGTGGTCATGAAGTCGTCCACGATCGCTTCAGCGCGGCTGCCGAGGACGCGCGCCGCGAGGTCGTACCCGCGCTTGCCCGGAAGCTCCGAGGGAGGAATCGGGAAGGGAATGTAACCCGGCTGCGGGGGCACGCCCTTCTCGCGGCAGTCCTCGTAGTACCGGGCGATCGCGGGGTCCTTCCCCCACATGAAGTGGTCGAGCGAGACGACGCGCGCGGCACCGAGGCGTTCGGCCTGGAAGGAGAAGAAGCCGTCCCAGGCGCCGATGTCGAGCACCGTCTTGCCGCTCAGGTCCCCCAGGGCGAGGTTCCGGAGCTCGGCCGCGAGCACGGCTGACGATTTCACCCCGCGGGTCACCACGCCGTGCCCGAGGTCGATCGAGTGAAACCAGAAGGGTATCGCGTCGGCGAGGGCGCGAAGCTCGGCCGCCTCCGAGGAGATCCCGTCCGCGAAGCCCGCCTCCAGCAGCGCCGTGGACACCTGCCGCAGCAGCGGCTGATGGCCGGCGCCTCCGAGATCCTCGATGCCGGCGGAGACTCGATCGATCAGGACATCCGCCGGATCGGTGCGGGCGGCCCGGAGGCGTGGGACCGCGCGCAGGGCCGACACGACGCCCTCGGCGATGGCGGCCCAGTCATGGCGCCCCTCGACCAGGCGGCGCCCCCGAGTGGCCAGGCGCTCCACCAGGCGCGCGTCGCCCAGGGTCCGCGCGATCCGGTCGGGAAAGTCCTTCATCTCGCACATCACCGCGTGCTCGCCGTCGACGAGGTCATAGCCGCGGGCGCCGACCGGGGTGGTGATGACGGGGACCCCCGCGGCCAGGTACGTCGCCACCTTCAGGTTGCTGCCGGAGCCGCTCAGCATGGGGTTCAACGCCACATCGGCGGTGGCCAGGAGGACGGCCAACCCTTCGTCGTCGACGACGCCCAGGAGACCGGCGTTCGCGGGCCGGGGGTGATCGGCCAGGGGAAGACACTGGCTTCCCGCCAGCAGGAATCTCATCCACGGCATGGCCGCCGCGACTTCGAACAGCGCCTCCGCCGCTTCGAGGTTCGGTGGATGCCAGCTTCCGACGAACAGGGCGATCGGCGCTCCGCCGAGACCGACCTCCGCCTTCAACCGTCTTCGCTCGGCGGGCGGCGTGAAGGCAATCGTGCCGGCGTCCACGCCGTTCGGCACGATCACCACGCGATCGCCGGCGATCCCGTAGAGGGCGCAGAGATCGTGGCGATCCTGGGCCGAGCAGCAGAGGATCAGGTCGCTGGCGTGGCAGGCCTCGGCCTCGAGCGCTCGGACGCTCTCCACGAGCTCGGCGCCGGTAGCCCCGGCATTGGCCAGGACCGCCTTCTTCAGCAGGTATTCGACGTTGTGGGCCTCGTACACGAGCGGACGGCCGCCGAGGACCGGCCGGATGGCGGGAAGGGCGTACGGGTGGCTGGCCACGACCAGCGTGGCGGTCTCGATGGACCGCGCCAGGGCGCGCCCGTAGGCGGGGGTCTCGTGCACGAAGCGGCTGAGAGCGATGTCGCCCACCGGGATGCCCCCGGCCTCCGCCGTGAGCCGAGCTTCCTCCTGCTCGTGCTTCACGCTCTTCGGCACCCGGATTTCGCTCACCCCGGGGGCGATCTCGTGGTCCGAGAGCTGGGCGTCGCTTCCGGTGAACGTCACCAGCTCGACGTCGAAGGCCCGAGCCACGTGCCGGTACAGGGAGAAGACACGCAGCTGGCCTCCACCCAGCGGGGGAAACACGGAAAACGGGACCGCGACCGTGAGCTTTGGCCGCCATCGTCTCGGACGAGGATTCACGCGCGACGCACCGAGGCGCTCGCCTCCGTTCCGTTCCCGCTCATCGTCGTCGATCATGTCGGGCCTCCGCCGCCACGCGTGTGTAGATCGCCGCCACCTTGGCGCCGATGGCGTCCCAGGTGTAGTCGCGCATCGCCTTGTCGTATCCGCGCTCGCCGAGTCGTCGTCCCAGAGCCGGGTCGAGGATGATCTCGGCGATCCGCTCCGCGCACTCCAGCGCGTCGCGACACAGGAACCCGTCCTCGCCGTCGGCGATCAGGTCGGCCACCGCGCTGCACGCGCGGTTGCCGATGACCGGTTTCTTGGCCATCCAGGCCTCGAGGAAGACCATGCCGAAGCTCTCGGACTCGGACATCATCGCGAAGACGTCGGCCGCCCGATAGGCCTCGACGATCACCCCGCGCTCCTGCGGGCCGAGGTAGACGACGTTCGCCGACGCGATCGGCTGGCCGTCCTCGTCGGGGCCGACGACGACGAGCTTGCACGCGAGGTGCGAGTTCAGGAAATCCACGGCCTGGACCAGCAGATCGTAGCGCTTGGAGGCGGCCTTCCGTCCGACGAAGAGGATCAGTGGAATCTTCTCGATTCCGAACCGCTGCCGGAACGCGTCCGCCGACTCCTGCCCGCCCTCGAACTCCGCGGGATCGACGCCTCCTCCGCCGATCACCTCCGCCCGCGCGCCCAGGCCTTCGAAGAACGCCTTCTGGGACGGCGAGAAGGCGAGGACGGCGGCCGCGCGCCGGAACGCGCGGTAGTAATGGCGCAGGTGATAGAAATCGTCGTCGGTGTGGAAGTGCGGCAGGAGGACGACGGGCACGCGGCTCCGCGCGCCGAACGCGACCGCGTAGTTCAACGTGCTGTAGGGCGTCATCTGGGCCAGTACGACGTCGTATCGCTTCACGCGCGTGGCCAGGTCCCACAGCAGGCCCGGGGCGAGCGGGGCGCGCAGGAAGAAGAAGAGCGTTTCGAAGAGCCATGGCCGCGCCCGCGCCCGGGCGGTCAGGTGGGCGATCCAGGGCTCGCGCTGCCCCTTGAGAATCCGCAGAGCGTCGTGGTCCAGGTCGATCGACTTCACCTGCCCGTCGCTGGTGTAGCCGAGACTCCGGACCGCGATCCCGAGCCGGCGCGGGTCCGACGCGGGCCGCCACGAACGCTCGAGCACGATCCGGGCGGTCGACACCTCGCTGCCGTCCCACTCGAAGGCATACCGTCGCCAGTCCTCCGACGTCCGGAAGCTGCCGAGCGTGCGCCCGTTCGCCTCGAGCCGCCCTTCCATCGCCACCGGGCACATCGCCTCGAAGAAGATCTCGGAGACCGCGCGGTCGTGAATCGCCAGCTCCGCCCGCTGCTCGGTCCACCGCATGTTCCGCGCGCCGTGGGTCTCGACGGGATACCAGCCGGCGCCGAGATAGGCCGCGCCGTGAACGGGAGCGGCGACACGCTCCTCGCGGCGCCAGCGCGCGGTCAACAGGCGGTCGAAGAAGCGCACGAGCGGTGCCGGCAGGTTGAACGTCGTGTAGCGGCGGACGTCGACGCCGTCGAGCCGCTCTCCGTGCGGAGGCCGCGCGTTGTCCCAGCGCACGCCGAAGCGGGCGATGGGCGCGAGGCTCTTCGTCCGCGTGGTCCAGAGATCGACGTCGACGCCGGCGCCGGCCAGCGCCCGCGACAGCCGGTCCATGTAGTGCTCGGCGCCCCCCACGACGTCGCGGCCGAATCGATAGGTCAGGTGGAGCGCTTTCAGCGCACAGCCCTCCGCGGCCGGTGGCGAGCGCGGTCTGCGTCGGCCAGCGCGGACTCGATCACCGCGTGCATGGCCTCGACGATCCTCGGCCAGTCGTAGTGCTGCTCCACCAACCGTCGCCCCCGCGCCCGCAGCGTCGCCCGCAGATCGTCGTCGCCCAACACGCGGGCGACGTGCTCGGGAAACTGCTCGATGGGACACACGATCGCGTGTTCGCCGCTGACCAGGTCGAGCCCCCGCGCACCCGTGGGGGTCGTCACCACCGGCACGCCCGCGGCGAGATACTCGAGCATTTTGAGATTGGTCCCCGAGCCCGAGAACATGGGGTTGAGGGCGACGTCGGCGGCGCGCAGCAGGAGCGTCTTGGCTTCGTCGGACACGCGGCCCAGACAGACCACGTTCTCGGGGAGTCGGGAGGACTCGAGGGCCGCCGCCACGCTGCCCGCGATCACGAAGAGCATGTCCGGCGAGCGCGGGGCGAGCGTGGAGACGAGACACTCGACGGCCTCGATGTTCGGGGGATGAAAGCTGCCCACGAACAGCAGGACGGTCTCTCGGTCGAGGTCGAGCCGTCGCCGCGCGTCCGCGCGTTCCGCCGGCGACACCGGGGTCACCGCGCTCACGTCGACGCCGTTGGGGGCCACGAACACCTTGTCGGGCGCGACGCGATACAGCTCGATCAGCCGCCGCCGATCGTCTGACGAGGTGGCGAAGACCACGTCGCTTTCCGTGCAGGCCAGCGATTCGAGCCACCGGGCGTAGCGGGACAGCAGCGCGCCCAGTGGTCCCCCGAGCATGCTCCGCTGGAGGTCGAACTCCACGTTGTGCGCGTCGTAGATCAGGAGCTGCCCCCGGCGCTTGCGCGCGTGCCGGAACAAGAACGGGAACTCGTGAACGACGATGTCCGACGCCGCGCACAGCTCCTTCACCACGGCCTTGTAGTCCCGCTCGCCATAGGAGGCGAGCGACACCACCACCGCGGAGCATTCGCGGAAGCCGCCGATGCGGTCGAACCAGCGCTGCAGGAACGCGTGACGCCACGTCTTGGGAATGCGGTGCTCGGTCACGTTGTCCGCGAGCGGGACGGTCTCCGGGGGACCGAAGGGACTCGTCGGGGTCACCAGGTCGATCCGGTAGTAGCGGCCGAGGTTCTTGTAGAGGTGGTAGCACCGCAGCTCGCCCCCGCTCGTCGGCGGCACGAACGCGGGAAAGAAGCTGAGCGCCGTCACTCGCCGTGGCGCGCTCGAGGAGCGCTCGTCGCTCATCGCGGATGGCGCCGGGAAGCTACGCTTCGCCGACCAACCGTCTGACCACATCGTCCCAGGAAATGCTCCTGATGCGTGCGTGTCCGGCGTCACCCAGTCGCCGGCACAGCGCCGTCGACTCGGCCAGGCGATCGATCGCTCCGGCGAGGGCGTCGGCCGTGCTTTCGACGATCAGCCCGGTCGTCCCGTCGTCCACGAATTCCAGCACCCCTCCGGAGTCGGGCGTCGTGATGACCGGCTTCTTGGCGGAAAAGGCTTCCAGGGTCACGTAACCGTAGTCCTCGTCGAAGGGCGCGTACATCACCGCGCGGCATTCGGCGTAGAGATCGAGCAGCGTGGGCTCGTCGACGAAGCCCGCGAAGTGGATGCGATTCTCGAGACCGTAGTCCTTGACCCGCCGCCGCAGATCGTCCTCCAGCGGGCCACGACCGGCCAGCACGCCCTTGATCTTCGAACCGCTCCGCCGGAATGCCTCGACGAACAGCTCGGGACGCTTGTGGGCTTCGAGCCGCGTGGGCATCAGGATGAAGTCGCCGTACTCCCGGCAGTGCAGCGACCGGAAGAGCGGCGGCGGATGGTACAGGCACTCTGCGACCACGCCGTTGTGTCGTCGGACACGCTCGGCGACGTTCTGCGACGTGGCGAAGACCCGCCGGGCCTCGCGGATGACGCGGGAGTCGGCCCCGGTCACGATCCGCCGGATCTCGGCGTCGCCGGGCTCGCTGCCGAACGCGCTGAACGCCGTCCCGTAGAGCTCGTAGAGCTGTCGATGCTGGTGGTTCAGCCAGATGATCTTGTTGTCGTGCTTGACGAAGTAGGAGGGAAAATTGGTCGCGATGACGAGATCGGCCTCGACGCTGATCATGCGCCACACCAGGGCTTGCTGGAGGAGGTCCGGCTTGGCCCAGCTGAACGGGACGCGAACGACCTCGACCGTGTACCCCCGCTCCCTCAGCTCGCGCTCGAGCGCGTTGACATGGAGCTCGGCCCCGCCCGTCGTGAACAGGGTTTGGAACGCACAGATCGCGATGGACGGGGACGTCGGTGCCAACGAGCGGTCGGTTCCTAGGCGCCGGGTCCGGGGGCGGCCCGACCCGCGCTCGCCCAGCCCTTTCGCCCGATGACCGCATAGTCCTGGAAGCCGAACAGCAGCGCGTTCAATCGCTCGATCCCCTGGTTGAAGGATTGCACCGCCGGGTCGTGACCCGGGAGCGGCGGGACTCGCATCGCCGGATCGACCGGCGCCAGGGTCTTGACCTCGACCTGGTGAAAACCCGTCGTCTCGAGGAGAAATTTCATGGTGTCCGAGTGCACGGGGTGGACGTGGGAAAAATCGCGGTAGAAGCTGTCGGCGAACACCCACAGGCACGCGGGATTCGGAGTCTCCAGCACCAGGCAGCCGCCCGGCGCGAGCTTCCGGTAACTGAGCCTCACCAGCTCGACGATGCGGTCGGCCGGCAGATGCTCGATGAACTGGGCGCTGAAGATTCCCCCGATCGAGTCATCGGCGCGCGCCGCCAGCTGGACGAAGGCGTCTTCCCTGACCACGTTCAGGCCCTTGTCCCGGCACAGGAGCGCCATGTCGAGATCGAGGTCCACGCCCTGAGCCGCGAGGCCATGCTCGCGCAGCAGCTCGAGAAATTCCCCGCGGCCGCAGCCGAGATCGACGACGCTGGAGGCGCCCTCGAAGAACGGAAGATAGATCCGCTGACGCTCCTTGATGTCCGCCTCGGTCCCGCGAAAGCGCTCCTCGAATCCCGCGTATTCGAACGCGGGCGCCAGTTCGGTCGGCAGGAGCGCCGGCGTCTCGGCCGGAGCCGTCGCGGCCGGTGGCGGTCCGGGCAGGGCGCCGCCCTGCAACGCGTGGACGAGGCGGCGCCATCGCCGCTCCGACGCCGAGAGCTGCTCGGCCAGCTGCGCGTCGACGTGTCGCGCCGACTCCAGGGCTCCCCCGAGGGCCGCGAGCTCTCCGCGGAGGGCGGCGCGGAGGGCGGCGACCTCGGCCAGGAGTTCCTGGCGAAGCACCGCGTGACGGGCGGAGACGTCCTCGACGATCCGAACGAACACGTCGCCGCGCACGCGAGTCATCTCGTCCTGGAACTGAGCGCGCAGATCGGACAGGCTCGCCTCGAGCTGCTCCTGGGTCATCGCGAGCGCCTGCGCGAGGGCCTGGTCATGCCGCCATTCCATCGCGTGCACCCGATTGTCGGTATCGGCCATCGCCCGCACGGCGGCGACGTTGTAGGCCGCTTGCTGATCGAGGATCGGCGTCAGAAGCTTGAGCAGCGCCCGCTTGACGGCCAGGACGACGGAGCCGAGCAGGCGCCGGTGCGAGGTGAGGACCACGTTGTGAAGATCGGCGACGGACTGCAGGTGGCCGAAATCGGGAGTCCTCGACCCGTTCTCGGCCACGGAGAGTGGCTCGCTCGTCTGTTCGACGTTCCGTCGGCGCCGGACGGCCTCGCGGATCCGTTCCATGACGTGCTGGACGTCGACTTCCTGAGGTCTGGCCACGACCATGTCCTCCCGGGCGGGTGGCCAGCGATGTCTCGCCGGCCACGAAACCCGTGTGACTATAGCGCAGGCCGTCTCGGCCGAACAACCACGTCCCCGCTGAAGGCGCCACGCCCAGGCCCTATAATCCGGCGTGGTGAGCGCCTTGGATCGCCCCGTCGGTCGGCCGCCGCGCGTGGTCCCCTGGCTGCTCTTTCTCTCCGTCGTCCTCGTCTACGTCGCCAACGGACGCACGATCGGCTCCGGCGACACCTTGCCGGCGCGCTATCTGCCGTTCAGCCTGCTGCGCGAGGCCAACGCCGACCTCGACGAGTTTCCCTTCCTTCACGACGCCGACGCGCGCCGGGTGTTCCCCCTCCTGGACGGCGTCCCGTATTTCCTGCACTACCGCGCCGGCCACTACCGGTCGGCCTACTCGCCCGGCCCCGCGGCGATCGCGCTGCCCGTCTACGCGGGGCCGGTCCTCGCCGGCGTGCCCATCGATCCGTGGGCTCCTCGTCTGGAAAAGCTGGCCGCCGCCCTCATCGTGGCGTCGTCGGTGCTGTGCGTGTTCTGGGCCCTCGTCGATCTCGTCGGAGGGCGGTGGGCGCTCGGCATCGCGGCGATCTACGCGTTCGGCACCAGCAGCTTCAGCGTGAGCAGTCAGGCCCTGTGGCAGCACGGGCCGAGCCAGCTGTTTCTCTCGCTGCTCCTGCTCTGTCTCGTGCGCGGGAGGAACGACGAGCGCTGGCTGGCCTACGGCGCGTTCGCCGCGAGCGCGGCGGCGGTGATGCGCTCGACCGACGTCTTCGTCGCGCTGCCGGTGTTGGCCTGGCTGATCCATGCCCGCCCGCGCCGGGCGTTCCGGCTCGTCGCGTTCGCGCTGCCGCCCCTGGCCGCGCTCGGCCTCTACAACGTCTGGTGCTTCGGGTCGATCGCGGCGGGCGGCAACACGACCGCGCCGACCTGGGCGTTCTTCAGCCGCACCCCCTCGATCGAGGGATTCGCGGGCGTGCTGGCGAGCCCCGCTCGCGGCCTCTTCGTCTACTCGCCGGTCCTCGTCTTCGCCGTCGCCGGCGTGATCGTCGGCGTGCGACGCGCGCCGGGCCTGCTCGCCCCGCTGGCCCTCGGCGTGTTGATGGTGATCGGGGTGGTCGGTCAGTGGTTCCGGTGGTGGGGCGGGCACACGTGGGGACCACGGCTCCTGGCCGACGTCACGCCGATCCTCTGCTTCTTCCTCTATCCCGTGACCGCTCTGCTCGATCGACACCGCGCCCTCAAGGCGGTGTTCGTCCTGCTCGCCCTGCTGTCGGTCGCGGCCCACGGGCTCGGCGTCTTCTTCTACGACTCCCGCTGGGACGTGCTGGTCGACGTCGATCGTCGGGACGCGGCGTTGTGGTCATGGACGGCGAGCCCGCTGGTCTTCTACGGGCGCGAGGTCGCGACCGCGATCGGCCGCGGCCTGCCGACCGGAGCGAGTCGAGGGCCGACCAGCGCCGATTCGCCGACGCGGCTGGCCGCGTCGTACGAGTCGGCGCCGATCGCCGCCGAGGCGTTCGTCGGCGAGACGCTCGGCCTGTCCTTCCGGGCGAAGAACACGGGAGCGGCGGTGTGGCTCGCGAGGGCGCCGGATGACCGGGGCGCCGTGCGCCTGGGGTGGCGCTGGTCGCGGAACGGCGTCACCACGGGGGAGGGACGGGCTCCGCTCGCCGCCGACGTGCCGTCCGGCGACGTCGCCCGCTTCGTCGCGCCCGTCGCGGTGCCGGCGGCTCCGGGTGACTACACGCTGACCCTCGACCTCGTCAGCGAAGCCGTCACGTGGTTCGCCGGCCAGGGCCAGCGTCCCGTGACCGTCGCCGTGAAGGCGAAGCCGATCGACGTCGACGCCGTGCTGTCGACGCCCCTCCACGTCGACGCGCGGTCGGCCACGATCGCGACGGACCGCGCCGCCTACCGCCGCGACGACACCGTTCGCCTCACCGTCGAGCTGGGCAACCCCGGCCGTCCCGGTCAGTTCGACGCGTACCTCGTCGGTCAGGGGCCGGACGGCCGCGTGTGGTTCTTCGACGGCCACCGGCTGTTCCGCTTCACCGGCGCGCCGTGGATTCCCTGGTGCCGGCAGCTTCCGTTCCCGGCCCGCGCGACGGGCCGGTTCGAGATGCCGACGGCGACCCTCGATCCCGGCGCCTACCGATGGCACGTCGTCCTGACGGAGTCCGGCACCCTCCAGCAGATCGCCCGCGGCGCCACCACGTTCTCCATCGGGCCGTGACCCACGACGGGCGCGGGCCTGGTCGCCGAAGCCGACCCTCAGGACCGCAACACGCCGGCGTAGACGTCGAGGGTCAGGCGCGCGGTGACTTCCCAGGTGAACCGCCGCGCCCGCTCCAGGCCGCGCGCGCGCAGCGTGTCGCGCAAGGCCTCGTCGTCCCACAATCGCCGGATCGCGGCGGCCAGGGCCTCGACGTCGAGGGGATCGATCGTCAGGGCCGCGTCGCCGACGACCTCGGGCAGCGCCGAGACGTTGGAGGTGACCACCGGTGTCCCGCACGCCATGGCCTCGAGCGGAGGCCAGCCGAAGCCCTCGTAGAGCGACGGAAAGACGAACGCCCGCGCCCCGCACAGCAGGGGCACGCGCAGCGACGCCGGCACGTACCCCAGCCGGCGGAGCCGTCCGCTCCGCTCGAGCTCGGCCAGGCGCGGGCGCAGCTCGTCGTTGCCCCAGCCGTCGGCGCCCGCGAGCACGAGCGGGCCGACCTCACCCCCCAGCGTCACCACCGCGTCGAGCAGCCGGCCGAGGTTCTTCCGCGGCTCCACCGTGCCGAGGAACAACAGGTATGACCCGGGGCTGAGCCCGAGCGGAGCCAGCGCCGCCCGCGTCTCGGCCTCGGGAAGCGGCCGGAACGACGGATCGACGGCCAGGGGCACCACGGTCACGCGCTCGGCGTCGATGCGCAGGTGCTCGACGATGTCGCGCTTGGTCGCCTGCGAGGGCACGATGATCCGGTCCGCCGCCCCGGCCGAGGCGCGCAGTCCCGTGCTCATGTCGTGCAGCCGCCCGGCCGGATGCCACTGCGGCGAGAGGATCAGCGTCAGGTCGTGGATGGAGACCACGCGCTTGGCCCGCTGCACGGGGTGGGTCAGCAGGTAGTTGGTGGCGTGGAAGACGTCGACCGGCCCGATCAGGGCCTCCAGGGGGGCGGGGATTCCGAGCTTCTCGCGCACCCGCCGGCGCAGGCGCGTGGGGAAGTCCGGCGCGGGCACCTCGACGTTGGCCTCCTCGAAGGGATCGGGGGTGAAGGGACGGAGCGGGTTCACGGGCCACGGATAGACCACCACGCACCGCGCCTGGAGGGAGGCGCGGGCCACGGCCCGAATGATGTGGTGGGTGTAGTGGCCGATCCCGAACCGATCGCCGATGAGCGGAATGCCGTCGTAGGCGATGCGCATGGCGGCGCGCGTTCAGCGCGGGCGCATCGCGTCGCGGATCCAGCGGCTCCACTGTCGCCAGTCGGCGCGCGGGATCGATGAACGATAGCGGGCGAACGTGAGCAGGCTGACGGCGACGAGCCGGAGGGCGAAGGCCGAAGCGACCCCGCCCCCGTCCCGCCGGCGGCCGTGCAGCACCGAGCGCGCGTACCCGTAGACCCACTGGGAGGACACGCGGCCGAAGTGGCGGTAGACGGTGTCCAGGATCTCGGCGTGGACGGGACCGCGCAGCGCGCTCGTCACGCTCGCCGCGTGCCTCCGCGTGGTGGCCAGGTACGCCGGCACGTAGACGAAGCGCGAGGCCTGGCCGAGCCGGATCCACAGGTCGTAGTCCATGCAGTACCGCCGCGATTCGTCGAGGTAGCCGACCCGCGCGACGGCCTCGCGCCGGAGGAAGACCGTGGGCTGGCAGATGAAGCACGTCTGGGCCAGGCGGGCCATGTCGAACGGCTCCGTCGGATAGCGCTCGATCACCCGTCCGGCCTCGTCGACGTGATAGCCCTCCCCGTACACCGCGGCCGCGTCGGGCTGGGCGTCGAAGGCCCTGACCGCGGTCTCGACGGCGCCGGGCAGGTAGGTGTCGTCGGAGTTCAGGTACGCCAGGATGGTGCCGCGCGCGCGCCGCCAGCCCTTGTTGATGGCCTGGGTCTGGCCGCCGTCGGGTTCGGACATCCAGGTCAGACGGTTGCCGTAGGAGGTGAGGACGTCCACTGTCTCGTCGGTGGAGCCGCCGTCCATCACCAGGTACTCGATTCGCGGATACGTCTGGGTGAGGACACTCTCGATGGTCTCGCGGATGAACCGCCCGTGGTTGAACGACGGCGTCACCACGGTCACCAGCGGAGCGTCGCTCATGCCGCCGGCGCCCGGCCCGCCAGGGGAACGGGGCCGCGTCACGACGCCGTCGACCAGGCGACGTCGGTGGGCAGCCGCGCGAGTCCGTAGAAGGGGGCCCAGGGGCCGCTCCGGGCCGTGACCACCAGGGGAGGCAGCCCTTGCAGACGGTCGTGCAGCAGGCCGGGCTCGGGACTGCCGTCGGTCAACCCGCCCGTCTGGATCAGCAGCGTGTACGCGCCGGGCTGGACGGCCAGGGTCACGGTGATCGCGCACAGGATGCGCTCGCCCGCCTGGAGCGGCGGCAGCGTGGTCCCCGCGTTGATGCTGCCCACCGCGTACACGAGGATGCCGCGGCGATCGTAGAAATGGATGCCCACGTTGAGGTCGGCCACGGCGGTCTTGGCTTCGATCAGGTACCAGAACTTCAAGGCTTCGCCGGACACGATGCTCCACGTCGGCCGCCCGCTCCCCTCGGAGACCGCGAAGCCGACGATCTCCGACGTCCGCGTCCCCGTGGCCGCGTGAGCCTCCGCCGGCAGCATCTGCTGGAGCTGGTGCCGGACCTCGGGCGGAATCTCGGTGAGGTTGCCCGTCCCGCCCTCGCCGAGGAACCCGGCCGCCGGCGTGGACGGGGCGAAGGTCTGGCCCATCAGCGCGAAGTAGTCGTGCACGACCGTGGCCGCGTCGCCCTGGGCCACCAGCTTGCCCCCGCTCAGCAGGATCGCGCGGTCGCAGAGGTGCGTGATGGCCTCCATGTCGTGGCTCACGAACAGGATCGTGCAGCCGCGGCGGCGCAGCTCGCGAAAGCGCTCGAAGCACTTCTGCTGGAAGAACACGTCCCCCACGGCCAGGGTCTCGTCGACGATGTAGACGTCGGGATCGACGTGGGCGAATAGCGAGAAGGCCAGCCGCACGAACATGCCGGACGAGTACTGCTTGACCGGCTGGTCGATGAACTCGCCGATCTGGGCGAAGTCGAGGATGGCGGGCAGCCGCTGCCGCACGTAGTCGGCCGGGAAGCCGAGCAGCCGCGCGCTCTGGAAGATGTTCTGCCGGCCCGTCAGCTCGGGATGAAATCCCGTCCCCAGCTCGAGCAGCGACACCAGGCGGCCCCGGACCTCGAAGCGCCCGCCCGTGGGGTGCAGGGCGCGCGAGAGGATCTTGAGGAGCGTCGACTTGCCCGCCCCGTTGACGCCGATGATGCCCAGACACTCGCCGCGGGCCACCTCGAAGCCGATTCCGGTGAGGGCCCAGAAGTCCTCGTGACACCGGGCCCGGCCGAGGGTGAGCCACTCGACGACCCGATGCCAGGGGTTCGCGTAGAGCTTGAAGCGTTTCGAGAGGTCGCGGACCGAGACGACGACCTCGGTCATATCGCGTCGCGGATCTCCGGTCGCAGCCGCCGGAGCACGAGGTAGCCGACGAGGGGCGTGCCGGCCGCCCACGCGATCATCATCGGCCACTCCCACGCCGGCGGCCACGCGCCCTGCACCACCATGCGGTGCAGCGCGTCGATGAAGGGATAGGCCGGATTGTAGGTGACGAGGGCCTGGAGTCGGGCCGGCAGGATCTGCTCGACGTAGACGATCGGCGTGACCCACATCCAGAGCTGAAGCCCGATGGCCAGGGCCTGCCCGACGTCGCGCAGGAAGACGTTCAGCGTGCTCCCGATGAGGCCGAGGCCGAAGCCGAAGCCCTGCAGCAGCACGAGCACGAGGGGGACGCCCAGCCAGGCCGCGCCGACCACGCCGCCGGTCACCAGGCTCACCACGAACAACAGCGCCATCGACACGCCGAGGGACAGGGTCGCGGTCGTAGCACTCTGGGCGACGAAGACCTGCTCGGGGATCGGCAGCTTCTTGAGGTAGGTCGCGTTGTCGATGAACGCGTTGGCGCCGCGGAGCACGCAGTCGGAGAAGGCCGTCCAGGGCAGGATACCGGCGCAGAGATAGAGCGCGAAGGCCCCCACCGCCACCGTTCCCGGCAGGCGCAGCTCCATGAGCTGCGAGAAGACCAGCGTGTAGATGAGGATCTGGGCGAGCGGGTTGATGACGTGCCAGAGAATGCCGGCCGCCGAGCCCGCGTAACGGTAGCGGATGTCGCTCGCGGCGTTGCGGAGAATGAAGGACCGATACCGCCAGAGATTGACGACCACGCCGCCGATTATAGCTGTTTGGAATGGGGGGCCCCTGCGGCTCCCCCCATACCCCCCCAACGCGCGAGGCGAAATGCAGCGTCCAGGGGGTACGCCGCGATTCACCCCGCGCGGCGGGGGGGGTATGGGGGGAGCCGCAGGGGGCACCCCATCGCGTGAGGCGGAATGCGCGTCCAGAGGGGTACGCGACGATTCACCCCGCGCGGTGGGGGGGTATGGGGGGAGCCGGAGGGGCCCCCCATCTTGTTGATAGAATCCGGAGCGTGAAACTGTCGATCATCATGCCGGTGTTCAACGAGGCGGCGACCATCGTGGAGATCATCGAGCGCGTCCGGAAGGCCCCGGTCGACGGCGCCCTCGAGCTGATCGTGGTCGACGACGGCTCCACCGACGGCACCCGCGAGCTCCTGGCCCAGCACGGCCGGACGCGCGAGGACATACGCATCGTGCTCCAGGACCGCAACCGGGGCAAAGGCGCGGCCATCCGACGGGGCATCGAGCGGGTCACCGGCGAGATCACGATCATCCAGGACGCGGACCTGGAATACGATCCGCGGGACTATCCGGCCCTCCTGCGGCCGATCCTCGAGGGGCGGGCCGACATCGTCTTCGGCAACCGCTTCCACGGCGGCGAGCACCGGGTGCTGTACTACCGCCACTTCATGGCCAACCGGCTCCTCACCACGATCTGCAACCTCCTCACCGACCTCAACCTGCACGACATGGAGGTCGGCTACAAGGTGTTCCGCACGCCCGTCCTCAAGCAGCTTCGCCTGCGCGCCAACCGCTTCGACATCGAGCCCGAGCTGGTGATCAAGTCGGCGAGACTGGGCGCGAGGATCTACGAAGTGCCGATCTCCTATCACGGGCGCACCTACGCCGAAGGCAAGAAGATCGACTGGCGCGACGGTGTCGTCGCGTTGTGGCGGATGCTGGTGTTCCGGTTCCGGGGCTGACGCGCTACTCGCGCGTCACCAGCTTGGTCTGAACGGACAGCGTGCGCCGGTCCTGACCGCCCGACAGCCGCAGGAGCTGGAACGTGGGCCGAGGGCGGATCTCGACGTTGAGAGGGTCGTCGGTGCGCAGCGCGGCCGGCACCTCCCACACCAGATCGAAGTCGCCGGGGCCGACCACGGTTTGGGTGCCGAGCGAGACGCCCTCCGCGCGGACCTCGATGCGCACCTCCTCGGCCATCCCGGGCAGCGCCGGTCGCATGCCCACCACCCGGATCGTGGCCATGCGGGCCGACCCGACCAGCAGCATGTGGGCGCGCGCCCCCAGCCACGTATCGGTATAGACGCCCTGGGAGTGGGTGAGGAGACGATCGACCAGCCGGTAGGCCGGTCCCTCGATGAGCCACCGCCGACGGCGGATCATGGCGGCCAGCCGCGGCGGGAGTCGATCCACGGCCCGGAACAGACCGCTCACGTAGGTGTCGATGCCGTAGGTGAACAGGCCGGGGGGGTAGCGCCGGTTTCCGTGCCGCCGCATGACCTGCGCCAGCTCGGCGAGCCGCCGCCGCCCGCCCGACGCGGTCTTCGCCGAACGATGCTCCCGGATGTTGCCCAGGTACACGGGCAGGTAATCGATCCGGAACCGCCGGCCGATCTTCAGGAAGAGGTCCCAATCCATCGCCCAGTGCAGGGTCTCGTCCAGGAATCCCACGGCCTCCACCGCGTGCCGCCGCATGAAGACGCTCTGCTGGAGGATGTAGTCGCTCAGGTACGCGAGCTTCCACAGATTCGGCGGCTCGGTGGCCGGAAAGCGTCCGATGAGCCGGCCGTTCTCGTCGATCCGATACCCTTCCCCGTAGACCATGGCGCACTCCGGGTGGTTCATGAAGTGCTCCACCGCGGCGCTGATGGCCCCGGGCAGATACGTGTCGTCGGCGTTGAGCCAGGCCACGATCTCGCCGCGGGCGGTCCGGAACCCCTTGTTGATGGCCGCCGACTGGCCGCCGTCGGGACCGGACGTCCAGGTGAGCCGGTCGCCGTACCGGCGGAGCACGTCGAGGGTGTCGTCGCGCGAGCCCCCGTCGAGGACCACGTACTCGAGGCGCTCGTACTGCTGGCCGAGCACGCTGTCGATGGTCTCGCCGATCCACCGGCCCTGGTTGAGCGAGGGCGTGACGATGGTGACGAGGGGCAGCGTGGTCATGCTTCCCGCACCTCGTCGATCACGCAGGACAGCAGCCGGGTGTCGCGCATGCCGTGCCACAGCGGGCGGAAGCCGCGATCGGTGATGATGGCGACGAGCACGGTGCCGCCCCGGCGGTGCGGGGCGGGCACCTCGACCTCGAACGGCCCCGGCGCCTGGAGCACGTGCTCCCCGGCCAGCCGATTGTTGACGAGAATCTCGAGCCGCAGCGGCGGCGCCGCCGGCATGTGGTGACGGCCCCGAATGGTCAGGCGCTCGGCGCCCGGCCTCAGCTCGACCGTGGTCACGTACCGTCGCGAGATCCAGCCGTCCGCCCAGCGACCCTGGAACGTCACCGACGGCAGGCGCAGCCGGTAACCGACGCGCCGCGCGGCGTCGGCGAGGAAGCGGGACGTCGAGCCGGGATGACGACGGTTGCCGAGGACGCCGAGGACCAGCGTGGTGAGAAACACGGGGAGGGTGGAGGCGTGCGCCTCGAAGATCTGGTCCTTCGATCGACGGAGCAGATAGTTGGTGTACTTGTGGACCCACAGGTACGGGACGTACCCATAGTGGCGGCTGACGGTGCGCAGGATCTCCCGGTAGACGTGCCGGCGCCGGGCCAGGGTCTTGGCGTCCTTGTGCAGCCGGGAGTTGGCGAGGACCGCGGGCAGATACACGAGCGAGTGCCCACGCCCGAGCCGGATCCACAGGTCGTAGTCCATGCAGTAGGCGAGGCCGATGTCGAGACCGCCCACCTCGTCGAAGGCCTGCCGGCGGATGAACGCGGCCGGCTGGCAGATGAAGCAGCGCTCGGCCAGTCCCGAGTAGTCGAACGACGCGGTCGGATAGGGGCCGTAGAGGCTGCCGTCCTCCAGGACGTGGTTGGCGTCGCCGTACACCACGGCGGCCTGCCCGCGCCGGCGGAAGGTGAGCGCGGCGTGCTCGAGCGCGCCCGGCCAATAGGTGTCGTCGGAATTCAGCCACCCGATGATGTCGCCGTGGCCGAGGCGCACCCCCTTGTTGACGGCGTCGCCCTGGCCCTGGTCCGGCTCCGAGAGCCAGCGGAGCCGCCCGTCGTAGCTCCGGAGCAGGTCCACGGTGCCGTCGGTGGAGCCCCCGTCCACGACCACGTACTCGAGGTGCGGATACTTCTGGCCCAGCACGCTCTCGATGGTGCCGCCGATGAACTGGGCCTGGTTGAAGCTGGGCGTCACCACCGTGATCGACGGCCAGGACTGGACCTCGATGGCCCGTCGCGTGCCCTCCAGCAGGCGCCGCATGGCCTCGAACGTCACCCGCTCGGCTTCCGCCCACGAGAAGAGCCCGGCCCGCCGGTGGCCTTGCTTCACCAGCTCGTCGCGACGCCCCGGCTTCTCGGTGAGGCGGACGAGGGCCGCCGCGATGTCCCCGGGATCGGTCGGGTCGACGTACTCGGCGGCGTCTCCGGCGACCTCGGGGCAGCTCGTGCGGTCGGAGCACACGACCG
Source organism: Candidatus Acidiferrum sp. (assembly GCA_035317605.1). Lineage (GTDB taxonomy): Bacteria > Methylomirabilota > Methylomirabilia > Rokubacteriales > CSP1-6 > DATHGT01. The sequence continues at coordinate 23,810 of DATHGT010000216.1, read as the reverse complement.
GGCATCCCGTGTGGAACGCCTCCAGGATGGGGAGTCCGAAGCCCTCGAACAACGAGGGCAGGACGAGGGCGAAGGCCCCGCGGTAGAGCGACGGTAGGTGATGGGCCGGCACCCGCTCCAGCATGGTGACGCGGTCGCGCAGTCCGAGCCTGGCGATCGCCGCCATCAGGTCGGGGTGTCCGCTGCCCCGGCCCCCGCACAGGACCAGCGCCAGCGGGGGATGGCCGCCGGCGTTGAAGCGCTGGATCGCCTCCAGGAGCCTCACGTGGTTCTTGTGGTGCCACGTGATGGCCGGATAGAAGACGTAGGCCGCGGGCAGGCCATAGCGCTCGCGCACGGCCTGGTCGGTGGCGTAGTCGATGGGGCCCCGGAAGACCTCGTCGACGTCGAGGGGGACCTCGATCACCTTTTGAGGGTCCACGTGATAGGTCCCGCAGATGGAGTCGCGCGAGTGCTTCGAGATCGTGAACACCACGTCGGCCGAGGCCACCGAGGCGCCGTAGGCGGAGCGCCGCCAGGCCAGCGTCCGCGCGTCGAACAGCTCGGGATGGCTCTCGTGCTGGAGATCCGGGATGGTCACCAGCGAGGGCAGCGAGGAGCCGCGCGGCTCCAGGTCGATGAGGGGGCAGAACAGGATGTCGCTGTGCCGGCGCAGGAGCTCGCGCGAGATCCGGGTCCCGGGGTCGTCGTCGGCGATGAGGACTTCGTGCACCCGCTCGCTCGCCACGTCGAGCGCGCCGTGGCTCTCGGCGCTGGTGAGCAGGCAAATCTCGTCGATGTCTTTCCGCTGGGCGAGCCGCGTCACGATGTTCCGGACGTAGGTCTCCATGCCTCCGATCTTGCCGGTGACCAACGGCCGGACGTTGATGGCCAGGCGCATGGGCGACTCGTCAGCTCTTCGTTCCCGGGCCGGGATGGAGGCCCGGCCGGGCCGGCAGTTGTTCGAGCCGCGCCTCGAGCTCGGCGAATTGGCGGGCGAGGGCGCGGTGCGTGGCGTGCGACTGGTGCACGAAGCGCGCGAGCTCGTCGATCCGGTCGAGCCGCGCCGGATGGCCGCCGTTCCCCTCCCGCGCTTCCCGCACCAGCTCGTCGACCCGCACGAACCAGACCGCCATCTCCGCCTCGGCCCCCCGCAGGCCGTGCGCCAGCTCTTCGACGTTCGCCAGCTTGGGAATCTCCGGCCCCGCCAGTTCGCGTACGCGCCGGGTCAGCGCGTGAATCTGAGCGAGCCGCTGGCCCCCCTCGGCTTGAAGCGACTTCACCCAGCGCGTCAGCTCGTGAATCTGAGCGAGCCGGGCCTCGCCGTCCGCCTCCGACCGCCGCACCTCCCGCGTCAGCTCCTCGACTTGAGCGAGTCGCGCGTCGGCTTCGTGTTCAGCCTGGCGCACCCGTTTGGTCAGCTCGTCGATCTGGTCGAGCCGGGTCTCGGCCTCCGCCTCGGCGTGGCGGACCCGCCCGGTCAACTCGTCGATCTGGCCGAGCCGGGTCTCGGCCTCGGCCTCGGCGTGCCGCACCCGTTTGGTCAGCTCTTCGATCTGATCGAGCCGGGTCTCGGCCTCGAATTCCGACCCGTGCAGGCGTTGCGTCAGCTCGTGGACCTGATCGAGTCGAGCCGCCCGATCGCGATCGGCATTCTCCAGCAGCTCCCGGAGATCGACGAGCGCCCGGAAGGCCGCGGGCAACCGCCACCGCGTCGGCGCGGACGCCTCGGAGGCCGGAGCGCGCAGCGGCTCCCGACTGGCCGCGACCCACATGTCGTGCGGATACAGGCTCGACCGGACGACGGCGTGGGGCAAGCCGGCGCGGGCGAGCAGCAGTCGCATCGCGCCTTCGGTGAACAGGAAGACGTGCTCGTCCGGCTGGAACATGGTCCATGGCGATCCGTCGCCGCGGTACCACGGCGTCTGCAGCAGCAGTACCCCGTCGGGGGCGAGCAGGTCCGCGCACCGGCGCGCGAAGTCCAGGGGGTCTTCGACGTGCTCGAGCACGTCGAAGGACAGGATCGAGCGGTAGCCCGACGTGAGCGCGAGCGATTCCAGGGATCCCCGGAGAACCGGGACCTCGAAGGTGGCGCGCGCGAAGTCCACCACCCACGGACTCAGCTCGGTGCCGGCGGCCTCGAATCCCAGCTCCTGGAGCAAGCGCACGAAGGCCCCGTGACCGCACCCGACTTCCAGCGTGCGCCCGGGCGGAGAGACGAACTCGAGCACGCTCTTGAGCCAGAACACGCAGCGCTCCGACAGATCGCTGCGCGACCGGGAAGCCAGGTCGGGATAGCCGCGGGCTTGCTGGTAGTCGAACCAATAGCGCCGGCCGTAGAAGTCCCCCTGGTCGTCGGTGACCGTGAAGTGACAGCCGGGCAGGGGATCGGCGAGGACCGCGGTGCCGCATCCCCCGCAGAGCTGGTAGTGCGGACCGACGGGTGTTCGCGGCTGCTCGCCGCACCAACATCGGCGACCGTCCGGCGTGGCCATCGTCGTCTGAGCCCAACCTCCTTCGACTCCAGGCATTCTAGACCATGGCTCGTACCAACGCGAAAAGGCCCGAATGGCCTGCCTGGATCAGCGGGAGACACCTCGACGGCTGGCCGCGGCTCCCGGCTCGAGGTCGATCAGGTCCGCGATGCGGGCGGCGATCTCCCCCGTCCACTTCTCATTGTAATGAACGTTGTCCACGAACACTTTCTCGCGGACCGTTCGGAACATGTCTCCCAGATAGAGAACGTCGTCGGCGCGCCACTGGCGAATCCCGTCGTACGCCTCGGCCCAGAACCTCGGCACCGCGCGCCCGCGATAGGGAGACCCGGGGTGGAGGGTCCGGTCGTAATCGAAGAACGTGGGCTGCCACACGAATCGGCACTTCACGCGATACTCGGTACACAGCGTACGGGCGATGCGAACGTTCTGTCGGTAGCGCGCGGCCACATACTGGCCGGAGCGTTCGGAATCCGGAACCGGCACCGGGTCGTCGGGCCGACGACGGGGTGGTGGCGGCGGTCCCAGGAACCGATCGCGGATGGCCGTCGCCGCCTGGACCGCGGGGAGCCACGACCAATCGACACGCGGAGACACCGGGCCGCGGTTCCTCATCTGCCACAGCGAGCGTACGGCGTCGGAGAAGTAGGGGACGTCGCGCTGCGCGGACATCTGGTACGTATCGTTCGCGCCATCGACGAAGACCGCCCAGTCCGGCGCCTGACCGTCCTTGAGGAGATTGACGAACTGGAGCAGCTCCTGCGAGGAGAAGAAGTAGCCCTGGCCGTAGTTCGAGACCTGCAGGCAGCGCGACGGATACCGCCGCTCGAGGTGCGCCTGCAGACGGCTGGGCAGCGTGTACTCGTCGGCCACGCCATAGCCAAACGTCGTGGAGCCGCCGAACACGAAGATCCGCAGGGGATTCGGACAGGCCGGGCGCGACGTCACCGTCCGCCGGAGACCACGGGCGTCGGTGTTGAGAAGCTGCCCGTGGTATTCGGGGTTGCGGAAGAGCACCCATGGCTCGTACTGGAACCCCGCCGCTTGCAGGCCGCTCTGTTCCTCGAGGAAGCGCTGGACCTGCGCCGGCGACATGGCGGTGTAGGCGCTGCGGTCGACGCTCGGATCCTCGAGCGCCGCCGGGGGCGGCGTGGGTCGCGGCCCCGGGAAGACGAGGGGAACCACGGCCGCGGCCACGTTGAGCGCCGCGAAGACCAGCAGGGTGTTGAGGAGCTGGACCGCGACGAAGGTGTACGCCCGAACCCATCGGTTCATCATGGTTCCGACCCCGCGGCCCCCCGCTCGCCCGCGCGCGCCGGACCCGGCGAGGGAGCGTGCGTTTCGGGGGTCAGGCCGTGGCACCGGGCGAGTGGATCGCCGGCCCGGCCGTGCATTCGAGCTCCGGGGGGCAGTGGAACTGGGCGGCCTACGTGCACACCTACGACATCCCGTAGGCGGGCGGCGCCGCTATCGCGTGTCGCTCCGCGCGCGGCGGTACCAGTCGACGGTCTTGCGGAGCCCTTCTTCGAAGGACGTCTTGGCCACGAAGCCGAAGTACTTGGCGGCCCGGTCGGTGGCCAGCATGCGGCGGGGCTGGCCGTCGGGCTTGGCCGTGTCCCAGGTGATGCGGCCGGCGAAGCCGGTCTCGCGCGCGATGAGGGTCACCAGGTCCTTGATGGAGATCTCGGTCCCGGTGCCGAGATTGACGGGCTCGCTCTCGTCGTAGCGCTCGGCGGCCAGCACGATCGCCTCGGCGGCGTCCGCCACGTAGAGGAACTCGCGGGTGGCGCGGCCCGTCCCCCACACCACGATCTCCGGCGCCCCCGTCCTGGCCGCGTCCACGCACTTGCGAATCAGGGCGGGGATCACGTGCGACGAGCTGGGATCGAAGTTGTCGCGGGGCCCGTAGAGGTTCACGGGCAGGAGGAAGATCGAGTTGAAGCCGTACTGCTCGCGATAGGCCTGCGACTGGACCAGCAACATCTTCTTGGCGAGGCCGTAAGGCGCGTTGGTCTCCTCCGGGTAGCCGTTCCAGAGGTCTTCTTCGCGGAAGGGGACGGGCGCGAACTTGGGATAGGAGCACACGGTCCCCACGGCCACGAACTTGGCGACCCCCGCCTGACGGGCGCACTCGATGAGCTGGGCACCCATCACGAGGTTGTCGTAGAAGAACCGCCCGGGGTTGTCGCGGTTGGCCCCGATGCCGCCGACCACCGCGGCCAGGTGGATGATGAGGTCCGGGCGCGCGTCGGCCAGCATCCGCGCGATGTCCGCTTCCTTGCGAAGGTCGTACTCGCGGCTGCGGGGCACGAAGGGCGCGGGGCAGCCTCGCTCGCGCAACGCCTCCACGACGAACGAGCCCAGAAACCCGGCGCCGCCGGTCACCACGACGCGCTTGGCTCCCCAGAACTCCGGCATCTCGCTCCTAGCGACCGTGGTCGCTCTGATACCGCGCGAGGTCCGCGTCCACCATCAAGCGGATCAGCTCGGTGAACCCCAGCTTGGGCGCCCACCCGAGCTTCTGTCGCGCCTTCGCGGCGTCACCGAGGAGGAAGTCGACCTCCGCGGGCCGCCGCAGGCTGGCGTCGATGACGACGTGCCGGCGCCAGTCGAGTCCCGCGTATCCGAAGGCCAGCTCGACCAGCTCCTGCACCGAGTGGGTCTCGCCGGTGGCCACCACGTAATCGTCCGGCTGCTCCTGCTGGAGCATGAGCCACATGGCCTGGACGTAGTCGCCGGCGTAGCCCCAGTCGCGCCGCGCCTCGAGGTTGCCGAGCCGCAGCTCGCTCTGGAGCCCGCGCTTGATGCGCGCCACCCCGTCGGTGACCTTGCGGGTGATGAACTCGAGGCCGCGCCGCGGCGACTCGTGGTTGAACAGGATCCCGCAGCACGCGAACAGGTTGTAACTCTCGCGGTAGTTCACGGTGATGGCGTGGCCGTACACCTTGGCCACCCCGTACGGGCTGCGCGGGTGAAAGGGCGTGTTCTCGGTCTGCGGCGTCTCCCGCACCTTGCCGAACATCTCGCTCGACGAGGCCTGGTAGAAGCGGATGGTCCGGTCGACGAGCCGGATGGCGTCGAGGAGCCGGGTCACGCCGAGGGCGGTGAACTCGCCGGTCAACACCGGTTGCGTCCACGAGGTGGGCACGAAGGACTGGGCGGCGAGGTTGTACACCTCGTGCGGACGTGTGTCCTCGATCAGCTGGATCAGCGAGAGCTGGTCGAGCAGGTCGGCCTGGCGCAGGTCGAGCCGGCTCCGGATGTGCTCGATCCGCTCGAAGTTCTCCTTGCTGGCGCGGCGCACCATGCCGCACACGGTGTAGCCCTTCTCCAGCAAGAACTCGGCGAGGTAGGAACCGTCCTGCCCGGTGATGCCGGTGATCAATGCCCTACGAACTGCCGGGCCCTCCCTCTGCCGTCCGTGACGGGACGACGAAAATACGGCAAGAGACTACGCTACTTGCCGACGCGATTGCAATGTCTTGTTGGCCGCGGAGCGCCGCGCCCGTGATTCCAGATGGATACATCATCACCGCACGCGCTGGCGCCAGTACTCGAGGATGTCCCGCAGCGTCTGCTCGAACCGGATCTCCGGCCGCCAGCCCACCGCCGCCTGCGCCTTGGTGGCGTCGCCGCGCAACACCGGCACGTCGGAAGGACGCAGGCGCGCGGCTTCCTCGCGAACGGTGATGCCGGGGACCCGCGCTTCCGCGAGCAGGAAGTCGAGGATCTCGTGGATCACCCAGGCGCGCCCGGAGCAGAGGTTGTAGACCTCTCCGGCCTCGCCCTTCTCGAGCAGGAGCCAGTAGCCGCGGACGATGTCGCGCACGTCGGTGTAGTCGCGCCGGTTCTTGAGGCTGCCCACGGCGATGACCGGCTCGCGCACGCCCCGCTCGATCTCCACGATCTGGCGCGCGAAGTTCGAGGTGACGAAGACGTCGCCCCGCCGCGGCCCTTCGTGGTTGAACGCCCGGCTGCGCACGATGTGCATCCCGTAGCTCTTGAAGTACTGGTAGCCCATCAGGTCCTGGGCGACCTTGCTCACCGCGTACGGCGAGAGCGGGCGGAGCGGGTTGGCCTCGGTGATGGGCAGCTCGTCCTCGGTCACGAAGCCGTACTCCTCGCTGGAGCCGATGACCAGGAACCGGGCGTGGGGCGTGCGGGCGCGCACGGCCTCCAGCAGGTTCACCTGGGGCAGCGTGTTGGCCATGAACGTCTCGGCCGGGGCCTGCCAGGAGGTGCCCACGAAGCTCTGCGCGGCCAGGTGGATGATCCAGTCCGGGCGCGCGGTGTCGATGAGGTGGTGGGCCGAGCTGCCGTCCCGGAGGTCGCAGTCGATCAGCTCGATGCGGTCGCGGATGTGCTCGATGTTCTCGGTCTTGCTGCGCCACCGATAGGAGCCGATCACGGACACCCCCCGGGCCAGGGCATGGTCCGCGAAGTGACTGCCCACGAAGCCGGTGATGCCGGTGATCAGCACACGCATGCCGTCACGCGTCCAGCAGCTTCTCCATGATGATGGTGTCGACCCACCGCCCGTCGAGCCGCCCCTGCTCCTTGTACACGCCCACCGTGCGAAAGCCGAGCCGGGTGTAGAGCGCCATGCCGGAGGCGTTGGTGGGGAAGGCCGACAGCACGAGCTTGTGGTAGCCGTGCTCGCGGCCCAGCTCGATCAGGCGGGTGAGCATCGCGCGGCCCACGCCGCGGCCGCGCGCCCCGCGCTCCACGTAGATCGAGAAGTCGGCGACGAAGCGGTACGCGTCGCGCGGGTTGAACACGTTGAGGCTTCCCCAGCCGAGGACGGCGCCGTCCGCGTCCTCCGCGATGATCACGGGGTGGCGAGGGCCGCGCGCGGTGAGCCACTGGAGCCGCTCGTCGGGCGTCCTCGGCTCGGTCTCGAGCGTGGCCACCCGGTCCTCGATCCCCTGGTTGTAGATCCGGCAGACGGCGTCCGCGTCGTCGGCGGTGGCCGCCCGGACGCGCAGGGCGCGCGCGCGCGCGGTCTGCACCGACAACCGTTCTCCGCTCATGGCAGGTGACCATAGCACGTCCGCCCCTCTGCTAGAATCCAGCTATGCCGATCGACCGCCGCCACCCGCGCGAGATTCGCGCCGACATCCGCAGCGGCGCGCTGTCGGGCATCACCGCCGGGCTCGGCGAAGGCTATGTCCAGGCCAACCTCGCCGTGCTGCCGCGGGAGCAGGCCTACGACTTCCTGCTGTTCTGCCAGCGCAATCCCCGGCCGTGTCCGCTCGTCGAGGTCACCGACGTGGGCTCGCCGGAGCCGGTCGGCGCCGCCCCCGGTGCCGATCTGCGCACGGACATTCCGCGTTACCGCATTTACAAGGACGGCGTGCTCGCCGACGAGGTCACCGACGTCACCGCGTATTGGCGCGACGACCTCGTGGCCTTCCTGCTGGGCTGCTCGTTCACGTTCGAGTGGGCGCTGCTCGAGGCCGGCATCCGTCTCTGGCACGTCGAGCACGGCCGGAACGTCGCCATGTGGCGCACGTCGATCGAGTGTCGGCCGGCCGGCGCGTTTCACGGACCCATGGTGGTCTCGATGCGGCCGATTCCCGCCGCGCAGCTCTCCAAGGCGGTGACCGCGAGCGCGCGCTTCCCGGGCGCTCACGGCGCGCCCGTGCACATCGGCGACCCCGCGTCGATCGGGATCGCGGACATCACGCGGCCGGACTGGGGCGACGCCCAGCCCTTCGGCCCCGGCGACGTCCCCGTCTTCTGGGCGTGCGGTGTCACGCCCCAGGCCGTGGCGCTCGCCTCCAAGCCGCCGTTCATGATCACCCACAGCCCCGGCCACATGTTCATCACCGACGTCCCCAACCACGCCCTGGCGGCTCTGTAGGACGGAAGCGACGCTCAACTTTCGGCCTGCAGGGGAGCTCGCGGTTGTCGTCGAGCTCGGGGACGAGATCAGCGTGGACGTGAACACGCGCGTCCGTGCGCTCGAATTCCTCGTCCAGGAGAAGGCCCTTCCGGGAGTCGTCGAGGCGGTGCCCTCGTTCAGCTCGCTGCTGGTCTACTACGATCCGCTGGTCGTGAGGTACGAGACGTTGTGCGCCGCGCTCACCGAGCTGTGCGCGCAAGTCGAGCACGCCTCGCTGCCGCCGGCGCGGCTGGTCGAGCTGCCGTGCTGCTACGACGATCCCACCCTCGGCATCGACCTCGGGGCCGCCGCCCAGCGGCTCGGGCTGCCCGCGGACGAGCTGGTCCGCCTGCACGCGGACGCTCGCTACCTCGTGTACTTCATCGGCTTCACCCCCGGCCTGCCCTATCTCGGCGGATTGCCCGAGCGCATCAGGCTGCCGCGCCTTTCAACGCCGCGCACGAAAGTTCCCTCGGGCAGCGTGGGGATCGGCGGCGTCCAGGTGTGTATCTATTCGGTCGAGAGTCCCGGCGGCTACTGGATCCTCGGCCGGACTCCGCTGCGACTCTACGATCCCGGCGCCCCCGAGCCGATCCTGCTGCGTCCCGGCGATCACATCAGGTTTCGCGCCATCGAGCGCGGCGAGTACGACGCCATCGTCGCGGCGGTGGAAGCGCGCGCCTACCGTCCGGTGGTCGATGCCGTGCGAGCCGCAGGACGTCGCGGGGCTGGGGCCCCGCCGTCCGAGGCGAGCGTGTGAAATGATCCGCGTCCTCGAGCCCGGGGCGCTGACGACCGTGCAGGACCTCGGACGGCCCGGACATCTGCGCTACGGCATCCCGCCGTCGGGACCGATCGATCGTCAGGCGTTCGTGGTGGCCAACCGCCTCGCCGGAAACGCGGACGACGCGGCGGGTCTGGAGTGCACGGTGATCGGCCCCCGCTTCGTGACCGAGACCCCGTGCGCGCTCGCGGTGACCGGCGCCCTGATGCCGCTGACCGTCAACGGGACCGAGGCGCCGGCCTGGACCACGCTGCTCTTGAAGCCGGGCGACGTGGTCAAGCTCGGCGCCGCGCGCGGAGGCGTGCGCGCGTACGTCGCGTTCGCGGGCGGCATCGACGTGCCGTCCGTGCTGGACTCGCGATCGACCTACGTGCGCGGCCGTCTGGGCGGTCTCGACGGCCGCGCGGTTCGCAAGGACGACCGGCTCGCGCTGTTCCCGGCGCCGCGGCCCACGGTGCGTCGCGCGCGGGCGCGGGTGATTCCCGCGCTCGACGACGAGCCGGAGATCCGCGTGGTGATGGGACCGCAGGCGGACCGCTTCACCGACGACGGTCTGCGCACGTTCCTGGGCAGCGCCTACGAGATGCTGCCCCAGTCCGATCGCATGGGCGCGCGGCTGCGGGGACCGCGCATCGCTCACGCCAGAGGGCACGACATCCTGTCCGACGGCATCGCGCTCGGCAGCATCCAGGTCCCCGGCGACGGGCAACCCATCGCGCTGCTCGTCGACCGTCAATCCACCGGCGGCTACACGAAGGTGGCCACGGTCTGTTCGTTCGACATCGGGCGTCTGGGCCAGGTCAAGCCCGGCCATCGCCTGCGCTTCCGGGCCGTCGAGCTGAGCGAAGCGCAGCACACGCTCCGCGAATGGCGGGCCGCCCTGGACGACGTTCTCGAGGAGGCATCATGAGCATCGAGCGAGAGCTTGCTGAATATCTGGCCAAGACCAGCCGGTCGCGCGCGCTCTACGAGGACGCGCTGACCGTCATGCCCGGCGGCAACAGCCGGACGACCACGTTCTTCGATCCCTATCCGTTCTACGTCGAGCGGGGCTACGGCGCGCACGTGGTCGACGCCGACGGCAACGACCGGCTCGACTTCAACGGCAACTACACGAGCCTCATCCTGGGCCACGCGCCGGCCGAGGTCGTCAAGGCGGTGCAGGAGACCGCCGCGGCCGGCCTGTCGTTCCCCGGCCCGACCGAGCACGAGATCCGTCTGGCCGAGATGCTGACCCGGCGCATCCCGTCGCTCGAGCACGTGCGCTTCACCAACTCCGGCACCGAGGCCACCATGAACGCGGTGCGGGCGGCCCGCGCGTTCACCGGCCGGCCGAAGATCGCGAAGTTCGAGGGCGCCTTCCACGGCACCCACGACGCCGTGCTCGTCAGCGTGACCCCCGACGCGCGAGCGGCGGGCGTGAGGACGCGGCCCAAGCCGGTGCCGTCCTCCGACGGCATTCCCGTCGCCACGCTGAAGAACGTGGTCGTGCTGCCGTGGAACGACGGCGACAGCTGCGAGGCCATCCTCGAGCGCGAGGCGGGAAAAGTGGCCGCGCTGCTCGTCGATCCCCTGCTCGGCATCGGCGGCATCATTCCGCCCGCCGAGGGCTTCCTGGCTCGACTGCGCGCGATCACGGAGCGGCTGGGGATCGTGCTGATCTTCGACGAGGTCATCTCGTTCCGCATCGCCTGGGGAGGCGCGCAGGAGCGCTTCGGCATCCGCCCCGACCTCACCACGCTCGGCAAGATCATCGGCGGCGGTCTGCCCGTGGGCGCGTTCGGCGGGCGCGCCGACATCATGAGCGCCTACGACCCGCGGCGGGGGGCCGCCCGCATCAGCCACGGCGGAACCTTCAACGCCAACCCGGTCACGATGGCGGCGGGCGTGGCCACGCTGAACGCGCTGACCCAGGAGGCCTACCAGCGACTCGACGCGCTCGGCGATCGGCTCCGCGGCGGCGTCTCGCGCTTGCTCGGCGCCACCCGGCGCCGCGGTCAGGTGAGCGGGATCGGCTCGCTCTTCTGCCTGCACTGGACCTCGACCCCGCTCACCGACTATCGCTCCAGCCGCCCGAAGGACCCGCAGGCCTCGCTGCGCGTGTTCCTCGCGCTCCTGAACGAGGGCATCGTGCTGAGTCAGCGCGGGATGGGCGCCTGCTCGCTGGCCATGAGCGACGAAGACGTCGACCGCTTCGTCAACGCCTTCGCCCGGGTCGTCTCACGCGAAGAGCGATAGACGACTACGCGGCGACTCGATGCTCCGGGCGGAGGTGGTGCAGGAGATCGAGCCAGTCGACGGGCTTGGTGAGCACGAGCTCGGCCCCGGCCTGTCGGGCCCAGCTCGTGTAGGGCTCGCCGTAGCCGGTGATCATGATGACGCGAGGACGGCGGTGGGCGCCCGCGAGCACCCGGTTGATGAGGAAATCGCCTCGGATGTCGGGCAGGCCGAAGTCGGTCAACAGGACGTCGAAATCGTCACGGAGCGCGGCGGTGATGGCCGCGCCGCCGGTCGACACGGCGACCACGTCGGCGGCCTCGGCCCGGAGCAGGCCCGTGAAGGCATCGCGAATGTCGTCGGAGTCTTCCACGAGAAGAATTTTCACACCCTGCAGGACCCGTGCAGTGAGTTGACCAGCCATCCTGCTCTACGATCTGAGCAAGACCAATGCCGAGAGCAGCGCTTGCTTGACCCTCGACGGGCCCGGATGGTCTACTGAGTCGCTTCCGTGAGCGAATCAAGCCTCCGACGCACGCCACTCTACGACGCCCACCTCAAGGCCGGGGCCCGCATGGTGCCCTTCGGAGGGTGGGAAATGCCCGTACAGTACAGGGGCATCGTGGAAGAACATCGCACAGTGCGCAGCCGAGTCGGACTCTTTGACGTGTCTCACATGGGCGAGTTCGAGATCGACGGCGCCGGCGCGCTCGATGCCGTCCAGCGGCTGACCACCAACGACGCCGCGGGGCTAGAGATCGGCCAGCTCCAGTATTCGCTGCTGTGTTATCCCGACGGCGGCATCGTCGACGACGCCACCGTGTACCGCCTCGGGGCCGAGCACTTCATGATCACGGTGAACGCCTCGAACATCGACAAGGACTGGGCGTGGGTGACCGAGCAGGCGCCGGCCGCGTGGCGCAACGAGTCCGCGACGACCGGGCTCATCGCGGTGCAGGGGCCCCGGGCTGAGGCGCTGGTGAATCGGCTGGCCGACCGCGAGGTGACCGCGATCGGATACTTCCGCTTCGCGCGCGGCACGGTCGCGGGAGTTCCCGCGCTGATCTCGCGCTCCGGCTACACCGGCGAGGACGGGTTCGAGCTGTACGTGCCGTGGCACGAGGCGCCGCGGTTGTGGCAGGCGCTGCTCGAGGAGGGCGCGGCTGACGGCGTGGCGCCCATTGGCCTCGGCGCCCGCGATACGCTGCGCCTGGAGATGCGCTACGCGCTCTACGGCAACGACATCGATCAGACGACCAATCCGCTGGAGGCGGGCCTGGGCTGGGTCGTGAAGCCCGCCAAGGGCGCGTTCGTCGGCCGCGACGCCATCGAGCGCGTCCGCGCCGGCGGTCCACGCCGCCGGCTCGTCGGCCTCGAGATGGCCGAGCGCGCCGTCGCGCGCCACGGGTATTCCGTGGTGAGGGACGGCCGCGCGATCGGCGTGGTCACGTCGGGGTCGTACGGTCCGTCGGTCGACCGCTCGATCGCGCTCGCCTACGTCGAGACCGCTCACGCGGCCATCGACACCGAGCTCGGCGTGGACATCAGGGGCCAGGCGCGCCCGGCCCGCGTCGTGCGCACGCCGTTCTACCCACCGCACGTGAAACGCTAGGAGATCCGGGCATGGCGAACGTTCCCGCCGACCTGAAATACACGCAGGAGCACGAGTGGGCGAAGAAGGAGGGCGAGCGCATCCGCGTCGGCATCACCGCGTTCGCCCAAGACCAGCTGGGCGACGTCGTCTACGTGGAGCTGCCCAAGGTCGGCGCCCTGGTGTCGCAGCGGCAGCCGTTCGGAGTGGTCGAGTCGGTGAAGGCCGTCTCCGATCTGTTCGCGCCGCTCTCGGGCGAAGTCGTCGAGGTCAACGGGGCGCTGGCCAAGACTCCCGAGACCGTCAACCAGGATCCCTACGGCCAGGGGTGGATGATCGTGGTGCAGCCCAAGAACCCCGGAGAATGGGACCAGCTCCTCACGTCGGCCCAGTACGAAGCGCTGATCGCCCAGGGCGGACACTGAGCGCGATGCGGTACCTGCCGAACACCGAGGGGGATCGGCGTCGGATGCTCGACGTCATCGGCGCCGGCTCGATCGAAGACTTGCTCGCGCGCGTGCCGGCCAAGGCGCGGCTGGCCCGCCCGCTGGACGTCGGTCCCGCGCTGGCCGAGACCGACCTCGTGCGGCACCTGCGCGAGCTGTCCGCGAAGAACGCCGACGCCGACGGCTACGCGTGCTTCCTCGGCGGCGGCGCCTACGATCATTACGTGCCGAGCCCGATCAACCACCTGATCTCGCGCGGCGAGTTCTTCACGGCCTACACGCCGTACCAGCCGGAGGCGAGCCAGGGCACGCTGCGGTCGATTTACGAATACCAGACCATGATCGCCGAGCTGACCGGCATGGACGTGGCCAACGCCTCGATCTACGACGGCGCCTCGTCGCTGGCCGAGGCCGCGCTGATGGCGCGCGCCGTCACCGGCCGCGGGGAGATCGTGCTGGCCGCGGGCGTGAACCCGCGCTATCGCCAGGTCGCCGCCACGTACGGCGCCGGGTCGGGCCTGCGCCTGCGGCAGGCGCCCGCGCCGAACGGCGTCCTCGACGTCGAGGCGGCGCGCACGCTCTGCGGGGACAAGACCGCCGCGCTGGTCGTCCAGTCTCCGAACTTCTACGGCTGCGTGGAAGACGTGGCCGGCGCCGCCGAGATCGCCCACGCGGCCGGCGCGCTGCTGATCGTGGTCGCCGATCCGGTGAACCTCGGCGTGCTCGAAGCTCCCGGACGGTTGGGAGCTGACGTCGTGGTCGGCGAGGGGCAGGGGCTCGGCGTGCCCCTCTCGTACGGCGGCCCGTACCTGGGCGTCTTCGCGGCCAAGCAGGAGTTTGTGCGCCGCATGCCCGGCCGACTCGTGGGCGCCACCGTCGATCGCGACGGTCACCGCGGCTTCGTGCTCACGCTGCAGACGCGCGAGCAGCACATCCGCCGCGACAAGGCGACCTCGAACATCTGCACCAACGTCGCCCTGTGCGCGCTGATGGCCACGATCTACCTGGCCACGCTGGGCAAGCAGGGCCTGGTCCGGGTCGGCGAGCTGTCGGCCGCCAAGGCGCACTACGCGGCCGATCGGCTCACCGCGATCCCCGGCGTGTCGCTGCGCTTCGAGGCGCCGTTCTTCAAGGAGTTCGCGCTGCGGCTGCCCAAGCCGCCCGAGCGCGCGGCCGCGCGGCTGGCCAGGTCGAAGATCCTCGCCGGCGTGCCGCTGAAATCGTTCGATCGCACGCTCGGCGATTGCCTGCTCGTCGCGGTCACCGAGAAGCGGACGAAGGCCGAGATCGACCAGCTCGCCGAGGCGCTGGCCGTGGCGGTGGCGTAGGCGGACCCATGCCCTACGACAATCAGCCCGCGTACGATCGACTGATCTTCGAGCTGTCTTCGCCCGGCCGCCTGGCGTACTCGCTGCCCGAGCTGGACGTCCCCGTCGCCGACGTGCGCGGGCACCTGCCCGAGGGAGCGCTGAGGCGCGAGCCGCCCGCGCTGCCCGAGGTCTCGGAGCTGGATCTGGTGCGCCACTACTCGCGGCTCTCCCAGATGAACTACGGGCTCGACACGCACTTCTATCCGCTCGGCTCGTGCACGATGAAGTACAACCCCAAGATCAACGAGGACATGGCGCGGCTGCCGGGATTCGCGCGCCTGCACCCGCACACCCCGGAGCCGCTGGCCCAGGGCGCGCTCGCGCTCATGCACGAGCTGGCCGGCATGCTGGCCGAGATCGCGGGGATGGACGCGGTGTCGCTCCAGCCCGCGGCGGGCGCCCAGGGCGAGCTGGCCGGCGTGCTCATGATCCGCGCGTTTCACCTCGCCAACGGCGAGAAGCGGACGAAGGTCCTCGTCCCCGACTCGGCCCACGGGACCAATCCCGCGTCGACCGCGATCGCGGGCTACGAAGTGGTACAGCTGCGCTCGGACCAGAACGGCGAGGTCGACCTCGGCGAGCTGGAGCGGAATCTCAGCCCCGATGTGGCGGCGTTCATGATCACGATGCCGAACACGCTCGGCATGTTCGAGCCGCGCATCGCCGAGATCATCGAGCGGTGTCACGCCCATGGCGTGCAGGTCTACATGGACGGCGCTAACCTCAACGCGGTGCTCGGCATCACGCGTCCCGGCGACCTCGGCTTCGACGTCTGCCACTTCAACCTGCACAAGACGTTCACGACCCCGCACGGGGGCGGCGGCCCGGGCGCGGGGCCGGTGGGCGTCAAGGCGCATCTCGAGCCGTTCCTGCCCGTGCCCGTGGTCACGCGCGACGGTGAGCGGTACGCGCTGGACTGGAAGCGGCCCAAGTCGATCGGCAAGCTCCACGCGTTCCTCGGCAACGTCGGCATGCTCGTGCGGGCCTACGCCTACATCCGCACCATGGGTGGCGACGGTCTGCGCGCGGTGTCGGAGCACGCGGTGCTCAACGCCAACTACGTGCTCAAGCGCCTGGCCGGACACTACGACCCGGCGACCCCCGGCTACTGCATGCACGAGTGCGTGGTGTCGGCGCGGCGGCAGAAGAAGCTCGGGGTCACCGCCATGGACGTGGCCAAGCGCCTGCTCGACCTCGGCTTCTACGCGCCGTCGACGTATTTCCCGCTGATCGTCGAGGAAGCGCTGATGATCGAGCCCACCGAGACCGAGTCCCGGCAGACGCTCGATGCGTTCTGCGACGCGATGATCCGGATCGCCGAGGAGGCCGAGGCGAACCCCGCGCTCATCCACGAGGCACCGGTGACCACCCCCGTGCGCCGCCTCGATCAGACCAAGGCCGCCCGCGAGCCCAATCTGCGCTGGACCCCCGAGTCGTAGTCCAATGGAGCTCGCGGAATTGGTTGACGGTCTCACGTCGGGGGTCGGCTGGCCTGGGTCCTCGAAAAGAGGAGCTGCGCTCCTCTTTTCTGCGAAATCGGCGCTCGACCCCCGACGTGAGACCGTCAACCAATTCCGCGAGGATCATTAGGGGTGATGGCGGGCGACTGGCGCTTGCTTCAAACCGAGGCCACGGACGGCGCCACCAACATGGCGATCGACGAGGCGCTGTGGCGGAGCCGGCAGGGCGGCGCGGGCCCGGCGACGGTTCGCTTCTTCGCCTGGGATCCGCCGACGGTATCGCTCGGGTACGGCCAGGCCCTCGACGCTCACGTCGACGTCGCGGCCTGCCGACGGCTCGGCGTCGGCCTGGTGCGCCGGCCCACGGGCGGCAGCGCGATCTATCACGACGGTCCCGAGCGCGAGCTGACGTACACCGTGGTGGCCACCAACGACGACCTCGGGGTCACGACGGACCTGCTCGAGGCGTATCGCTGGATCGCGCGCGCGCTCGCCCGCGGGCTCCAGGCGCTCGGCGCGCCCGTCGAGATCATCGGTCTCCCGCGCGCCAAGGGTCAGACGCCGGCGTTCTGCTTCGCGCGGACCGGGCGCTACGAGATCGAGATCGACGGCAAGAAGCTGGTAGGCAGCGCCCAGCGCCGACGCGGCCGGTGCTTCCTCCAGCACGGCTCGGTCCTGCTCGGCGCCGACGAGCCGCGCCTGCGCGCGCTGTTTCCCACGACGGCGGATCCGCTGGCCTCGCTCACCACGCTCGAAATCGCGCTCGGCCGCCGGCCGAGGTTCGACGAGGTCGCCGACGCGCTCACGACGGCGTTCGAAACGGAGCACGCCCTCGTGCTCCGTCCCGGCGGATTGTCTGAGGACGAGGGGACCCAGGTCGAGCGACTGGTCGCCGAGAAATACGCGAGCGAAGCCTGGCTGTCGGGAGCCGCGTGAGCACGCCGCCCCTTCCCGTGCGGCGAGAATACCCGGACGCGCCGCGCGTGGGCGTGGGCGCCGTGGTCCTGCACGAGGGGCGCGTGCTGCTGGTGCGCCGCGGCGGCCGGCCCTCGTGGGGCAAGTGGAGCCTGCCCGGCGGGCTCGTGGAGCTGGGCGAGACCACGGCCGAGGCGGTGTGCCGCGAGATCGCCGAGGAGTGCGCCTGCCGCATCCGCGTCGTGGGCGTCTGCGGGGTGATCGACCGCATCGTGCGCGATGCCGAGGGACGCGTCCGGTATCATTACGTGCTGGTCGATTACCTCGCCTATCCCGAGTCGGACACGATCGCCGCCGGCAGCGACGCCGCGGAAGCGACCTGGGTTCCCATCGATCGGGTGGACGAGCTGGACACCACGGAGGGCCTGACCGACATGATCAACCGCGCGCTGAAGCTGGCCGAGGAGGAACGGGCATGAACGTGATCGTGCGCCGGGAGACGCCCGAGGGCGCCGCCGCCGATGCGCTGGTGGTCGGGCTACACGCGGAGGAGAAGCGCTGGCCGCCGTCGCTGATCGCGCTCGATCGGCGCGCGGGCGGGCAGATCAAGGCCGTGCTGGAGGCCGAGAAGTTCTCGGCCAAGGTCGGGCAGGTGACGCACATCCACACGCCGGCCCTGGCGTCTCCGCGCCTGGTGATCGCCGGACTCGGCCCGCGCAGCGGCTTCGTGGCCGAGACCCTGCGCCGGGCTGCCGCCACCGCGTTGCGGCGGGCCCGCGACCTGGGCGCCCGCACGGTAGCCATCGAGGTGTTCGGGCAGCGCCTGTCCGATCGCGACCGCGCGCACGCGGTGGTGGAGGGCGCGATCCTCGGGAGCTATACGTTCGACCGCTACAAGCGCGAGAAGTCGGACAAGGTCGTCGAGGAGCTGCGCGTGCTGGCCCCCGACCGGCGGACCGCGCGCGACGTGGAGACCGGCGCGCGTCGCGGCGAGACCTTCGGCCTCGCCACCTGGTTCGCCCGCGATCTCGTCAACGCGCCGCCCAACGACGTGCATCCGAATCACCTGGCCGCGGTCGCCGCCGAGGTGGCCCAGGAGGCCGGGCTCACGCTCCAGGTGTTCGACCGCGCGGAGTGCGAGCGGATGGGCATGGGCGCGTTCCTGGGCGTGGCCGCCGGCAGCGAGCAGCCGCCCCGGTTCATCCACCTGAGCTACGTGCCCAAGCGTCCGCGCCGGCGCGTGGCCGTGATCGGCAAGGGCATCACCTTCGACGCGGGCGGCCTCGATCTCAAGACCGCCGAGGGCATGCTGCGCATGAAGGACGACATGTCCGGCGCGGCGGCCGTGCTCGGGATCATGCGGGCCCTGCCCAAGCTGGCTCCGGCGGTGGAAGTCCACGGGCTCATCGCGGCCACCGAGAACATGCCCTCGGGCACGGCGTTCCGGCCCGGCGACGTGCTGCGCGCGATGAACGGCACCACCATCGAGATCGGCAACACCGACGCCGAGGGCCGGCTCACCCTGGCCGACGCGATCTGCTACGCCCGCGAGCACGTCAAGCCCGACGAGATCATCGACATGGCGACGCTCACCGGCGCCTGCGTGGTCGCGCTCGGCCCGCAGTGCTCGGGCCTCTTCTCCAACAACCAGCCGCTGGCCCGCCGGCTGCTCGGCGCCGCCGAGGCCGCCGGCGAGCGCGTGTGGCAGCTGCCGCTCATCGACGAGTACCGCGAAGGCCTCAAGAGCGAGGTCGCCGACATCAACAACGTGGGCCAGCGCGGGGGCGGGGCCATCACGGCCGCGCTGTTCTTGAAGGAGTTCGCCGGCGACACGCCGTGGGCGCATTTCGACATCGCCGGCCCCGCCTTCACCGAGCGCGACACTCCGCTGGCGCCCAAGGGCGGCACCGGCGTCGCCGTGCGGACACTGCTCGCGTATCTCACGGCGGACAAGTGAAGGTCGACCTCCACACCCACACCCTCGCCTCCGACGGCTCGCTCACGCCGCGGCAGCTCGTGGACAAGGCCGCCGAGCATCGCGTGAGCGTGCTGGCCATCACCGACCACGACTCGACCGAGGGCATCGCGGAGGCGACGGCGGCGGCGGCGGGCTATCCCGGGCTCACGCTGGTGCCCGGACTCGAGATCAACTGCAACGTCGAGGGCGCGGAGATCCACGTCCTCGGCTATCTCGTCGATCACGAGGCGCCGTGGTTCCGGGAATTCCTGGCCACCCAGCGCGCGGCGAGGACCGCGCGCGTGTACGCGCTGGCCGCGCGGCTGACCGAGATGGGCCTGCCGATCGATCCCGCCGAAGTGCTGGCCCTCGCCGGCGAGGCGGCGCCGGGGCGCCCTCACGTCGCGCAGGTGATGGTGAAGCACGGTTACGTGCGCTCGGTGCGCGAGGCGTTCGACCGCTACCTGCGCTCCGACGGTCCGGCCAACGTGCCGAGGCACCGGTTGACTCCCGTCGAGGCCATCGACGTCATTCGTCGAGCGCGCGGCGTGGCCGTGCTCGCGCATCCCGGCCTCGCCAACCGCGACGCGATGATTCCCGAGCTGGTGGACGCGGGGCTCGGGGGCATCGAGACGTATTACGCCGAGCACTCGGGCGAGCAGGTGCGCAACTATCTCGACCTCTGTCGCCGCTTCGACCTCGTGGCCACGGGGGGCTCGGACTTCCACGGACCGCACACGGGCCGCACGAATCCGCCGGGGACGCCGGCGGTGCCGATCAGCGCGTGGGAGGGACTCCAGGCCCGCGCCGCCCGCGCGCGGGCATGAACGTCCAGGTCTTCGGGTTCAAGAACTGCCAGGACACGCGCAAGGCCCTGCGCTTCTTCTCGGAGCGGCGCATTTCCGTGCACTTCGTCGATCTGGACGAGCGGCCGGCCGCCCGCGGCGAGCTCCGGCGCTTCCAGGAGAAATTCGGGGCGGCCGCGCTGATCAACCGCGAGCACCCGCGCTTCCGCGCGCTCGGCCTGCACGTCCGCGGCGACTCTCCCGAGCGCATGCTCGATCGCGCGCTCACCGAGCCCCACCTGCTCAGAACGCCGCTCGTCCGCGGCGACCACCGCGTGACCATCGGCTACGCCGCCGACGACTGGAAGGGTTGGATCGAGGGCGCCCGTCAGGGCGCGTAGGCGGGGAAGATTCGGCGCAGGATCTCCGGCGAGCTCCGCGAGAGGAATCCGCCGACGAGACGGCGGGCGGCGCCGCGGACGGCGACGAAGACGATGCGCGCGCTGGCCACGATCTCGCCCGACGTATCGGACGCGGTGACCTCGGTCTCCCAGTAGCGTCCGTCGTCGCGGGCGCGTGTCCGGCCGCGGCGTCCGGTGACCACGACGGGCTCGCCGAACGCGATCTCGCGGTGGAGCGTGATGGCCAGCTCGGTCGTCATGCCCGCCTCGCCGCTGGCCAGGGCGCCCAGCCAGAACGCGGCCTCGTCGAGCAGCGTGGTCAGCGCGATGGGGGCCAGCGATCCGTCCTCGCGCGCCGCCGTCTCGCGCGGGATCCACCGCGTCCACACGCGCTCGTCGTCGAACCTGAGCCGCGCCTGGAGCCCGAGCGCGTTGTCGACGCCGCACGCCACGCACGTCGACGAGACGGGCAGGGGGTCGCCGTCGACGTCCGCCGGCGTCGCGTCGCTCATGGATCTCACGCCGCTCCCGACGAGGGCGACGCCGGCGGACTCTACTCCACCATCGACGAGCACGGTGCCGGTGTGATCGACGAGCCGGCACACCGTGTCGCCGCCGTCGGACGTCAGCGTCACCCGCAGCGCGGTGTCGAGCGGCACGCGCTTGCGATAGGTTCCGAGCACCCGCGGGGCGCCGTCGACCTTCGCGAGGGCGTGGAAGGCGGCGAGCACGCTGCCGCCGTGGGCGGTGTCGGGGAGTCCGGACAGCCGGGGGTCGAGGGTGAGACTGCAGGCGTCGCCCCGCCGTGTCAGGCCCGCGCGCAGGACGGAGTCGAGCGTGATCACCGTACGAATATCGTCATGGGATAATCGCGCGTGCCGGCGATTCTAACGCAGCAGGCGTTCCTCAAGGCGACGGCGGCCAGCTTCTTCTTCTTCGCGAGCCTCAACTGCTTCGTGCTCCTCCCGCTCCACGTCCAGCGCCTGGGCGGCACCGAGGTGGCGGTCGGGGTCGTGATGGGGACCTACAGCGCGGTCGGTATCCTCTGCCAGCCGCTGGTCGGTCCCTGGGTCGACGCGCTCGGCCGGCGCCCGTTCATGCTGCTCGGCGTCGCCCTCGTCGTGCTCTCGTCCGTGCTCGCCTTCGTGACCACGGGGGTGACCGCGCTCGGCTTCGTGCGCGCGCTCCAGGGGCTCGGCTTCTCGGCGTTCTTCGTGGCCAACTATTCGTACGTGCTGGACCTCGTCCCCATCGAGCGGCGCGGATGGGCGCTCGGCATCTACGGCCTGTCGGGGATGGCCTCGACGGCGATCGCCCCGCTCTTCGGCGAGATGGTGATCCGCCGCTCCGGCTTTCGCCCGCTCTTCGCGGCGTGCGCCCTGCTCGCCCTGGTCACCGGCGCGATCGTGTGGACGCTGACCGAGCGGGAGCGGGTCGACATCCCCACCGTCCCCGCTTTCACGTCGCTGGCCACGATGCTGGGCGACCTCCGGCACCGCCACATGGCCGTCGCGGTCTTCTTCGGGCTCGGCTCCGGCACCCTGTTCGCGTTCCTGCCCACCTTCGGCGAGTCGATCGGCGTGCGCACGCTCGCCCTCTTCTACATCGCGTACGCGTGCGCGGCCATGGCCGTGCGGGTGGTGGCCGGCCACTGGATCGACACCCGCGGGCGGCGGGCCGTCATCGTGCCGTCGATGTTCCTCCAGGCCTTAGCCGTGGGCCTCCTCGCCGCGCTCGCGTTCCTGATCACGCGCATTCACGGCCTCCCGCCCCTGCCGGTCTTCTTCGTGGCCGGACTGATCGGCGGCGTCTCGCACGGCTTCCTCTATCCGGGGCTGGCCGCCCTCGTCGCCGACCAGGCCCACGAGGCGCGCCGCGGCACCGTCATCGGCGTCTTCAGCGCGGTGTTCCTCATCGGGAACTCCAGCGGCGCGTTCCTGTTCGGCGGGGTGGCCCATAGGTTCGGCTACGGCGTGACCTGGTCAGCGCTCGCCGGCCTGCTCCTCGTCGGCGCCATCCTCAGCCTCGGCGTACGCGACGACCACCCGCACCCGCACGGCGCTCGGACGTGAGGCTCCGTCGGACTATACTTTGTCCGGATCGATTCTGCCTCCCAGGAGCCGCATCATGACCCTGCGCAGTCGCGTCCTCGTCGTCGTGCTGGTCACGCTCATGCTGGCCACGGCCGCCGGCGCCCGCGACGGCGCCCCGCCGCCCGCGCCCAAGGCCACCGGCCCCCAGGAGGTCGAGGTCGTCGGGGTCGCGCTCGATCCGCGCACGCAGACGCCCGCGGTGGTGCTCGAAGGCAAGCGCGACAAGCGGCACTTCGTGATGATGATCGGCGCCGCGGAAGCGACGGGTATCGCGGTGCCGCTCCAGGGCGTGACCCCGCCGCGCCCGCTGACTCACGATCTGTTCCTGACCCTGTTCGGCCGCCTCAACGTCCAGGTCACCCGCGTGGTCATCACCGACCTGCGTGACGACGTGTACTACGCGACGCTCCAGCTCACCGCGCCGGGCACGACCTTCACGCTCGACGCCCGCCCCTCGGACGCCATCGCGCTCGCGATTCGCGCCAAGGTGCCGATCCTCGTCGAGGACCGCGTGTTCGACAAGTCCGCGCCGCCCGGTCCGTCGGGTCCGAGGATCTGACCGTGGCGCCCGACACCGACGATCTCCACTGGGCGCTCCAGCGACGGCTGGAGGACGTGTTCTCCAAGCTCGGCGAGAAGTACGGCGACCTCACCGGCCGCATCGAGACCAAGATCCGCCCGACGGTGTCGTTCGACGACGTGGGCGGTCTGGCCCACGCCAAGAGCCTGCTCCGCGGCTTCGCCTCCGCCCTCACCAACCCCCAGCTCTACGCCGAGTGGGGCATCACGCCGCCCCGCGGCGTGCTGCTCTACGGGCCGCCGGGCACCGGCAAGGCCACGCTGGCCCGCGCGCTGGCCGGCGCGGCCGAGGCGATCTTCTACCACCTCAAGCTCGGCAACATCACCTCGAAGTTCGGCGCCAACACCGGTGAGCTGCTCCAGGAAACGCTCCGGATCGCCATCGGCGAAGGCCCGGCGGTGCTGTTGCTCGACGAGGTCGACGCGCTGTCGCTCGAGCACCTGTTGCCGCCGGCCCAAGCGCGGGAGGCCAGCGCCCGGCTGGTCGCCGCACTGTGTGAGAAGTTCGACGGCATCGATCCCACCGCGCGCATCCTGGTCGTCGGGTCGACCAGCCGCACCGACGTCCTGGACCCGGCGCTGGTCGCCCCCGGCCGCATGGATCACCTCGTCGAGGTCCCGCTGCCCGACGCCGCCGGCCAGCAGGAGGTCCTGGAGCTGATCCGGGCCCGGACCGAGCGCCAGGCCGGGCATCCGCTGTTCGCGTCCATCGACTACCGAAAGATCCTGCCGCTGATGGGGGGCATGAGCGGGGCCGACCTCTCGGTCATCCTCCGCCGGGCCCTGGGCTCGAAGGTCCACGCGGTGGCCGAGGGCGCCACCGCGTCGCCGGTGACCACCGACGACCTCGTGGT
>DATHGT010000215.1:0-3804 GCA_035317605.1 Candidatus Acidiferrum sp. | reverse complement strand
CCGGCTCGTCCTCGCCGCGCAGGACGGCGGACGGATGGAGGGTGGCCATCGTCCGCGGCGCCCACGGAGTGTGGATGAACCGGCCGTGATCGCGCATGATCCGGAAGTCTGACCCGAGCAGCGCTCGCGAGGCGGTGGCGCCGAGACACACGAGGATCTCCGGCTTGATTAGCGCCAGCTCCGCCTCGACCCATGGGCGGCAGGCCGTGATGTCGGCCGCCGCCGGTGTCTGGTGGATACGCCGCTTGCCGCGCGGCACGAACTTGAAGTGCTTCACGGCGTTGGTGACGTAGAGCCGCTCGCGGGGCAGTCCCACCTCGGCCAGGGCCCGATCGAACACCTCACCGGCTGGACCGACGAACGGCGCGCCCTCCCGATCTTCCTGATCGCCGGGCTGCTCGCCGACCAGGACCACGCGGGCGTCCGCCGGCCCCTTGCCGAACACCGTGCGCGAGGCATGTCGGTAGAGATCACAGCCCGTGCAGCGCGCCGCCGCCGACACCAGCTCGTCGAGCCCTCGGCCCGCGGGGACGAACGGTCCCGCGCCGATGACGTCGCGACCCTGGCCGACGGCGGCCTCCATCGCGAGCAGGCGCGCGACGTCGGGATCTCCCGTCTCGAGCAGCTCGCGGTTGTCGTGAACGAGCCGCCACAGGACCGAGTACAGCAGATGCCAGCGCGCGGGATCTCGATGTGGCGCGACGGCTCGAGCCAGATCGACGAACCGGCGCGGGACACGGATGCCGGTGTCCCCGCCGTCGATCGCGGGCGCGGGGGCATCGACGCCGCTCTCCCGGAAGCCAACCTCGCCCGGAGAGACGTGTTCGCCCAGGAGCGCACGCGCCGCCGCCTGCCAGCTCTCGAACCCCGGGCCGATCGCGACCTCACGCACACGTGGATCTTACCGAAAGGAGAGGGGGCGAACGAGCTGTTTCGCGCGAGCGCGATGGATGATTCGAAGCGGGTATAGTGGTCGGCGCCCGCCATGGACGAGAGCGGGGATCGGAGGAGACGTCGATGACCGCAGCCGAGCTGGTGCACCTGGAATTGAAGCGCTTGCACGAGGCGCTGGACGGAAGCTTGAAGGGGCTGACGCCGGAGCAGCGACACATGGTGCCCCATCCCCAGGCGAACTCGATCGCGTGGGTGGTCTGGCACGTCGTGCGCACCGAGGACGGGGTCGTGCGCTGGGTCATCCAGAACCGGCGACCGCCCGTGTGGACCGAGGGCGGCTACGCGGAGAAGCTCGGGCTGCCGCCGGTCACGCAGGGCACGGGCATGCCGACCGCGGAGGCGCACGCGCTGCGCATCAACGACGTCGAGCTGTGGAGCGAGTACGTGCGGAAGGTCTGGGCCAGCACCGACGAGTTCTTCGCCGGCGCCGACCCCGCGCTCTTCGACAAGACCATCACGGTCAAGCCGCTCGGCGAGATGACGGTGCTGCGCGCGCTGACCCAGGTGTGCGTCTCCCACAGCAACACCCACGTCGGCGAGATCGAGCTGCTCCGTACGCTGGTCGGGGCGCGTCCTGTTCGCGACGTGTAGCCAATGATCGCGACGACGGTGGTCGGCAGCTATCCGCAGCCGGACTGGCTCGTGGACCGGGACAAGCTCTCGGCGCGGGTGCCGCGCGTGCGCGCGCCCGAGATCTGGCGCGTGGCCGCGCCCTGGCTCGAGGAGGCGCAGGACGACGCCGTGCGGCTGGCCGTGGGCGACATGGCAGACGCCGGTATCGACACGGTCAGCGACGGCGAGCAGCGACGCGAGAGTTACTTCAACCAGTTCGCGACCGCGATGGAGGGCCTCGACCTCGAGCGTCCGGGCACGGCGATCGCGCGCACGGGCCGCCCCACGCCGGTGCCGCGCGTGGTGGGCCCGATCTGCCGGACTCGATCGGTGCTGGGGCGTGACGCGCGGTTCCTGCGCTCGGTCACCGAGCGGAAGATCAAGGTCACGATCCCCGGGCCGTTCACGCTCGCCCAACTCGCCCAGGACGAGCACTACCGCGATCCCGAGCGCCTGGCCATGGCCTACGCGGTCGCCGTCAACGAGGAGCTGCGCGAGCTGGAGCCGATCGTCGACGTGCTCCAGCTCGACGAGCCGTACATGCAGGCGTTTCCCGAGCGCGCCCGCGCCTACGCGGTGAGCGCGATCGACCGCGCGCTGGCCGGCATCGCCAAGCCGACGATCGTTCACCTCTGCTTCGGCTACGCCTTCACGGTCAAGGAGAAGCCCAGCGGCTACTCGTTCTTGCCCGAGCTGGACCGGTGCGCCGCGCGCGCGGTCTCGATCGAAGCCGCCCAGCCCAAGCTCGATCTCGCCGCGCTGGGCGCGCTCCCGTCCAAGACGATCGTGCTCGGCGTGCTCGACCTCGCCGATCCCACCCCCGAGACCGCCGACGTGGTGGCGCGCCGGATCGAGGCCGCCCTCGCGCGCGTCCCCGCCGAGCGCCTGGTCGCGGCGCCCGACTGCGGCATGAAATATCTGCCGCGAGACCGCGCCCGCGCCAAGCTGCGCGCGCTGACCGGCGGTGCGCGGATGGCCGGATGAGCGGATCGGGCCGCGCGTCCATCCGCACCACTTAGTGACGGCGTCGGCCTCGCCGCGGCACGCGCACGGCTACGCGCTGCCGACCATCGTCGTGCTCGTGGGAATCTTCGGTCCCGCCGTCAACGCGTTCATCACGGCCACCGTGCTGCCGTCGGTCGTCAAGGAGATCGGCGGACTCTCGCTCTACGCGTGGGCCGCCACCGCTTACGCGGTCGCGTCGATCGTGGGCAGCGCGGGCAGCTCGGTCCTCATGCGCAAGCTCGGCACGCGCGTGGCCCTCATCGTGGCCACGCTGATCCTGGTCGCCGGCACCGCGGCCTGCGGCTCGGCGCCGACCATGGGTGTGGTGGTCGCCGGCCGCGCCATCCAGGGCCTGGGCGGCGGGCTCGTTTTCGGCGTCGTGCACGCGATGGTGCGCGAGCTGTTTCCCGAGCCGATGTGGCCGGGCCGGCTCGCGCTGATCTCGAGCGTGTGGGGCATCGCCGCCATCGGCGGCCCGTTCGCGGGCGGCGTGCTGGCTCAGATGGGTCTGTGGCGCGTCGCGTTCTGGGGCATGGTGCCCATCATCATCGCGCCCGCCGTGGTCTCGTGGTGGCTGTTGCCGCGCCGCGCCCGGCGCCGCCAGCCGACGCGGGTGCCGTTCGGGCGGCTGTCGCTCATCTGCGCCGCCGTGCTCTGCGTGGCCAGCATCGCCAACGCGAGAACGGCGGCCCTCCGCGCGGCCCTCGTGCTCGGCGCGCTGCTCGCGATCACGCTCACCATGCGCCTGGACCGGCGCGCGACGAACCGGCTCTTTCCGTCCGACATGCTCGCGTTCGGACGGCCGACCGGCAAGTCGTTCGCGATGATCTTCCTGATCGCGGGGTCGGGCAGCCCGACCAGCGTGTTCATCCCGCTGCTCGCCCAGGTGACCCACCACGTGGCCCCGGCCACCGCCGGGTATTTCTACGCGCTCCAGTCGCTGGCGTGGTCCGTCGCCTCGCTGTTCTCGGCGCGGGTGCCGCCGGAGCGGATCCGCGCGGCGCTGGTGGCCGGGCCGCTGATCATGGCCGCCGGCCTCGCCGGCGTCGCGCTCACGATCGGTCCCGGCCCGGTGGCTGCCATCGCCGCCGCGCTGACCGTGGTCGGCGCCGGGATCGGCGTGTGCTGGGCCCACGTCGCGAAGATCGTGCTGGCCTCGGCCCGCGAGGGCGAGGAAGAGGTCAGCGCCGCGATGATCCCGAGCGCTCAGCTCTTCGCGGTCGCCTTCGGCTC
>DATHGT010000214.1:0-11538 GCA_035317605.1 Candidatus Acidiferrum sp. | reverse complement strand
GAAGCACCGGGACGGCCCGTTCAGCTGGGAGGGCAAGCACTTCACCCATCGGCACGTGAACATCTGGCCCCGGCCGTGGCAGGAGCCCCACCCGCGTCTGTGGGCCGCGACCGGCGATCCGGACACGGCCGGCGAGGTCGGCCGCCGCGGGATGGTCAACGTGCTGGTGCTGCGCGGGGCCGACGGGACCCAGCGCGCGTGGGCCGCCTATCGCCAGGCGCGCGCCGAGCTGGGACTGCCCGGACTCGACACCGATCACTTCGCGTACGCCGCCTTCGTCTACGTCGGTGACACCCACGAAGAGGGGATGCGCGTCGGCACCAAGCTGCTCTGGTTTCTCAACACGAGCCTGAAGTCGGCGCCGCAGTACTCGCGGTTCTTGCCCGGCGCGACCTCGCCGGAGCTGGCCCCCGCGATCTACCGCGCCGCACCGCGGCCGAGCGCGTCAGCGACGGGCCCGCGCGCCGTCTCGGCGAGCCAGAACGCCGCCACGCTGATCGGCATGACGACCGAGCAGGCGATGAAGCGCGGCATCCTCTTCGTGGGCAGCCCCGACACCGTCTACCGCCAGATCATGGATTTCTACGAAGAGGTCGGCGGCTTCGGCCACCTGGTCCTGGTCGGCCGCACCGGCTACATGACCCACCAGGAAACCGAGAAGAGCATCAGGCTCTTCTCGAAAGAAGTCCTGCCGCGCCTCCGCGAGATTGCCCCGATCATCCCGTCGTGAATCGCGGGGCGCGGGCTAATCCTGGATCGACTCCAGAAACGTCCACACCGTGCGGATCGTGTCCGACGTCAGCGCGTCGTTGAAGCGCGGCATCCCTTTCTCCGGCCGGCCGGCGAGCACGGTCGCCTGGAAGACGGCCAGCGTCGTGGGACCGTATCGCGCTCGCAGCCGGCGCAGGTCGCGGCTTGGCTCCGGGCTGATCGCATCCGGCGAGTGACAGTGCGAGCAGTGCTGATTGAAGGCCTCGCGTCCCGCGGCCAGCGCCGTGGCATCACGCCGCACGGACGGAGACGACCCCTCCCCCGCGAGGAGATCGACCGGGGCCGCGGTCGGAAATCCGTAGCGTGCGGCGAGACGCTGAATGTGCGGCGCGAGGTCCGCGAGCGCGCGGTCGAGACGCCGGCCGAGATCGCCGTTGTCCTTGCGCAGACCGATCGCCATCTTCCACTGGAGGCCGTCACCGGCCATCGGCAGGATGCGGTACCGCCCGCCGAGCTTTCGCGCGTTGACGTAGCCGGCCGTCGGTCCCCAGACGAACGCCGCATCGACCTCGCGTCGTCCCAGCGCGTCGAGCGCTTCGTGGTCGTCGCGGAACGTCAGCGTGTCGAAGCCGCCCCGGCTGGCCAGCAGCATCTGAAGCGGTGAGCCGAAGACGACCGCGACGCGGCGGCCCCGCAGATCGTCAAGGCGCGCCGGCACGACCTCGGCCGGCGTCACCACGGCCCAGCCGACGTCGAGGAAGGGCCGTGAGAGTGCGACCGGCGTCATGAAGTCGCCCTCGTACGGCAGGCCGAAGAACGCGTCGCAGCGGCCGGCCAGCAGCGTGTTCCTCACCGCGCGCTTGCCGTGGAGCGTCCGCCACCACGTGTACTCGGTCCGCGCGCCGAGCTTGGCCGCGATCAGCTCCGCCAGCTCGACGAGGAGTCCGCGCTCGCCGGCGCCCTCGCTGCTGAACGGCAGGTTGTCGGGGTCCGCGCAAACACGCAGCGTTTCCGGCGCCTCGCCGGCGGCGGAGGGGATCGCACACGAGGCGCCGAGCGCCGCCGCGAGGAGCCAGGCGCCGAGGGCGCGCCGAGACGACGTCACTTCGTGGGCAGCTCGAAGACGAACAGCGAGCCGCCCTCCGGGGTCGCGTCGACCATCTGTTTGCCGATCGCGCCCAGGAACAGCGGGATCGTGAACGTGCGTCCCGACACCACCGCGACGTACTGCTTGCCGTCGAGCTCGTACGTGATCGGCGCCGCACTGATGCCGGAGCCGGTGTTGAACTCCCAGAGCATCTTGCCCGTGCGGGCGTCGAGTGCCTTGAACCATCCGCGGATGTCGCCGTGGAACACGAGACCGCCCGCCGTGCTCAGCGCGCCGCCCGGCCACACGAGGTCGTCGGGATTGCCCCACACCTTCTGCCCCTTGACCGGATCCCACGCCATGAACTCCGACTGGTGACCGCCGGGCCCGGCCTTCGGCGCCGCGTCGAACTTGAGATAGAACTTGCCGCGCTGGTATTGAGGCTCGGAGCCCGACATGTCCATGCAGAGGTTCAGCGAGGGAATGTAGACGAGCCCCGTCCGCGGGTCGAAGCTCATGGGCTGCCAGTTCTTGCCGCCGAGCAGGTGCGGACAGACGTCGGTGGCGCGGTAGTTGAGCTTCGGGCGCTTCTCCGGGACTTCCACCGGCCGGCCGGTCGCCATGTCGACGTCTTTCGCCCAGTTGATGGGGACGAACGGCTTGGCCGAGAGCAGCTTGCCGGTCTGACGATGGATGACGTAGAAGAACCCGTTGCGGTCGGCCTTGAGCGCGACGGGCGTCGTCTGGCCGCCGACGGGAATGTCGGCCAGCACCAGCTCGTTCACGCCGTCGTAGTCCCACGCGTCGTGCGGCGTGGACTGGTAGTGCCAGACGATCCGGCCGGTGTCGGCGTCGAGGGCGAGCGTGGTCGAGCTGTAGAGATTGGTGAAGGGGCCGTACTGGCTGCTGTCCGGGCCACGCGCGATGCCGCCCCACGGCGACGGGTTGCTGGTCCCGTAATAGATGAGGTTGAGCTTGGGATCGTACGAGCCGATGCCCCACACGGTCGCACCGCCGAGCTTCCACGAGTCGCCCTTCCACGAGTCGTTTCCAGGCTCACCCGGGCCCGGCACCGTCCACGTCCGCCACGCTTCCTTCCCGGAATCCTGGTCGTACGCGACGAGGTAGCCGCGCGCGCCGAACTCGCCGCCGGCGAAGCCGGTCACCACGAGGTTCTTCGCGATCGTGGGCGGCGAGTTGAGCACCGAGCCCTGGGTGTAGTCGACGACCTGCGCCTTCCACGCTTCCTTGCCCGTCTTCGCGTCCAGCGCGACCAGGTGACCATCAAGGCGTCCGACGAACACCTTGCCGTTCGCGTACGAGACGCCGCGGTTGTGGACGTCGCAGCACGTGAACTGCTCGATGCCCGCCGGAACCTCGGGGGAGTATCGCCAGCGCACCACGCCGGTCCTGGCATCGAGGGCGAACACGTGCTTCGGGCCGTGCGACGAGGTGACGTAGAGCGTGTCGCCGACGACGAGCGGCGTCGATTCCTGCGAGCGCAGGGAGCCGAGCGAGAGCACCCACGCGACGCGGAGCTGAGCGACGTTCGTCGTGCCGATCCGGGCGAGCGGACTGTAGCGGGTGTTGGCGGTGTCCCCGCCATAGGCGCTCCAGCCGGTCGTCTGGGCCAGGGCGGCCGGGGCGAGGGAGAGGATCGATGCGACGAGCGATAGGGCGGCAAGCCGTTTCATGAAAGCCTCCTTCCGAGTCAGTACTCCGGCGCTTCGCCGCAGCGGCCGCAGCGCGGCTGGCCCTGCTGGTCGCCGACGATGAAGGCGCCGCCGCAGGTCGGACACAGCTCGGCCACCCGCAGGGCCTCGTTCACCAGATCGACGGCGGCGTCGCGGGCCTCGACGTCCATCACGTCGTCGGGTTCCTGCTGCAGCCACTCCCGCATGACCACCACTTCCTCGGGCTCGAACTCGAGCTGGCCCGGGTCTACGAGCGCCCGGCCAAGACTCTCGTAACGTTCGGGCAACGGCCCGCCCCGCATCATCATGTCGTACAGCAACCCGGCCGGAAATCCGAGGGAAAGCATCGTCCAGCGAGCATAGCCCAGAGTCCGTGTCACCCCCAAAGGACCCCCGTAAACACCCGCCGAGCAACGCTAGTCTCACAAGACGGATGCTGGTAGTCTGCCCAGTCACGCCATGAACCCATCGCGTACTTTCATCCTGCGGCCGGTGGCCACGGCACTGCTCACCGCGGCGGTGCTGCTGGCGGGGCTGGTGGCGTATCTCCAGTTGCCGATCTCGGCGTTGCCGCAGGTGGACTACCCGACCATCCAGGTGCTGACGTTCTACCCGGGCGCCAGCCCGGACGTGATGACCTCCTCGATCACCTCGCCGCTGGAGCGCCAGTTCGGCCAGCTTCCCGGCCTCAAGCAGATGACCTCGACCAGCTCGTCCGGAGCCTCGCTGATCACGCTCCAGTTCACGCTGGAGTACGCGATCGACGTGGCCGAGCAGCAGGTGCAGGCGGCCATCAACGCCGCCTCGACGTTCCTGCCCCGCGATCTGCCGAACCCACCCGTCTACAGCAAGGTCAACCCGGCGGACGCCCCGATCCTCACGCTGGCCCTGACCTCCGACACGCTGCCGCTGCACCGGGTGGAGGATCTCGCAGACACCAACCTCGCCCAGAAGATCTCGCAGCTCCCCGGCGTCGGTCTGGTGAGCATCAGCGGCGGCCAGCGCCCGGCCGTGCGGGTGCAGGCCGATCCCACCGCGCTCGCCTCTTACGGGATCAGCCTGGAGGAGGTGCGGGCGGTGCTCGGCCAGGCCAACGTGGACCAGGCCAAGGGCAACCTCGAGGGGCCGCGGCAGTCGTTCACGATCGGCGCCAACGACCAGCTCCTCACCGCCGCCGAGTACCGATCCGTCGTGCTCGCCTACCGCAACAACGCGCCGGTGCGTCTGTCCGACGTGGCCGAGGTCATCGACGGGGTCGAGAACGTCAAGCTGGCGGCGTGGATGAACGACAAGCCCGCCGTCATCGTGAACATCCAGCGGCAGCCCGGCGCCAACATCATCGCGGTGGTCGACCGGATCAAGCGCCTGCTGCCCCAGCTGCGGGCCTCGCTGCCGGCCTCGGTGGAAATCACCACGCTGACCGACCGCACCACCACGATCCGCGCCTCGGTTCACGACGTCCAGTTCACGCTGGTGCTCACGGTGGCGCTGGTCGTGATGGTCATGTTCCTGTTCCTGCGCAGCCTCTCGGCCACGATCATCCCCAGCATCGCGGTGCCGATCTCGATCGTGGGCACGTTCGGCGTCATGTATCTGATGGGCTACAGCCTCGACAACCTGTCGTTGATGGCGCTGACCATCTCCACCGGGTTCGTGGTCGACGACGCGATCGTGATGATCGAGAACATCGCGCGCTACATCGAGGCCGGCGAATCGCCGCTGCAGGCCGCCCTCAAGGGCTCGGAGCAGATCGGCTTCACGATCGTCTCGCTGACCATCTCGCTGATCGCCGTGCTGATCCCGCTCCTGTTCATGGGCGACATCGTGGGCCGGCTCTTCCGCGAGTTCGCGGTCACCCTGAGCGTGGCCATTCTCGTATCGGCGGTCGTGTCGCTCACCCTGACCCCGATGATGTGCGCCAAGCTCCTCCGTGGCGAGGGCGAGACCCGGCACACGCGCTTCTACCGGCTCACCGAGCGCGGCTTCACCTGGGTGATCGATCGCTACGCCTCCACGCTCCGGTGGGTGCTGCGGCATCAACCGGCCACCCTGATCGTCACGGTGGCCACGCTGGCCCTGACGATCTTCCTCTACATCGTCGTGCCCAAGGGATTCTTTCCCATCCAGGACACCGGGGTGATCCTGGGCATCTCGCAGGCGCCCGAGCCCATCTCGTTTCCCGCGATGGCCGACCGCCAGCAGGCCCTGGTGCAGACGATCCTGAAGGATCCCGACGTGGCGAGCCTCTCGTCCTTCATCGGCGTCGACGGCGTCAACATGACGCCGAACAGCGGGCGCATCCAGATCAACCTCAAGCCGCGCGACGAGCGCTCGGCCGACGCGTCGACGATCATCCGGCGCTTGCAGCCGCGGCTCGAGGCGATCGACGGCATCACCCTCTACATGCAGCCGGTGCAGGACCTGACCGTCGAGAACCGGGTGAGCCGCACCCAGTACCAGTACTCGCTGGAGGACGCCGACGCGCGCGAGCTGGCGGAGTGGACGCCGCGATTCCTGGAGAAGCTCCGCGCCCGGCCCGAGCTGTCGGACGTGGCCAGCGACCAGCAGGACGGTGGCCTGCTGACTCACCTGGTGATCGACCGCGACACCGCCGCGCGCTTCGGCATCGTGCCCCAGGCCATCGACGACACGCTCTACGACGCGTTCGGCCAGCGCCCGGTCTCCACGATCTTCACCCAGCTCAACCAGTACCGGGTGATCCTGGAGGTCGCCCCGCGCTTCCAGCAGGACCCGGAGTCGCTGAAGGTGATCTACGTCAAGTCACCCACGGGTGCCCAGGTGCCGCTGAGCGCGTTCACCAGCGTGAGCCGGGGCCTGGCCCCGCTGGCCGTCAATCACCAGGGACAGTTCCCCTCCGTCACGCTCTCGTTCAACCTCGCACCGGGGTACGGTCTCGGCCACGCGGTGGACGCGATCAAGACGGCCGAGCGTGAGATCGGTCTGCCGGCGTCGATCCGCGCGGCGTTCCAGGGCACGGCCCAGGCGTTCCAGGCCTCGCTCGCCAACCAACCGCTGTTGATCCTGGCCGCGCTGGTCACGGTCTACATCGTGCTCGGCGTGCTGTACGAGAGTTACATCCACCCGATCACGATCCTCTCCACGCTGCCCTCGGCGGGAGTCGGCGCCATCCTGGCCTTGCTGCTCTGCCGCACGCACCTCGACATCATCGCGTTGATCGGCATCATCCTGCTCATCGGCATCGTGAAGAAGAACGCGATCATGATGATCGACTTCGCGCTCGACGCCGAGCGCGAAGAGGGCAAGCCGCCGGACGAGGCGATCTACCAGGCGTGCCTGCTGCGTTTCCGCCCGATCATGATGACGACCATGGCCGCGCTGCTCGGCGGATTGCCGCTGGCCCTCGGTTCGGGGACGGGCGCCGAGCTGCGACGCCCGCTCGGCATCACGATCGTGGGCGGGCTCTTGCTCTCGCAGCTCCTGACGCTCTACACCACGCCGGTCGTGTATCTCGCGTTCGACCGGCTGGGCAAGCGCCTCACGCGCCGGCGCGCCGCCGCACCCGTACCGGCCACGGCCGAGGCCGACTGAGACCGGCATGAACATCTCCGAGCCCTTCATCCGACGGCCGGTCGCGACGTCACTCCTGAGCATCGCGCTGCTGCTGGCCGGCGTGCTGGCTTACCGGCAGTTGCCGGTGGCGCCGCTGCCGCAGGTGGAATACCCGGTGATCTCGGTCGGGGCGGCGTTGCCGGGGGCGAGCCCGGAGACGATGGCGGCCGCGGTGGCGACACCGCTGGAGCGGCAGTTCGGCCGCATCGCGGGGGTGACCGAGATGACCTCCGTGAGCTTGCTCGGGGCGACGAACATCGTCCTTCAGTTCGACCTCAACCGGAGCATCGACGCCGCCGCCCGCGACGTGCAGGCGGCCATCAACGCCGCGCGCAGCCAGCTGCCGACCGCGCTCCCCAACAATCCTGGCTACCGCAAGGTCAACCCGGCGGACGCGCCGGTCTTGATCATGGCGATGACCTCGGACATCCTGCCGGTCGGCAAGATCTACGACGCCGCCGACTCGATCCTCGCCCAGAAGCTCTCGCAGATCGAGGGGATCGGCCAGGTCTTCGTCGGCGGCGCGGCCAAGCCCGCGGTGCGCGCGGGCGTCGATCCCAACCGCCTGAGCCAGCTCGGCGTCAGCCTCGAGGAAGTGCGCGCGGCCCTGGCCCGCGTCAACGCCAACAAGCCAAAGGGCGAGCTGTCCGACGGATCGAACAGCTGGACCATCACCGCCTCCGACCAGCTCTTCGACGCGGACCAGTATCGGCCGGTCATCGTCGCGTACCGGAACGGCGCCCCCATCCGGCTGGGCGACGTGGCCACCGTCGAGAGCTCGGTCGCGGACGTGCGGACCGGCGGGATCGCCAACGGCAAGCGCGCGGTCCTGCTGATCCTGTACCGCCAGCCCGGCGCCAACATCATCGAGACCGTGGACCGGGTGTACGCGCGGCTGCCCGAGCTGAAGGCGTCGATCTCGCCCGCCATCAGCCTGACGGTCGTCCTCGACCGTACCACCACGATCCGGGCCTCGTTCCGCGACGTGCAGCTCACGCTCGTGCTCTCGATCGTGCTCGTGGTGCTCGTCGTGTTCGTCTTCCTGCGCAACGTCTGGGCCACGATCATCCCCAGCGTGGCGGTGCCGCTGTCGCTCCTGGGCACCTGCGCGGGGATGTATCTCTGCGGCTACAGCCTCGACAACCTGTCGCTGATGGCGCTCACGATCTCGACCGGCTTCGTGGTCGACGACGCGATCGTGGTGCTGGAGAACATCACCCGCTACGTCGAGGCCGGCGAGTCGCGCCTCGCCGCCGCGCTGAAGGGCGCGCGCGAGATCGGCTTCACGGTGCTCTCGATGAGCATCTCGCTGGTCGCGGTGTTCATCCCCATCCTCCTGATGGGCGGCATC
The DNA here is from genome assembly GCA_035317605.1 of Candidatus Acidiferrum sp. Lineage (GTDB taxonomy): Bacteria > Methylomirabilota > Methylomirabilia > Rokubacteriales > CSP1-6 > DATHGT01. Next base: position 3,104 of record DATHGT010000214.1, on the reverse strand, counting down.
GTGGGCCGGCTCTTCCGCGAGTTCGCGGTGACGCTGAGCCTGGCCATCCTGGTCTCGTTGCTGGTCTCGCTCTCCACCACGCCGATGATGTGCGCCCAGTTCCTGCACTCGAACCGGGAGCGGAAGCACGGGCGTCTCTACCGGTTCGCCGAGCGGGTCTTCGACGGCCTCCTGCACTTCTACGAGCTCACGCTCCGCTGGGTGCTCCGCCACCAACGGAGCGTCCTGACCGTCACCCTCGCCACCATCGCGCTCAACATCTACCTGTTCATGCTCGTGCCCAAGGGGTTTTTCCCCCAGCAGGACGCCGGGCGGATCTTCGGCAACATCCAGGCCGAGCAGGACATCTCGTTTTACGCCATGCGCGAGAAGATGGGGGCGTTCGCCCGGATCATCGCCACCGATCCGGCAGTCAGCGACGTGGTCGTGTTCACCGGGGGCAATCAGAACACCACCAACACCGCCCGCGGGTTCATCTCGCTCAAGCCGCTCCGCGAGCGGAAGGTCTCGGCCGACCAGGTCATCGCGCGCCTGCGGCCGAAGACGAGCGGGGTCCCGGGCGCCACCCTGTTCATGCAGGCCGTCCAGGACCTCAGGATCGGCGGGCGCCTCAGTAACGCGCAGTACCAGTACACGCTGCAGAGCTCGGACCTCGCCGAGCTGAACGCGTTCGCCCCGCGCATGCTCGCCAAGTTCCGCGAGCTGCCCGCGCTCCGCGACGTGGCGACCGACCAGCAGAACCGCGGGCTCCAGGCCGTGCTGGTCATCGACCGCGACGCCGCATCCCGCCTGGGCATCCAGGCCCAGACCATCGACGAGACCCTCTATTCGGCCTTCGGTCAGCGCCAGGTCTCGACGATCTACACGCCGCTGAACCAGTACTACGTGGTGCTGGAAGTCATGCCCGAGTTCCAGCAGAACCCCGACGCGCTGAAATCGGTGTACGTCAAATCGTCCACCGGCCAGCAGGTGCCGCTGAGCGTGATCTCGCGCTTCACGCCGAGCACGACCCCGCTGGCCGTCAACCACCAGGGGTTCTTCCCGGCCATCACGCTGTCGTTCAACCTGGCGCCGGGCGTCGCGCTCGGCGAGGCCGTGGCGGCGGTCCAGGGGGCCGAGCGGCAGATGAACATGCCCGCGTCGATCCAGGGGAGCTTCCAGGGCACCGCGCAGGCCTTCCAGGCGTCGCTGGCCAGCCAGCCGATCCTCATCCTCTCCGCGCTGGTGGCGGTCTACATCGTGCTCGGCGTCCTCTACGAGAGCTTCGTCCATCCGATCACGATCCTGTCGACCCTGCCCTCCGCGGGGGTGGGCGCGATCCTGGCCTTGCTGCTCTTCAAGGACGAGCTGAACGTGATCGCGATGATCGGGATCGTCCTGCTCATCGGCCTGGTGAAGAAGAACGCGATCATGATGATCGACGTGGCGCTCGACGTTCAGCGCGCCGGCCGTCCGCCGGCCGAGGCCATCTACGAGGCGTGCGTGCTGCGCTTCCGGCCGATCATGATGACCACGATGGCCGCGATGCTCGGCGCGTTGCCGCTGGCCCTCGGCACCGGCGTGGGCGCCGAGCTGCGCCGTCCGCTCGGCATGACCATCGTGGGCGGACTGATCATGTCCCAGCTCCTCACGCTCTACACGACCCCGGTCGTCTACCTCTACATGGAGCGCCTGCACGGCGCCGCCGCGCGCGTGGGGAGCGCCTTCGTTCCGCGCCGCTGGCTGGGAGCGCATCGGTGAGACGCGGGAACCTGCTATCGTTGGGAGTTGGCATGAGATGGATGGGTCCTCTCACGGGTGTGAGCCTCCTCCTCGTCGTCGTGGCCCTGGCCGGCGCGTGCACGGACCAGAAGGCCGAATCCAAGCAAGCGCAGAAACGGCCGGCGATACCGGTGGCCGTCGCTCCCGTCGAGCAGAAGAGCGTGGCGGTCCAGCTGGGTGCGATCGGCACGGTGGAGGCCTACCAGCAAGTGTCCGTGCGCGCCCAGGTCGGCGGCGAGCTGATGCGCGTGCACGTCAAGGAAGGCCAGGACGTGCGCAAGGGCGATCTGCTGTTCGCGATCGATCCGCGCACCGCCGAGGCCGCGCTGGCCCAGGCCCAGGCCAACCTCGCCAAGGACCGCGTGCAGGTGCAGCAGGCCCGCGCGGCCCTCCAGCGCGACCTGGCGCGGGTCGGCCAGTCGAAGGCCGCCCTGGCCCGCGACGTGGCGCAGGCCAAGAACGCGGAGGTCCAGGCCAAGCGTTATCAGGAGCTGCTCAAGAAGGATCTGATCTCGCGGGAGCTGCACGACCAGTACCAGACGACGGCCGAGGCGCTCGCCGCCACCGTGCAGGCCGATCAGGCCGACGTGCGCAGCGCCGAGGAGACCGTGCGCGCCGACGAGCAGGCGATCAAGAGCGCGGAAGAGGTCGTGCGCGCCGACGAGGCCGCGGTCGACAACGTGAAGGTGCAGCTCGGCTACACGACCATCCGGTCGCCGATCGACGGCCGCCTCGGCAGCCTCGGGCTCAACCAGGGCAACGTGGTGCGCGCCAACGACTCGATGCTGATCGTGATCAACCAGATCCTGCCGATCTACGTCTCGTTCACGGTGCCCCAGCAGCAGCTGCCGTCGATCAAGCGATACATGGCCGAGGGCACGCTCGACGTCAGCGTGCTGCCCTCCGGCGACCCCAAGCCCGTCAAGGGCAAGGTCACCTTCATCGACAACACCGTCGACCCGACCACCGGGACCATCCGGCTCAAGGCCACCTTCGGCAACGACGAGAAGCGGCTCTGGCCCGGCCAGTTCGTGAACGTCACCCTGACCCTCACCACCGAGCCCGACGCGCTCGTGATTCCCGCCCAGGCCGTGCAGAGCGGCCAGGGGGGCTCCCAGTTCGTCTTCGTGGTCAAGGAGGATTCCACCGTCGACAACCGCCGGATCACGGTGGCGCGCACGCAGGGCAACGAGACGGTCGTCGGCACGGGGCTCGCGCGCGGCGAGCGCGTGGTCATCGACGGCCAGCCTCGCCTCACGCCCGGCGCCAAGGTCGAAGTCCGCGCGCCGAGCGCCCCGGGCGAAGGCGGGCCGGGCAAGCGTGGTGGCGGCGCGGGGAAGGGT
>DATHGT010000213.1:0-77395 GCA_035317605.1 Candidatus Acidiferrum sp. | reverse complement strand
GCGCCGCCCGACTCGCGCGTGAGGTCCTCGAGGACGGGCGCGATGGCCTTACACGGCCCGCACCACTCGGCCCAGAAATCGACCATCATCACGTTCTGATTGGCCGCCAGCGCCTCGTCGAAATTCTGTTCGGTGAGGTGGACGGTTGCGACGTCACCCATGGAGGTCTCCTCGTCGATGCTGAAAAGGTCAATGCCAACGGTAACATTCCGACGCCGGGGCCGCAAGGCGCGGTACAGGAGCGCGGCACGAGGCCCTATCCGGTCCGTGCGCGGGCCGCGAAATGAATGTTGTCAGTTTGACACCGGGTCGTGGTAGAGTCGCAACTCATGGAACCGGCGAGCGTTCTGGTGGTCGACGACGAGCGGCACATTCTCGACGTGCTGAGAGATGCGCTGACCCAGTTTGGTTATCGCGTGACCTGCGCCAGCTCGGGCGCCGAAGCGATCGCCGCGATCCGCGCCGAGTTGTTCGACGCCGCCGTCACGGACATCCGCATGCCCGACATGAGCGGTCTCGACCTGCTCCGCGAGATCAAGAAGCACGACGACTCGATCGAGGTGATCGTGATGACGGGCTATCCCACGATCACCTCGGCCGTGGAGGCCCTCAAGGAGGGCGCCTACGACTATCTCTCCAAGCCGTTGATCCTCGACGAGCTGGAGCACGTCATGCGGCGCGTGATCGAGCGCCGCTACCTCCGCGCCGAGGTGAACGATCTGCGCGGAGTGCTCGGCAATGAGCTGACCTTCAAGGAGCTGATCGGCGCCTCACCGGCGATGGACCGCGTGAAGGACGTCATCGGCAAGGTGGCGATGGCCGACTCCCCCGTGCTCATCGAGGGGGAGAGCGGCACCGGCAAGGAGCTGGTGGCTGCGGCCATCCATCGCCTCTCCAACCGGTCCAAGAGTGCGTTCATCCCCGTGAACTGCAGCGCTATTCCTCAAGATTTGCTGGAGTCCGAGTTCTTCGGTCACGTCCGCGGCGCCTTCTCGGGCGCGGTGGCCGACGCGCTCGGCCTCTTCCGCGGCGCCCACGAGGGCACGATCTTTCTCGACGAGATCGCCGAGCTGCCGCCGTCGCTGCAGGTGAAGCTCCTGCGCGTGCTCCAGGAGATGCAGGTGCGCCCGGTGGGTTCGACCAAGGCCTACCCGGTGGATGTCCGGGTCATCGCCGCCACCAACCGGAACCTCGAGCAGGCGATGCTCCAGAACGTCTTCCGGCAGGATCTCTTCTATCGGCTGAACGTGATCCGCATCACGCTGCCCCCGCTGCGCGAGCGGCGTGAGGACGTCCCCGCGCTCGTCACCCACTTCATGCGCCGCTTCAACAAGCGCTTTCACCGCGACCTCCGCGGGATCACCCCGGACGCGCTGTCCGCGCTGATGGGCTTCGACTTTCCCGGCAACGTGCGGGAGCTGGAAAACCTGGTCGAGCGCGCCTTCGCCATGGGCGCCCGCGAGCAGATCACCATCGCCGATCTGCCGAGCCTCACCACGCGCGCCGCCGGCCTTCCCGCCATCTCCGACCGCTCGTTGCCCACGCTGGCCGAGGTGGAAAAAGACCTGATCCTCCGCGCCCTGGCCCTGCTCGACAACGACAAGGAAGAAGCGGCTCGCGCCCTGGGCATCTCGCGCCGGACGATCTACCGGCGGCTCAAGGAGTACGGCAAGCTCTGAGTCGCCGGGTCAGCGCGAGACGGCCGGATGCCGGACGTCTCCCCGCCGACTCCGCTCTCCCCACCAGCCGGCGGCCGCGATCGCGGCGGCCAGCGCCAGCGAGACGACGTAGGCCAGCGCGGGCGTGCCGTTGACCCATCGCGCCACCAGAGGATCCGCAAACACCATTTCGCCCGCGACGTATCCGAGGATGCCGCCGCCGATCCACACCACCCAGTTGAAGCGGCCCATCAGGCGGGAGACCAGCCCGCTGCCCCACACGACGATGGGCACCGACAGCGCGATCCCGAAGACGACCAGCCGCATGTCTCCGTGCGCGGCGGCCGCGACCCCGAGCACGTTGTCGAGGCTCATCACCAGGTCCGCGAAGACGATGATCCCGATCGCGTGATAGAGCGAGCGGGCCGAGTGTACGTGGGCCTCGCCGTTGTCCGCGGGCCGGACCAGCTTGAGGGCGATCCAGATCAGCGCGAGCCCCCCGGCGAGCTGCATGAAGGGGATCCTGAGCAGGACCGTCGCGACCGCGATGAGGGCCACCCGGAGAACGACGGCTCCCACCGTTCCGAACATGCGCCCGAAAAACTGCTCGCGCGGCGGGAGGGAGCGTACCGCGAGCGCGATGACCACCGCGTTGTCGCCGGCCAGCAACAGGTCGATGACGACGATGCTTCCGAGCCGCGCCAGGAACTCCGCGTCGAAGAGGGACGTGGGCATGGCCGTTATCCCACTCCGAGGAAGTGCTTGAACCAGTTCAGCACGATGCGATGAAGAAACAGCCAGAGCAGCGTGAGGATCAACACCAGATCGAGCTTCTTCGTCATTCGCAGGCTCCCTTGCCAATGGAAAACGATGGACACACCGCCGCCGAGGGGGGCGCAGGACCACACCGGGGAGCGAACGAGGGCTAGTGGTCTTCGGGCGGTGAAACCGAGCCGAGGGACGCGAACCGAGTCTGGGTGATCGGACCGACCCAGGGTGGCGGATCACTCCGCTGGGCAGGGCCGGAGACGCTCGCGAGGGGTCGTCGAGCCTGAGGCGGCGCGACGTAACGGTGCGCGGGCAGCGTCGCCGTGGCGGGTGGCTTCTCACGCCGCACACGCAACGTCCGGCTGGGGACACTCTCCTCCTCGTCGTCCGCCTCGACCTGGCGCGACCCCTGGGGAACGAGCGGGGCGTCCAGCGTCACGAAATCGAGCGACAAGATGAGGAGCATGGGGAGGAGCAGGAACCACCGCATCGTTCTCAGTCTAGCAGACGCCTGACCGGTGGGTCCGAGGGCCCAGACACCGCGCGGCTGCTGGCCCGCCGATTGCGGTGTCGTCAGACCATGGACGGCGCTCCGGCCGACGGGCCACTACGGCTGATCATCATCTCCGTCGCTCTGATCACCGGTTTGCTCCTTTTGGCCGGCTGTGCCCAGGTCAACGCGGACGTCACCAAGCTCCCCACGGTCGAGCTCGGCGACGAGGGCTTTTACCCGACGCTTCAGGCGTACGCGGGGGCACCGATCGTCGGTGGCAACGACGTGCGGGTGCTGCTGAACGGGGAGCAGATCTTTCCCGCGCTGGTGGCGGCGATTCGGGCCGCGCGGACGTCGCTGACCTACGCCCAATACTTCTTCGAGGACGGCCCAGTGGCCGAGGACGTGACCGAGGCGCTCGCTGAGCGGTGCCGAGCGGGCGTGCAGGTGCACGTGCTCCTCGACGGCGTCGGCACGCTCGGCATGCCCGCCAGGTATCAGGACGAGCTCAAAGGAGCGGGCTGCCACGTGCAGACGTTCCGGGCCGTTCGTCCGTGGGCGCTCCGGCGGGCGAACAATCGAAACCACCGCCGCGTTCTGGTCGTCGATGGGCGTATCGGCTTCGCCGGTGGCTCGGGGGTGAGCCGGAAGTGGATGGGCAATGGCCGCACCGCCGACCATTGGCGTGACACGGACGTGCGCGTGGAAGGCCCCGCCGTCGAATGGATGCAGGCGGCGTTCGTCGAGAACTGGATGGAATCCACCGGCGAAGCCCTCGGTGGTGAGGCGTACTTCCCGCGGCCCCAACCTGCGCGTGGCCAGGTCGCCGTCCAGGTGGTTCGGAGCTCGCCCGAGGGCGGCAGCTACGCGATGTACAACACGCTGCTGATCGCGCTCAACGCGGCCCGGCAGTCGATCCGGATCACCAACCCTTACTTCCTCCTGGACGCGGCGATGACGGAGGCGGTGCTGGACCGTCTCCGCCATGGAGTGAGCGTGGAAGTCCTGGTGCCCGGCACGATCGACCACAAGTTCGTCCGTCAGGCCAGTCGCGCCACGTGGGGCCCGCTCCTCGAGGCCGGGGTGAAGATCTACGAATACCAGCCGGCGCTGCTGCACGCCAAGACGGTGGTGATCGACGGGCAGTGGGCGACGATCGGCAGCACGAACCTCGATCCTCGATCGCTGGCCCTGTGTCAGGAGCTGAACGTCGTCGTCTACGACCGCGCCGTCGCGCGCGGGCTCGAGGACGTGTTCAAGGCCGACATCGCGCACGCGACGCCGGTGGACCATGAGGCATGGCGCGGGCGAGGGCTGCAAGCTCGAGTCTTCGAGCTTCTCGTCCTGCCGATCCGCGACATGCTGTGAGTCCGCGTGGACGCGCTGCCGTTCGTCGGTCTCGTGGCTGGTCACGTCTATCTCACGGTTCTCGTGGCGAACACGATCGACGCGACCGGCATCCCGTTCCCGGGGCGTATCGTCCTGATCCTGGCGGGCGCTCTCCTGCCCTCGAAACCTCAGCTCGGACTGGCCATCCTCGCGGGTGCCCTGGGGGCCCTTCTCGGTGACCATCTGCTCTACCTCGTCGGTCAGCGGGGCGGCGCGGCCCTCCTCGCGTGGTACTGCCGGCTGACGCTCGGCTCCGAGCGGTGTGTCGACGACACCGTGAAGTACTTCCGGCGCTTCGGGCCGTCAGCGATCGTGCTGGGCCGGTACTCGACCGGCGTTCGCCTCTTTGCCGCGATCCTCAGTGGGTGCGGTCACCTTCGCTACCGTCACTTTCTCGCCTTCGATATCGCCGGCTCACTGATATACGCGACGCTGTGGGTGGCGGTCGGGTACCTGTTGGGCGATCACGTGTGGGCGGCGCTCGCGTGGTTGTCCCGGCGACGCGGTCTCATCCTGATCCTGCCCGCCGCGGTGCTGGGCATCGTCGCCTTCCGCTTCTGGCGACGCCGGCGATATGCCCCGGCACGTCCGGAGCTCGTGCCTGATCGGGCGTGCGACCTGAAGTCGGCAACCTATAGATCATCGTGACGGGTTGGTGACGTAACGCTCGCGGAGGTCGGCGGCGATGAGGTCCGGATCGCGGTCTCCCGCGGAGCCGTAACCTCCGCCGCCGGGGAGACGGACCTCGACGAGGGTTCCTGGCGCGACCAGTTGTTCGGCCTTTGGATTGGCGGGCCGAATGCCGTCGATGAGGACTTCGCCTGTCGCGCCCGGTTCACCACCGAGAAAGCCGGCCGCCGGGCGGCGCGTGCGGTCACCGAGGACGGACACCGTGAACGGCGTGGGTCCTCGCCCGCGAAAGGCGATGACCTGGCCGAGGCCGCCGCGGTACTTGCCGGCGCCGCCCGAGCCTTCACGGAGCGCCTTCTTCTCGATCAGCAACGGGGCCAGATGCTCGATCACTTCGACCGGGGTGCCGAGGACGCCCGACGGGAACGCGGTGGCCGACAAACCGTCTTTGGTCGCGCGGGCGCCGGTGCCGCCGGAGCAAACCCAGAAGTAGACGAAGGGGTCGCCGGTCTCGTGGCGGCCGGACACGTTGAGGCCCCAGATGTTGGCGGAGCCTTCGGCCATCACGCGGTCGGGGACGGCCTGGCCGAGGGCGCCGGCCAGCACGTGCGGAAGGAAGTGGCCGATCACGTGACGGGCCGCGACGGGCAGGGGGCGCTTGACGTTGAGGATCGAGCCTTCGGGCGCGGTGATGCGCAACGGGCGAAACGCGCCGTCGTTGTTCGGGACGTCGGGGCTCACGATGACCTTCACGCCGTAGGTGGTATAGGCCTCGGTGTAGTTCATCACCACGTTGACGCCGCGCGGGCTCGCGGGGGACGAGCCGGCGTAGTCGATCAGCAGCTCGTCGCCGCGGACCTCGCAACGGACCTTGATCGTGATGGGCTCGTCGAAGCCGTCGGAGCCGATCGCGTGTTCGTAGACGCCCGGGGGCAGCGCGCGGATGGCGTCGCGCATCGCGCGCTCGGTCCGGGAGATGATCTCGTCGGCGAGCGGCTCCAGACGGGTGAGCCCGAACTCGGCCATGAACTCCAGCAGGCGCTCGCCGCCGACCGCGCCGCCGGCGATCTGGGCGTGGAAGTCGCCCAGCACCATCTCGGGGAGCCGGACGTTCTCGCGGATCACGCGGATCAGCGATTCGTTGGGACGGCCGGCCTCGTAGAGCTTGAGGATGGGAATCTGGAGGCCTTCCTCGAAGACGTCGCGGGCCTCGGCGCTCAGCGGATGGCCGCCGATGTCGGCGGTGTGGCAGGTCGAGGCGAAGAACGCGACGAGGTCGTCGCCGCGGAAGACCGGATTGCAGATCGTGACGTCGTTGAGGTGTCCCGAGGTCTTCCACGGGTCGTTGGTGATCAGCACGTCGCCCGGCGCCAGCGTGTCGATCGGATAGGCGGCCAGGAAGTGCTTCATGGCCAGCGCCATCGAGTTGATGTGGCCGGGCGTGCCGGTCACGGCCTGGGCCACCATCAGCCCGCGCCGATCGAAGACCCCGGCCGAGAGGTCGCCGGCCTCGCGCACGATCGAGGTGAACGAGGTGCGCTGGAGCGCGAGCGCCTGCTCGTTGACGACGCCGATCAGGCGGTTCCAGCAGACTTCGAGGGTGACGGGATCGAGGCTCATGGCTCGACCACCAGGGTCAGCCCCGCGTCGACGCGGCAGCGCCCGCCCGGGCCGATGACCGCGGTCGACTCGCGCTCCTCGACGATGGCCGGTCCCGAGAACTCCACGCCTGGCGCGAGCGCATAGCGGTCGTACACCGGCGCGTCCACGTACGCCTGGGCCTCGGCAAACCACGCCCGCCGCGTGCCCTTCAGCGCGCGGTGAGCCGCGCCGCCTGACGCCGCCGCCTCCTGCATCGTGACGGCAGGCGCCGGCCCCGCGGTCGTGACGCGCCAGTTCAGCGCCTCGACCGGCACGCCCTGCGGCAGCCGGTGGTAGAGCGCGCGATACGCCGCCTCGAAGCTCGACGTGATCGTCGCCAGGCTCTCGCGCGAGAGCGTACCGGCCGGCAACGGCGCTTCGACCTCGTGGCCCTGGCCGAGGTAGCGCATCTCGGCCACGCGCGAGACCCGCACGTCGTGCGATGCCACGCCCGCCCGCGCCAGTCGCTCGCGACCCTCGGCTTCCATCGCCTCGAGCAGCCGGTTGATCGCGGACCAGTCGGGAGCGTCGAGCCGCTCGTGACGCGTGCGCACGAAGTCGAACGCGAGCGGGGCGGCGAGCAGACCGTAGGCCGACATCGCGCCCGCCCCGAACGGCACCAGGATGCGCGGCACCTTGAGGATCTTCGCGACCTGCCAGCAGTGGACCGGCCCGGCGCCGCCGAACGCGAACAGCGGATACGATCTCAGATCTTTGCCGCGCTCGATGCCGTGGATGCGCGCGGCCGCCGCCATGTTCTCGTTGACGAGACGGTGAATGCCCCACGCCGCGTGCGTGAGATCGAGACCGAGCGGGCGCGCGACGTGCTCCTCGATCGCGCGCGCGGCCGCCGTACGGTCCAGGCGCATGCGCCCGCCGAGGAAGAAGTCGCCGTCGAGGTACCCGAGGATCAGATCCGCGTCGGTGACGGTCGGCAGCCGGCCGCCAAGGCCGTAGCACGCGGGACCGGGGTCGGCGCTCGCGCTGTCCGGGCCGACCTTGAGCAGGCCGAGCCGGTCGACGCGGGCGATCGATCCGCCGCCGGCGCCGATCTCGATCATCTCGATCACGGGCACGCGCACGGGGAGTCCCGAGCCCTTCTTGAACCGATCGGCGCGGGCGACCTCGAACTGGCGCGCCACCAGCGGCACGCCGTCGTCGATCACGCACGCCTTGGCCGTGGTCCCGCCCATGTCGAACGAGAGCAGGCGCGACTCGCCGCGCTCGCGCGCCGAGAGCGCCGCGGCCAGCGCTCCCGCCGCCGGGCCCGATTCGACCAGACGGATGGGCAGGCGGCGCGCTTCTTCCGGAAGCGCGATGCCGCCCGACGATTGCATGACGTAGAGCTGGCCGGGTAGCCCGAGGTCCGCCATGCGCTGCTCGAGATCCTGGAGGTAGCGCGCCATCAGCGGCACGACATAGACGTTGGCCGTGGTGGTCGACGTCCGCTCGTACTCCCGAATCTCGGGAACCACGTCGGACGAGCACGAGAGGGGAAGGTCCGGAGCCACCTCGCGAACGAGCGCGGCGAGTCGCCGCTCGTGGGCGGGATTGACGTACGCGTGCAGCAGGCAAATGGCGAGGGCCTCGACGCCTTCGTCGACGAGCGCGGCGATCTCCCGGCGCGCCCCCGCCTCGTCGAGCGGGCGCAGCACGCTGCCGTCCGGCAGCAACCGCTCCGAGACTTCACGGCGCAGGTGCCTCGGCACCAGCGGCGCCGGGGGATCGATGAAGAGGTCGTACATGTCGTACCGACCCTCGGAGCGGATCTCCAGCGTGTCGCGAAACCCGGCCGTGGTCAGCAGCGCGGTCCGGGCGCCCTTGCGCTCGATCAGCGCGTTGGTCGCGAGCGTGGTGCCGTGAACGACCGCGCGTACGGAGGCGACGGCGACACCGGCCTCACCCAGCAGCGCTTGAACGCCCCCCTCGACGCCGTGAGCGGGATCCTTCGGCGTGGTCAGCACCTTGCCGACGCGCACCGCGCCCGTGGTCTCGTCGACGACCACGAGGTCGGTGAAGGTCCCCCCGATGTCCACGCCGAGTCGCGCGTCCATACGGGGAGTCTACAATGAAGGAACGCCCGCGCGCGTCGGCGCCCGCCGACGCGCACCGGGCGAGAGAGCAAAGGAGACCCAATGAAGAGAGTCTCTATCGTGACGCTGTCGGCCATGCTGCTGGCCGCCGTCGTCGCGCCGCTGGTGAACGCTCAACCGCGACGGGTGGTCACGATCGCGTCGGGCTGGGTGGTTGGCGTGTACTACCCGCTGGCCGGGGCGATGTCGCGCATCGCCTACAACGCCAAAGACCTGAAGATCCGCGCGACCGTGGAGGCCACGGGGGCCTCGGTGGCCAACGCGCAGCTCATCGGGACCGGTGAGGCGGACTTCGCGCTGCTCCAGAACGACATCGCGTTCTACGCTTACAACGGCATCGCGCTGGACGTGTTCAAGGGCAAGCCGGTCAAGAACATGGTCGGGATCTTCACGATCTATCCGGAGCTCGTCCACGTCGTGGCCAGCCAGGCCTCCGGCGCCAAGTCGATCAGGGAGCTCAAGGGCAAGCGGGTCATCCTCGGCCCGCCGGGCTCGGGCACCGAGCAGAACGCCCTCCAGACGCTCGCCGTCTACGGGATCAAGGAGCCGGATCTCGCCAGCGCCGAGCGCATCGACGCCGCGGCGGCGGCCGAGGAGCTCAAGGGCGGACGCGTCGACGCGGCGTTCTTCACCACCGGGCTCGGCTCGGCCGTCCTCGTCGACCTCTTCCTCTCAGGCAAGGTCACGCTGGTGCCCATCGATCACGTCCCCGGCGAGGCCCTGAGGAGAGAGTACCCCTTCTACACCCTGGAGAAGATTCCGGCCCACACCTATCAGGGCCAGGAGCGCGAGGCCCTCACGCCGGCGGTGCTGGCCATGCTGGTGGCCCGCCGCGATCTCTCCGAGGACCTCGTCTACAAGTTCACGCGGGCGATCTTCGACAACCTCGCGCAGTTCCACACCGCCCACGCCGCCGCCCGGTCGCTCACCCTCCCGACCGCGCAGAACGGCATGCCGCTGCCCCTTCATCCCGGGGCCGAGAGGTTCTACCGTGAGAAGGGGATGGTTCGCTAGCTTTCTCGGGATCGCGACCGTCGCGACCCTGACCTCGGGAACCGCCGGCGGTCTCGACGCCCGCGGGCCGTGGCTCGTGGTCGAGGACGTGACGCACGCGCGCGTCCTCCATCGCGCTCACGTCGCGCCGGGCGACCGCGTCGTTCTCTCCTACGTGCATTCGTCCGAGCACGTCCCGGTTCGCGGGGCGTTCGTCGTCGGGGCCGACGGCACCCTGGTGGCGCGGGAGACCGCGTTCGCCGGCTTCGGTCCGGGACTGCCGGAGCCCCGCGCCGGGGACGGCTGGCGCCTGGAGGACGGGATGATCGTGGTGCCCGCGGCCGGCGAGCGCTTGCCCGAGCTACGCGTGCGCGTCGCCCCGTTCACCAGGCACCGCCTCCACACGCCCTCGGGCGAAGACGTGGACCTCTCCGCGCTGACCGGTGGCGGCGCCAGCGTGAGCATCCACGTCGCGCGCTGACCCCTTACCTCGGGCGTAATTGCGGGAGTCTCGCGCCGGGATTTCATCCTCGAGGCCCTCACGCGCGCGAAGATCGCGGAGGCGCATCGCGAAGCCGACGCCCGTCGCGCGGTCGTCAGCGCAAGTAGGACGCGACGAACGTCCCGCCCGCGGCGCTGGTGGCGAAGCGTCCGAAGCGGAAGGGGTCAACATTCACCGGCGGTGTCCGTCCCGCGATGAGGTCGGCCATCGTCTCGCCGATGGCGGGGGCGAGCTTGAAGCCGTGGCCGCTCATGCCGGCGGCGACCCAGAACCCGCGTACCGGGGACTCGTCGAGAATGGGCATCCAGTCCGGGGTGATGTCGAACGCCCCGACCCATCCGCGGCGATAGCGCGCGTCCGCGAGTCGCGGCAGCGCGCGGCCGGCCCGCTCGAGGACGTCGATCGCTTCGTCGAGACCCACGTCCGCGCCGAGCCGCTCGGGATCGATCGGGTGCTTGGTCTCGTCGTCGGTGAGGGAGCCGGTCAGCGTGAGTCCGCCGCTCTCGGACCGCACGTAGCTGCCGCCGGCGAGGTCGAGGAACACGGGATGGGGGGCGCCGAAGGCCGCGTCGCGCTCGACGACGAAGACCGGATGCCGGCCGATGACGATCGGCAGCTCGACGCCGGCCATCCGCGCGAGGCTCGGCGACCAGAGACCGGCCGCGTTCACGACCACGGGTGTCTCGATCCGCTCGCCGCGCGCGGTGTCGACCGCGGTGACGCGGCCGCCGGCCACCCGCACCGCGATCACCTCGGTGTCCTGCTCGATCGTGACCCCGTGCCGCCGAGCGGCGGCCGCATACGCCGCGGCCACGGCGGACGGGTCGGCGTATCCCGAATCCGGCTCGTACAGCACGGCGCCGAGTCGTGACGTGTCGATGCGTGGCTCGATGCCCGCGACGTCGGACGGCTCCAGCAGCTCGGCCCGGACGCCGAGCGCGCGCTGAAGGGTCAGGGTCTTCTCGAGCGACGCACGCATCGGGGACCCGACGCCGATCAGCGCGCCGCAGCGAACGTAGCCCGAGGCGCCGCCCACGGCCGCGTCGAAGTCGCGATAGACGGCGAGCGAGCGGAGGACCATGGCCGTGGTCTCGCGCGTCGGGTACAGCTGACGGATGATGCCCACCGATCGTCCGGTCCCGCCGGCGCCGATGAAGCGGCGCTCGAGCACGAGCACGTTTCGCGTGCCGGCCGCGGCCAGAGAGAAGGCGATCGAGAGTCCGGTGGTGCCCGCGCCGACGATGACGACGTCGGCGGTGCGCATGGTCAGGCTGGGGGGCCCGAGCTGCGGGCCCCCCAGACCCCCCCGTTCGCGTCGCGCCCGGGGAAGCCCGGGGCATCCGCCGCCGTCTCGCGATCGGCCGGCAGCAGCCGCACCGGGTCCCCGGTGGAGATGCGACCGGGGACGAGCACGCGCGTGTAGACGCGGCTCCAGCCGGGATGCCGCTTCTCCGACACCCGCGAGGAATCGCGGTGAGAGAAGGCAGGGCGGATGTTGAGGCACGGCGACGTGTAGCGCGTCACCTCGAGCAGCACGTGGTCGCCCAGCTCGAGCCGGCTGCCGGGCACGACGTCGTCCCAGACGAGGCCCTCGATGGTGACGTTCTCGCCGAGCGCGCCCGGGACGACCGGATGTCCTTCCGCCTGGAGGGCCTGGATCCGCCCCAGCGAGAACAGGCAGACCGCTCGGTCGGGCCCACCGTGGTGCTCGAGGTCGCGGTGCGCGTCGCCCTCGACGCCCGCGCGCGTGACCTCGGCCGAGGGCACCGCGTTCTTGGGGACTCCACCGGGCGAGACACTGATCTGAACGATTCGACCCGTCACAGCGTGACCTCCTTGCCGATGCCTTGTGCGCGCGCTCGATCGTAGGCGAGCTGCGCGGCGGCCAGATCCTCGAGGGCGAACCCGACCGATTTGAACACGGTGATCTCCTCGGCGCTCGTGCGGCCCGGGCGCCGTCCGGTCACGATCTCGGCCAGCTCGGCCGCGACGTGAGTCCGTTCGATGATGCCTTCGCCGAGCGGGATCAGCACGTCGCCGGCTTCCTCCAGCGCTCCGGCGTAGGTGTCGACGACCACGCGCGCCCGTCGGATCGCCTCGCCGTCCAGCTCGCGTTCGGTCGCCCGGAACGCGCCGACCGCGTCGACGTGAGTGCCCGGACCGAGGTCCGCGCCGAAGACCACCGGCGTCGGCGACGTGGTCGCGCACACGATCAGCTGCGCCTCCCGCGCGGCGCGCCGCGGATCATCACCCGATTCGACGGGAACGCCCAGCGTCGCGCTCATCGATTCCGCGAAGGCCCGCGCTCGTCGGGGGTCCCGGCCGAGGACGACTACACGCTCCAGCGATCGCACGGCGGCCAGACAGAGGAGCTGGAAGCGAGCCTGGACCCCGGCGCCGAAGCACGCCACGCGGCGCGCGTCGGCGCGCGCCAGCAGCCGGGCGGCCAGCGCCGAGGTCGCTCCGGTGCGGAGGCCCGTGAGATACGTGCCCTCGAGCAGCGCCAAGGGCTCGCCCGAGGCGCCGTCCATGAGGACGTACGTCGCGTACAGCGTCGGATGGCCGCGCGCGCGGTTGTCGGGGTAGACGCTGACCTGCTTGACGCCGAGCCCGCGCTCACAGCCGTCGCTGAACGCCGCCGGCATGCTGAGGAGAACGCCGTCGCGTCCGACGGGCGTGCTGAGCCGGGGCGGCACCGTGGATCGACCATCGCCGTGGCGGCGAAACGCGGTCGCCATCGCGTCCACCACCGCGAGGGGAGCGAGAACGCGCTCGAGGTCGGCGCGGGTGAGGACCAGCACGTCAGGACGGCGGCGCGCCCCGGCGGATCATCCGCTGAATCTTCGCCTCCAGCACCACCTCGTCGCGCTGGTTCACCACGCGGTGGCGATAGGTGACGATGCCCCGATCCGCTTTCCTGGTCTCGCGCTTGTCGACGATCTCGACGTCCACGTGGATGGTGTCGCCCTCCAGCACGGGGGCCACGACTTTGATCTCGCCGCCCAGCCACGCCATTCCGGTGCCGTGGATGAGGCCGGTCTGCATGATCAACCCCTCGGAGAGCGCGAAGGTGAGCGCCCCCGGCGCGGCCCGGCGCTTGAACACCGACTCGCGGGCCACGAACTCCATGTCCATGAACAGCGGCTCGTTGAACCCGCCGAGGTTCACGAAGTTCACGATGTCCGTCTCCGACACCGTCCGGGCCAGCGTCCGGTACGTCGCCCCGACGGCGTGCGCCTCGAAGTTCAATCCGTCTCCGATCATGGCGTCATTCTCCCAGATAGGCGCGGCGGACGTCGACGTTTCCGGCCAGCTCCGCGGCCGTCCCCGTCAGGGCGACGGCACCGGTCTCGAGCACGTAGCCGCGGCCGGCGATGCCGAGGGCCATGGCGGCGTTCTGCTCGACGAGCAGGATGGTGGTGCCGCGCCGGTTGATGTCCACGATGGTCTCGAAGATCTGCTCCACCACGATGGGGGCGAGGCCCATGCTCGGCTCGTCCAGCAAGAGCAGGCGCGGCCGGGCCATCAGCGCGCGGCCGATGGCGAGCATCTGCTGCTCGCCGCCCGATAGCGTCCCCGCCACCTGTGCGTGACGCTCCTTCAGCCGCGGAAAGAGCGCGAACACGCGCTCCATGTCCTCGGCGATCCCGCGGTCGCTCCGACTGTAGGCGCCCATCCCGAGATTCTCGGCCACGGTCAGCCGGTTGAAGATCTTCCGTCCCTCGGGAACGTGGGCGATGCCCTTGTACACGATCTCGTGCGCGGGATGTCCGGTGATCGCGACGTCGTCGAGCGTGACGCTCCCGCGCCGTGGCGCCAGGAGTCCCGAGATCGTCTTCACCGTCGTCGTCTTGCCGGCGCCGTTCGGCCCCAGCACCGCCACGATCTCGCCCGCTCCCACGCTGAGCGACACGCCCTTGAGAGCATGGATCTCCCCGTAATACACGTGCAGATCCTCGACGACTAACACGGTGTCACGTGACGACCGCGCGACCCATCGCCCGGCCCCGACCGAGATACGCTTCGATGACGCGGGCATCGCGCTGGATGTCCGCCGGGCGGCCCTCGGCGATCTTCTCCCCGTAGTCGAGGACGGTGACGCGATCGGAGACCTCCATCACGACCCGCATGTTGTGCTCGATGAGCAGGATCGCGAGCCCGAGATCGGCCACCAGCGACTTCAGGAGACGCATGAGCGCCGCCGCCTCGCCCTGCGTCATGCCCGCGGTCGGCTCGTCGAGGAGCAGGAGGCTCGGCGCCGAGGCGAGCGCGCGGGCCAGCTCCAGCCGGCGCTGATCGCCGTAGGGGAGATTGCGCGCGAGCTCGTTGGCTTGGCGGGTCAGCCCCACGCGCTCGATCAAGTCCTCGGCGCGCTGGCCCAGCGTCCGCTCGACCTCGCGAAAGCGCGGGCGACGCGAGAGCACGTCCCAGAGTCCCAGCGAGATGCGCGCGTGCATTCCGACCAGCACGTTCTCGATCGCGGTCATGTTGGTGAAGAGCCGGATGTTCTGGAAGGTGCGGCAGATCCCCAGCGCGGTGATCTGATCGGGCCGCAGCCCGGCGAGCGGCACGCCGCGAAAGACCACGGCGCCGGCATCGGCCGCGTAGAGCCCGGTGAAGATGTTGAAGAGCGTGGTCTTGCCCGCGCCGTTGGGCCCGATGATCGAGGCGATGCCCGCGTCGAGGGTGAAGTCGACCTGGCTGACCGCGGTGAGTCCGCCGAAGCGCTTGGTGATCCCGCGGGCTTCGAAGAGAGCCATCAGGGCGCCGGGGTCGCCGGGCCGGTGGCCGGGGCGCGGGCGGCCAGCTCGCGCTGCCGCCGCCGCACGGGCAGGATGCCCTGGGGCCGGAAGATCATCATCAGGACGAGGATGATCCCGAAGATCATGCGCTCGTACTTCGCGGGCTCGAGCTGGGTGGGCAGATCGGCGAGGTTGAAGCCCAGCACGACGACCCCGGCGTTCTTCAGCTCGTTCAGCCACAGCGAGAATCCCTTGAGCACCTGCAGATTGAGCACGGTCACCACCGTGGCCCCCAGCACCGCGCCGGGAATGGATCCCATGCCGCCGAGGATCACCATCGCGAGCACCCCGATGGACTCGAGGAACGTGAACGACTCCGGGTTGATGAACACCTGCTTGGCGGAGAACACCACGCCCATGATGCCGGCGAACGACGCCCCGCACGCGCACGCGAGGAGCTTCGAGCGCACCAGCGGCACGCCCATCGCCTGAGCGGCCAGCTCGTCCTCGCGGATCGCCTCCCACGCACGCCCGATGTGAGAGTTCTCGAGCCGGCGGTTGACGAGCACGACGAGGACCACGATCGCCAGCACCAGGAAATAGAAGTACTCGGGGTAGGGCATGCCGAACGGCGCCGGGGGCCGGGTGATCGGCGTGATCCCGCGCGGACCATTGGTCAGGTTGATGGGCTTGTCGAGGTTGTTCGCGAGCACGCGGATAACTTCGCCGAAGCCCAGGGTGACGATCGCCAGGTAGTCGCCGCGCAACCTCAGCACCGGCAGTCCCAGCACCACCCCGGTGGCGCCGGCCACGGCCAGCCCGACGCCCAGGAACAGGTAGAACCAGATCGGGGCCAGCGGAAACCCCCCGCCGAAGATCGCGTTGGCCTGGGGCGACCCGAAGATCGCCCACGAGTAGGCGCCCACCGCGAAGAAGGCGACGTAGCCGAGGTCGAGCAGGCCCGCGAGCCCGACCACGATGTTGAGACCGAGGGCGAGGGCCACGAAGATGCCGACCTGGGTGGCGACCTCGAGGTAATAGCCGTTATAGAGCCCGATGAGCGGCATCATCACGAGCAGGGCCAGCCCGAGGAGGGCGGCGCGGAGCCAGGCGGGCATGCGCGCCAGGTACACGGCGAACAGTGCCGCCTGGAAGGCGAGGAAGACCAGCACCGAGCGCGGGAAGGTCGCCACCGCGATCCCCGAGGCGATCAGAAAGGCGACGGCGCCGACGAGCTGGATCACGCGCGCTCGCGCACGACCTCGCCGAGGAGGCCCTTGGGACGGAAGATGAGGATCAGGATCAGCACCGAGAACGCGAAGATGTCCTTGTACTCGGCGCCGAACCGGCCGCCCGTGAGCAGCGACAGATACGACGCGGCGAACGCCTCCAGCAGTCCGAGCACCAGGCCGCCGATCATGGCGCCCGGGATATTGCCGATGCCGCCCAGCACCGCCGCCGTGAACGCCTTCAGTCCGGGGATGAACCCCGTGTACGGATTGATGAGCCCGTACTGCACGCCGAACAGCACGCCGGCGGCCCCGCCCATGGCGCCGCCGATGAGGAAGGTCAGCGAGATGATCCGGTTGACGTTGATGCCCATGAGGCTGGCCGCGGTCTGGTCCTCGGCGACGGCGCGGATGGCCGTGCCGATCTTGGTCCGGTTCACCAGCGCGTGGAGCACGCCGAGCATGGCGAGGGCGGCGACGATCACCACCAGCGACTTGACCGAGACGTCGATGGTCGGCGTCAGCTCGAAGCGCTCGTTCAACACGTCGATGGTGGGATACACGAGGTTGAAGGCGTTGCGCCAGATGCTCTCCACG
Organism: Candidatus Acidiferrum sp.; assembly: GCA_035317605.1. Classification (GTDB taxonomy): domain Bacteria; phylum Methylomirabilota; class Methylomirabilia; order Rokubacteriales; family CSP1-6; genus DATHGT01. The sequence goes on along the minus strand of DATHGT010000213.1, from coordinate 60,660 downwards.
AGCCGGATGAGGTCCTGGAGGAAGAAGGAGATCCCGATGGCGGAGATCAGCGGGATCAACCGCGGCGCCCCGCGCAGCGGGCGATAGGCCACGCGCTCCACCGTCACCGCCAGCGCGCCGCTGACCACCATGCCGGCGAGCAGCACGAGGAGGAGCACCAGCGGCCACGGCAGGTGCTCGAGCCAGCCCGCGGACTTGAGCCCGAGCAGGATCTCCACGCCCACGAAGGCGCCCACGATGAAGATCTCGGAGTGCGCGAAGTTGATGAACTCGAGCACGCCGTAGACCATCGTGTAGCCGAGCGCGATCAGCGCGTACATGAAGCCGAGGATCAGTCCATCGAGCAGGACCTGGGGCAGGATGTTGACGAGGATCTCGACGTCCATGAAAGCGTGGGCGGCCGGGCCGAGCCCGGCCGCCCGGGCGTGCGTTACTTCTTGGCGGACGGAGCGGCGATGGCCAGGCGCTTGGCCTCTTTGTTCTCGGTCCACTTCTCCGGGTTGTCGCTGGACACCTGCAGCACGTAGTAGGACGCCTTCTTGGGATCGCCCTTGTCGTCGAACTCGATGGTGCCGGTCATGCCCGCGTACTTCACCTTGCGGATCGCGGCGGCCACGCCCTCTCGGCTCGGCGCCTTGCCGCCGGCGACCACGGACTCGAGGGCTTTGACGGCGATGGCGGTGGCCACGTAGGACTCCGCGGCGTAGGGCTCGGGGTTCTTGCCGAACTTCTTCTTGAACTCTTCCGCGAACTGCTTGGCCTGCGGACTCGAGGCCGGCGCCGCCGCGGTCGTGTAGTACATGCCGACCACGGCCTTGCCCGCGATCTTGACCAGGTCCGAGGAGTCGAGCCCGTCGGGGCCCAGGAACTTCGACTTGACGCCCTTCTCCCGCGCCTGCTTGAAGAATGGGGCGCCCTGGTCGTAGATGCCGCCGAAGTAGATCAGGTCAGGATTCTTGGCTTTGATCGGGGTCACGATCGGGTCGAAGTTGGACTTCTCTTCGGTGCCGTCGAACCCGACAATCTTGACGCCCTTCTTCTCGATGTCGCGCTTGAATGCTTCGGCCACGCCCTGGCCGTACGTGGTCTTGTCGTGCACGATGTAGACCGACTTCACCTTGAGCGTGGTCGCGGCGAACTCCGCGCCCACCGGACCCTGCACGTCGTCGCGCCCGCACACGCGGTTGACGTTCGGATACCCGCGGTCGGTGATCTTCTCGTTGGTGTTGGCGGGCGAGATCATGGCCAGGCTGGCTTCCTTGTAGACCTCCGACGACGGGATCGCGACCCCGGAGTTCAGGTGCCCGATCACGACCATGATGTCCTTGTCGGCGATGATGTTGCGCGCGTTGGCCACCCCGACGTCGGGCTTGGCCTGGTCGTCGAACGGCACCAGCTCGACCTTGAAGCCCTGCTTCTCCAGGGCGCCCTTGAACTTCTCGACCCCGAGCTGGGCGCCGAGCTTGATGCCTTCACCGAGCGCCGCCTGTCCACCGCTCAGCGGGCTCTGCGTGGCGATCTTGATGGTGCCCTTGCCCTGCGCGTCCAGCGTCGAGGCGCCACCTGCGAGCGTCAGGCCGAAGGCCAAGGCGACGGCCAGCAACGAGCGAATGGGGTAGGAACGCATGGTCCCCTCCTTGAGTGTGCGCGCCATTATAGCGGCGGCGACGATCGGGTCAAGCGCGCGCCCGGCGAATCGCGTCGAGAAAATCGGCACTTGCCGCGGCGGGATCGGCCGCTCCGCACACCGCGGAGATCACGGCCACGCCGTCGGCGCCGGCCCGAATCACGTCGCCGGCGTTCCGCGGCGTGATGCCTCCGATCCCGACCAGCGGCACCCGGATGTGGGGACGGGCGGCGCGGGCCAGGGCCGGGCCGACGAGCTCGAAGTCGGGCTTGGTCTGGGTCGGGAACATCGCGCCGACCGCCACGTAGTCGGCGCCGTCGGCCTGAGCGCGTCGCGCCTGCTCGACGCTGTGGGTCGACACGCCGAGGATCATGCCCGGCCGCAGGAGAGGGCGGGCCACGCGCGGCGGAAGATCGTCCTGGCCGAGGTGCACCCCGTCCGCCTCGAGAACGAGGGCGAGATCGACGCGGTCGTTCATCACGAACGTCACGCCGGCCTGGCGGCAGCGTGCTCGGAGCCGTTCGGCGAGGGGCAGGAGCTGGCCTGACGGCCACGTCTTCTCACGGAGCTGGACCATCCGCGCGCCGCCCGCGATGGCCGCGTCCAGGATCTCGACGAGGTCGCGCCCGGCCGCCGCGGCGCGATCGAGAATCACGTAGAGCGAGGGATCCATGGTCATCGCTGGGTGAATCGGCCCTCGACGAACGCCGGGTCGGCGAGCGTCTTGAGGTGATACGGAATGGTCGTCTTCACGCCCTCCACCACCATCTCGCCGAGCGCGCGGCGCATGCGCTCGATCGCCTCGCCCCGGTCGCGCCCGTGCACGATCAGCTTGGCGATCAGCGAGTCGTAGAAGGGCGGTACGCTGTACGGCACCATCAGGTGGCTGTCGACGCGCACCCCGAATCCGCCGGGCGGCAGCCAGCCCGTGACCCGTCCCGCGCTCGGCGCGAACGTCTCGGGATCCTCGGCGTTGATCCGGCACTCGATGGCGTGCCCGTCGAAGTGGATCGCGTCCTGGCGATAGCCGAGCGGCTCGCCGGCCGCGATCTTGATCTGCGCGGCGATGAGGTCGATCCCCGTGATCAGCTCGGTGACGGGATGTTCGACCTGGATGCGGGTGTTCATCTCGATGAAGGAGAAGGCCTCGTCGGGGTCGACGAGGAACTCGACGGTTCCGGCGTTGACGTAGTTCACGGCGCCGGCCACCGTGAGGGCCGCTCGCTCGAGGCCGGCGCGCGTCTCAGCGCGCAGGTGCGGAGCCGGTGATTCCTCGATGAGCTTCTGGTGACGGCGCTGCACCGAGCAGTCGCGTTCGCCGAGGTGTACGCGCATGCCGTTGCGATCGCCGAGGACCTGGACCTCCACGTGACGCGCGCCCTCGACGAACTTCTCGCAGTAGATCTCGGAGTTGCCGAAGGCCGCGCCCGCTTCAGCCTGGCAGGCGGCAAAGGCCTGCTCGACGGCCGACCGCTCGCGCACGATGCGCATCCCGCGTCCGCCGCCGCCCGCGGACGCCTTGAAGATGAGGGGATATCCGATCGCCTCGGCCACGTCGAGGGCGTCGCCTCCGTTGGTCAGCCGACGCTCGCTGCCCGCGACGATGGGAACGCCGGCCTGCGTGGCGAGCTGTCGCGCCTGGGCCTTGTCTCCCATGAGACGGATCGCTTCGGGAGAGGGGCCGATGAAGGTGATGCCACACGAGCGGCAGATGTCGGCGAACGTCGCGTTCTCGGCGAGGAAGCCGTATCCGGGGTGGATCGCCTCGCTGTCCGTCACCGCCGCCGCCGAGATGATCGAGGGGATGTTCAGGTAGCTCGCGCGCGGGTCGTTGGGCCCGACGCAGATCGACTCGTCGGCCAGGCGCACCGGCAGCGACTGGGCGTCGGCCTGCGAGTGGGCGACCACGCTGCGGATCCCCAGCTCGCGGCAGGTCCGCACGATGCGCAGCGCGATCTCCCCGCGGTTGGCGATCAAAATTTTGTGGAACATCCGGGATGGGGGGCCCCCTACGGCTCCCCCCATACCCCCCCGGCGCGTGGCGCCCGCTCCGTCCGCACTCCCCCGGCGCGTGACGCCTGTTCCGTCCGCACCCCTCGGCGTGTGGTCTGCTGAGACACCGTCAGCGTGGGGGCTCGATCAGGAAGAGCGGTTGACCGTACTCGACGGCCTGGCCGTTGTCGACCAGGATCTTGGCGATGCGGCCGGCGGCGCGGGTCTCGATCTCGTTCATCAGCTTCATCGCTTCGATGATGCAGAGTATCTGTCCTTCTTTGACGAGGTCGCCCTCGCGCACGTACGGCTCGGCGGTGGGCGCCGAGGCCCCGTAGAACGTCCCCACCATCGGGGATTCGATGGTGATGCCCGCGAACGAGAGCGCATCGGCGACGGGGGCCGGAGGCGGCGGCGAGGTCGTCACCGCGATCGGCGAGGCCGGCGGCGTCCGGCTCAGCCGGATTCGCGTCTCGCCGTGGTTCACCTCGATTTCCGAGAGATTCAGCTCGGAGAGGAGTGCGCCGAGCTTGCGGACGAGGTCGGTCAGGGCCTGCGGATCGTCGGGCCGGGCCCGGCGGGGACGCATTACCCTGCCGTCGCCACCCGACCGAGATACTCGCCCGTGCGGGTGTCGACCTTGACGAGGTCGCCCTCGTTGAGGAACAGCGGCACCTGGACCACGGCGCCGGTCTCCAGCGTGGCCGGCTTGGTGCCGCCCTGGGCGGTGTCGCCACGTACGCCCGGGTCCGTCTGGGCGACGGCCAGCTCGACGAAGTTCGGCAGCTCCACCGTGACGGGAGCGCCGTCGATGTAGAGCACGTCGACCTCGGTGTTCTCCTTCAAGTACTCGCGCGCGTCGCCGACCTCGTCGGCCGAGAGCGACACTTGCTCGTAGCTCTCCATGTCCATGAAGTGATAGCGGTCGTCGCGGTAGAGGAACTGCATGTGCTTCTCGTCGAAGTCCACCAGCTCGACCTTCTCACCGGAACGGAAGGTGTTGTCGATGACCCGGCCCTGCCGCATGTGCTTGAGTTTGGTGCGCACGAACGCGCCGCCCTTGCCCGGCTTGACGTGCTGGAAATCGACGATCTGGTACGGCTGATCGTCGAACACGATCCGGAGGCCCTTCTTGAACTCCGCGGTCGAGACTTGCATCGCGATCTACCCTCTCCGTCGCAGGCGGGCGCGCAGGGTCTGCTCGAGCCGCTCGCGCGCCTCGGAATTGTCGGGATCTTTGCGCAGCAGGCGGGTGAAGACCGACGCCGCCTCGTCGAGCAGGCCCTGGTCCAGACACAGCGAGCCGAAGGCGAGCGTGACGAACGTGTCGTCGGCGAGGACTCGACGCAGGCCGCTGCCCTCTCCGGGACCGCTGGCGCGGAGCAGGCCGAGCAGGGCGCGCGATTCGCGGTCGCCGGGGTCGAGGGCGACCACGGTTTCCAGATGTGTCACCGCCTGGTCGAGCCGCCCGCACCGGCGATGGATCTCGGCGGCCAGCCGGTGCGACTGAACGTCGCGCGGACTCACGTCCAGAATCGCCGCCAGCTCCGCGAGGGCCTGGTCGAACTCGCCGTCGGCCTGATAGGTCTTGGCCAGGATCAATCGCGCGGTCGTGTAGTGGGGAAAGCGCTGGAGACCCTCGCGACAGATCGCGATCGCCTCGGCCACGCGCCCCGCCTTGCGATAGAGGTCGGCGAGCTGGGCGAAGGCCAGGGAGGCCGGGTCGCGCCGCACGCGCTCTTCCTGGCGCCTGATGGCGGCGATGAGGGCTCCGTCCTCGGCGGACGGGACGGCGTGGTCCAGGCTCTGATCGGCCATGGGCAAGGTCAGCCCAGCCCGGCCACCACCGGGCGGACGTCGTCGAGGCTCACGTCGTACACCACCCGGTACGCACCGATGGACGGCGCCAGCACGAACGGCACGCGGCCGTCGCGGGACTTCTTGTCGCGACGGGTGGCGGCGAGCACCGCGTCCACGTCGACGTCGCGGGCGCGCACGGGCAGGCCGACGGCTTCCAGCAGGCGGACCTGACGGTCGGCCGTCTCGGCGCTGGCGATACCCAGGCGGACGGCCAGCCGGGCTTCGGCCACGATGCCGAGCGCCACCGCCTCGCCATGGGTGAAGCGGCCGAAGGCGGTGGACGCCTCCAGCGCGTGGCCGATGGTGTGACCGTAGTTCAGCGCGAAGCGCAGCTCGCTCTTCTCCTCCGGGTCGCGCTCGACCACGTCGGCCTTGAGCCGGCACGAGCCACCGATGATGCGCTCGAGGGTCGCCCCCTCGCGGGCCCCGATCTCCGGCACGCTCCGCTCGAGGTCGGCGAAGTATGCGCCGTCGAGCACGATGCCGTGCTTGACGATCTCGGCCAGCCCGGAGCGGAAGTCGCGCTCGGGCAAGGTGGCGGCGGTCGAGGGGTCGATGAGGACGAGCCGCGGCTGGTAGAAGGCTCCGATCAGGTTCTTCGCGGTGGGGTGATCGATGGCCGTCTTGCCGCCGATCGACGCGTCGACCTGGGCCAGCACCGTGGTCGGGGCCTGGACGAAGTTCAGGCCCCGCATGTAGGTGGCGGCGACGAACCCCGCGAGGTCGCCCACGGCGCCACCGCCGAGAGCCAGCACGGTGGAGGTGCGGTCGAGACCGGCGGCGAGGAGCGCGTTCCAGCATGCCTCCGCGACGGCCAGCGTCTTGGCGCTCTCACCGTCAGGCACCTCGACGACCGTGACCGTGAAGCCCGCGTTCTCGAGGCTCTCGATCACCGGCTTGCCGTAGAGTCGCAGGATCGAGGCCGCGGTGACCAGAGCCGTCTTCGATCCGACGCCGAGCCCGCGCAAGCGGGCGCCCACCGTGGTCAACACGCCTCGCTCGACCACGACCGCGTAGGATTTCTCCCCCAGCGTGACGTCGACGATCACGCGGTGCGGCCCTGAGGGTCTATGGTGTCGAACACGGAGTCGTGCGATTCAGGCATTGGGACCTCTGCGCGCGATCAGCTTACCACGCGCTGGTGGCGGGGCTCGCCGAGGTCTACCGCGCGGCACCCGGCGCCGAAGCCGGGCGTGGCGGTGCGGGCTCGGGACTCGAGTCCTTGAGGACCATCGGGGTGATGAAGACCGCCAGCTCTCGTCGGGTCTGCTGCGTGCCCCGCTGCTTGAACAGCCAGCCCAGGAGGGGGACGTCCCCGAACATCGGGACCTTGCGGACCTCCTCGGTCTGGACGCTGGTCATGATGCCGCCGATCACGAGGTGGTCGCCCTCGTTGATCAGCACGTCGGTCTCGGCGCTTCGCCGGTTGATGGCGGGCGGTGCGCCCGACGCCCCCAGGTTCACGACGTTTCCGCGTGAGTTGTTCTCGACCATGACGGTCAGTCGGATCTTGTTGCGCAGGGCTTCGCGGACGACCGTTGGGATCACGGTGAGCTGGAGCAGAGCCTCCTTGAACTGAACCTGTGTCCCCGCCGAGCTGACGGTCGCGAACGGAATCTCCTCACCCAGCGAGATGCGCGCGAGGTTGTTCTCCAGGGTGACGATGTCGGGACGAGCCAGCGTCACGGTCTTGCCCTGGGTGCGGAGCGCTTCGAGGGCGAGATTGAGGTTCAGCCGGCTGCCGATGATCCCGAAGGCGATGCCGCCCGCCCCGGCCGGAGCGGCCCCCTGCAAGAGCGAGCCGATGGGGAGGTTGATGAGGTTTCCGCCCGACGGCAATCCGGTTTGACTGCTGACGGGAATGGCCTGGCCAAGGCCCAGGTTGGGGTTCGACAGCGGCGGAACGCCGGACGGGGGGATGCCGGTGGAGACCGGGTTCGTCAGGAAATCGCTGGTGAACCCCCGACCGACGATCACGTTACGATTGCCGTCGACCGCGAGCACGCCACCGCCGCCCCACTGCACCCCGATGGCAAAGAGGTCATCGCGCTCCAGGATCTCCATGCGCGCCTCGATCTTCACCTGGGGCGCCGGGATGTCCAGCGACTCGCGGATCAGCCGGCGCACCCGCTCGAGATCCGTCGCGTGCAGTCTCAGAAAGAGGGTGTTCGTCGCGCAGTGGGACCGGATCGTCCGCCGTTTCGACGTCACGTCTTCGACCGGGGGCGGCGCTTGCTTGGACGCGCCTTCTTCGCGCGGCGGACCGAAGAGGCTGGAGAACGGCGGCTCGGCGATCGGCCCGCGGGTCGGCCCCTCACTCGCCCCGCCGCCACCCCTTGCGAAGGTCACCTCTCGCTTGCCCGGTTCCTGTTTGATCATGCGGCACGGCTGGATCTCAGACGCGCCCGGACCGAGTCCGAGCAGACCTTGGAGCGTGTTGGCCACTTCTCCGGGATCAGCGTAGGCCATGCGAATCGCCGCCTCGGTGAGGGGCCCCCGCGCGATGGCGTCGGCCACGGCGGCCTCGGCGGCGCGCTTGCGTTGCTGGACTTCCATCTCCTTCGCCTCGGCCTCGGCCCTCTTGGTGCGAATCTCGATCTCGGATTTGACCTTGGCTTCCTCGATCCTCGCCCGGGCTTCACGCTCCTTGGTCAGCTGCTCGACCGTGACGATCCGGATGACGCCGTCGCGGTCGAGACGCTCGAGACCGCGCGCCTCGAGGATCGTCTGGAGCGCCAGCGTCCACGGCACGTTGTGGAGCGAGATCGACATCCGGCCCTTGACGTCGTCGCCGATGACGATATTGCGCCCGCTCTCCGAGGCGAGGATCCGCAACAGGTTGACGACCTCGGCATCCTTGAACTCAAGCGAGATCAGCGGGACCGCGGCCGGCGCCGCCGGGGGCGGAGTCGCCGAGGTCGCCGGATCCTTCGGTGGCGTCTGCATCACCGCCGCGCGCGCCACCACCGTGGGCTGCCGCCCGCTGGGGGCGGGCGCGTCCGCGCCCGTGGACCCGGTCGTGAGCTCGACGACCAGTGCATCGCCTTCCTCGCGGACCGAGTAGGGGACGCGCGATTTCAGTTGAAGGACGACGCGGGCGACGTCCTTGCGGAACTGGCTGCCCCGGACCTGGACGAGAGCCCCGGCGGTGGTGACGAGCGATCGCTTGCTCCAGGCGTACACGGTGTCGTCGAGATCGAGCACGACCCGATACGGCCCGTCGAGCAGCTCGACGCGGTAGCGCGGGAGCTGTGACGTCGCGAGACGGACGACGACCGAATCGCCCTCGGTGACGACGCTCACGTCCTCGAGCTTGGAAGCCGCGTGGGCCTCGTCGCCGCGGATCGGCGCACACGTCGCGACCAGTCCCAACATCAGCGTGACCGTCAACGGTATCCAGCGCGCCGATTCCATCAGTCCTCCAAGAGCCGCAACACGACCCGGTTGGTGGCTCCGAACCGAGTCGGAACGCTGAACACCGCGCTGTCCCCTTGAATCTCGATGAGGCGTCCCTCGCCAAGCGTGTCGCCCACGGCGAGAATGTATCCGAGACCGTCCGGCGTTTCCACGAGGACTCGAGGCGTCCGGCCTCGCAGGATTCCCTTGAGCTGGGCGGCGGCGATGACGGGCGAGCTCATCCCCGGCTGGACGGCCTGAACCGGCTCGAACGGATCACGTCGGCCCTTGCGGTCGTACGTGGGCGTCCCCGCGGCGGGCGCGGCCGGTACGACTCCCTGCGCCGGGGACTCCGCGCTGACCGCGGGCTGGCCGAGGGGCGCCTGGCCACGCGCGCCGCCGAAGGTCGCCACCGTGAAGGTCAGCCCGAGCGAGGCGAGCAACACCTGGGACTTCACGGTTTCGAACCTTCGGGCTTCGTCGCGGTGCCGGCCGGCTTGGGCGCCGGCGGGGAGCCGACCGGCCTATACACATAGGTCAGCAGGGTCATCTCCGCTCGGATCGAGCGCCGCGGCCTCGTCGTATCGGCGATCGACGTGCGCGGTCGATTGGAGGCCGCCGGCGGTCGCACGCTGCCTCCCGTCGCGGGGGCCGGTGTCGCGGGTTTCGCGCCTGTGAGCTTGAGATCGCTGACCATGGCCGCCCGCGACAGCGTCGCCACCCGCGCCAGGAAGTCACCGAACTCGTGGTATCCGCCCTCGGCGACCACGGAGATCGGGATTTCGGTGTAGAAGTCGCGGACGCGAGCAGCCTGCGGCTGAAACAGCGCGACGACGAGGCCGGCCTGCACGGCGGCGTCCGAGAGCGTTCGATAGAGCGTCGGAATCTCCCGCTCGGTCGGCAGCTTGTCCTTGGCGGCGTCGAGCTGCCGCTCGACCTCGGTCGCCTGCCGGCGTAGGCGCGTGACCTCGGCCATCATCGGACGGAGGCGAACGATTTCCTGCTCTTGGGTGTCGCGCTGGCTTCGCAGTGACGCCACCCGACCGGCGACGGGCAGCACGGCAATGAAATACCCCCCGGCGCCGAAGGCCACCAGCGCCACGAGCCCGATCACGAGCTTCTGCCAGCGCGGGGCGCCCGCGAGCGTATCGAGGAATTGGGGTCGTGCCACCATCGTTACGTTTCGAAGCGGCAGGTGATTTCGAACGTGACCAGATCGGGCACCTTGTCGAGTTCACGCTTCGATACCACGATGTCGACGTCTCTGAACTTGCCGGAGGCCCTGAGCGCGGCCATGAGGTTCGACACGGCCGTGGGCGAGAACGCCGAGCCGGTCACGCGCAGGACGGCGCCCGAGTCCTCGAGCCCCGTGATCCACAGATCGGCGGGCACCACGTCCGCGAACGCGTCGATCAGGGACAGCGGCCGGCCCTGGTCCTTGGTCAGCCCCTGGACCGCCTTCAGGCGTGCCTGGATCTCGGCGAGATGCTCCCGCATCCTCGCCGCGGGGCCGACGATCGCTCTGAGCGAGTTCAGCTCGCGGGCGCTGGCCTCGACCTCCGCGGCGAGCTGACGCTCCTCGCGGAAGAGATACAGGGCCGAGCCCACGATGAGGACAGCGAGAACGACGCCGGCCACACCGAATGCCGCGCCCAGGTTCAGCCCCGGCATGGCCAAGCGCACCCCGGCCCGTTCCCGTGGCGGGGCGAGATTGATCCGAATCATCCGCGGCGCTCTCCCGGACGGCGCAGGGCGAGGCCGACCGCCACCGTCAAAGACGGGCCGGCGGCTCGGACCTCGTCCTCGTGTGCGGCGTCGACGTCGATCCGTTCGAAGGGGCGCGCCACTTCCACCGGGATGCTCCACGTCGACGACAGGTACTCGGTGAGTCCGCGCAGGCGCGCGGCGCCTCCCGACATCACCACGCGGCCGATTCGCTCTGAATCAGACGTCGATCCGAAGTAGTCGAACGTCCGCCGGACCTCGAGGGCGAGGTCGCGCGACACGCTCTCCAGGGCGGGGACGATGCTGTCCCAGGGAATGTCGGCGGCCTCGCCGAGCTTGGCGCGCTCGGCGTGTTCGAAGGTCGTATGGAGCCGGTCGGCGATCGCTTGGGTGTACTGGTTGCCCCCGAACGGAATATCGCGAGCGAAGGCGGGGGCGCCGCCGCGGACGACGTTCGTCTTCATCACGGCCGCTCCCATGTCGATGAGGGCCACGGAGTCTCCCGATGGCTCGGGATGGTTCAGCTCGAACTGGTTGCCGACCGCGAAGCCGTCGACGTCGACGATCACCGGCGCGAATCCGGCGTCCTCGACCACCGCCACGTATTCGTTCACCTTCGATTTCTTGACGGCGACGAGGACGAGATCCATCATGCCCCCGTGGCGCCCGGCCACGTGATAGTCGAGGCAGACTTCGTCGAACGCGAACGGGATGTGATGTTCGGCCTCGAGCTCGACCGCGTCGCGCAGCTCCTTGGCGGGCACCTCGGGAAGCTGGACCTTCTTGGTGATCAGTTCTCGGCCCGCGATGCCGATCACGGCCTCGCGGGTCTTGATGCCGGCGCGGGCCACGGCGTCGCGGATGGCCGCCGCCACCGCGTCAGGCGCTTTGATCGTCCCGTCGCCGATGGCGTCGAGGGGCAACGGGGCGCTGCCGAGCGCGATGAGGACGAAGCCGCCCGGCCCTTCCCGCAGCTGGACGACCTTGACCGCGCTCGTTCCGATATCGAGTCCGAAGGTCTCGCGCGGTTTTCGCGCGAATCGCGACATCATCATCATGTGCTCGCTCACGCTCCGCTGGACGGCGGAGCGGATTCTATCTCAGCGAGATGACGAGTGGGGGGAATTCGCGAGACGGACGGAATCGGGGGTCGCCGCGTGATCCCGGGCGATCACGGCCGCGACTCCGGGAAGTCGTCACGGACCGTGATCTGATTCGCGGGTGAGAGGTCGAGGGTGAGATGTTCACCCTTGGCCAGCGACACGCGCAGCCGCCACGCGGGCGGCCCCGCGATCGCGTTGGTGAGCATGTAGTCGCCGGGGACGACATCGGCGAAGCGGAAGTTTCCCTGCTGGTCGGTGCGGAGCAGGTGGTACTCATCCTTCACCGTGGTTCCCGGCACACCCTTGAGGAAGAGCTGGAGGCGCGACTTGATCCCGTCGAGGCTGACGGCGCGCCCGGCCAGGGTCGCCATCTCCGGCTTTGAAGGCGAAGGCTCGTTGCCGACCGGTGCCGCCGACGTGGACGCCCTCGGAGCCCTTCGCCTGGCTAGCCAATCTCGCGCCAGTTGAACCTCCGGGGCTCGGGGGCGGCCATGCGCCACGACCCACTCGAACTCCTTGCTGGCTTCGTCCGGCTTGTCGAGATGGCTCGCGCTGACTCCGAGCCGGTAATGCGCCTCGAGATCAGCCGGACGCCGGACCAACGCCTCGCGAAGCAGCCCCATGGCGACGCCATACTCGTGGCGGTCCATTGCCACCCGTGCCCGCGCGAGGGGGTCGGGAACGACCGCTGCGGCTTTGGGGGGTGGGGGCGGGGAAGGCGACTGACCACAGCCGGTCGCCGTCATCGCGGGGCCGACGGTAGCGAGCAGAAACCCCGCGATGACGAGGCGACCCGTCAGTTGGACATTTCCCGCCATGTGCCCTTCGAGATGGTGACGATGGAGCGATTGAGCCCGTCGAGGACGGCCTGAGAGAACGCCCCCCCACCCGTGGCGACTTTCTCGCAATCAAAGTAGATCTGCGAGTTGCCGGACGCGTCGGTGTCGACGACCGTCGCCACCGAGTCCAGCACGTTGCCGGTGAGGACGCCGCCTTGGATTCCGCCTGTGCCGGTGCCCTTGTAGGAGAGATCGTTATGCGCGTAGACGAAGCCGGTGTAGGCGACGTTGCCGTCGATCCGGATGCTGCCCATGACGATCAACCAGCCGCTGTTGTTCGCCCCGGTGATCTTGACGCTCGCCAGTCTCGCCGGATCGGGCGGCGTACCGAGGGGCAGCCCGTTGACAGTATCGATGAACATGAGGCCGTTGACGACGTTGAGGTTGAACTGCGAGCTGCTCGTCGGCTGGATGTACGTGCCCTGCTGTTGGGCCAGCGCCTTCAAGGCTGCGAGCTGCGCGTCAGCGAGCGTATACGGCGCAAAGTCTGTGTACCCGAGCTCCTGTTGGGAAGGAGCCCCGACGGGCGACGTCGAGCCTCCTAGACTGATGGTGTTGTCGACTTCCGCGCCGGTGGAAAGCTTCGTCTTGTCGCGGATCGTCACTCCGGCCTTCTTGGCGCAGTTGTTTGGCGTATCGGGGGCCCGGTCCATGCCGTTCACCGCCGAGTTGCCCGACAGCTGGACGGTCCCGGCGACCGTAAGAGCACCAGGTAACTTGACGTCGGCGGGGGCGGCCGGGCCTCCGACCCTGTCGTTGGCCCCGCCCGCGTTCACCTGGAGCTGCACCACGCGATGCGCGGCGATATCGGCTTGATTGATCTGCGCGGCACCGGCGGGAACGGCGACGCCACTACGCAGCACGTAACCGTGGGCGATGATCGTGGTGGGCGCGGCGCCCGTAATGGTCACCGAATAGGCGCCGGTCGGCGCGTCCTGGCCCAGCGAGGTCAGCGCAAAGAGCAGTTGGCCGGCTCCATTGCTATAGGCGGCGGGAATCGCGTCCAGATTCGTGAGCTTCGTATTCGCCCCTGCGGTGTCCACCGTCGGGTTCGACAGAGCCCAGATGGCGCGCTCGATCCCCGCCTCGGCGTGGGCCAGTGCTTGCTCGCCGCGCTTGAGATTGGCCGTAATCATCGGTTCCGTGGAGGTCAGGCCGAGGAATCCCAACGTGAGTACGGTGAGGAGGGTCATCACGATGAGCGCGAGCGGCAACGCGATGCCGCGCTGATCCGCGAGAGCCGATCGAAGGCGTCGTCGACCACGCATGGGGTGTCCTCCCTACAGATTTCTCAGCCGTACCGACGTCGTCAGCTCGGCTCTGGCCTCGGCGAGTCCTGTCGCGACGCCGGTGTCGTCGCCGGTCTGGACGGTGATGGTCACCCGGTAGACGTCGGCCGGCGTCCCGACCGGCGCTGCGAGGACGTTGTCGTTGACGTCGCGGTACACGAACAGCGACAGCTGGGGTTGGAGCAGTGAATTCTGGAGTCCGCCGATGACCGGCGCGTCGTTGCGGGTCAGATTGTTGTTCCCGTCGATCGTGTACGTGATGACCCCAGCGTCGGGGTGCGTGAACGTGATCGAGGTCGCCGTCGCGGCCGTGAGCGGAGCCGTCGTTTCCCGGATCTCACGGGCCATGAGCTCGAGGGCCACACGGGCGTTTTGCTGGACGCCCGCCTTGTGCGTGCCGACATAAGACTGGCGAAGGCCCCGCTCGATCACCGTGCCCACGGCGACCAAGACGAGACCGAGCATCCCGCCCGCCACGAGCACATCGACGAGGGTGAACCCCCGCGCGTCGCGCCACCGCTTCATAGTCACGATCTCCGGGCGACGAGCGTGATGACCTGCACGTTCTCTTCGTTCGCCGTGACGAGCCCAGCTCCCGTCAACCCGAAGAAGAACACGGTCACCGTCACCTGACGGAGGGTGTTGGCCGAGGCCGTTCCGATGGCGATTCCACTACAGGACGCGACCGAGCAGTCGGCGATTCTCACCTCGCGGCGAAACCGCGGATAGCTGGCGTTCGTGTTACCCGAAGGCACCACGATCGTGTTGTAGGCTTCGTCGGGCCATTGGGCGACGGCGGCCCCACCGTTGGAGCCCCCGCCACCGAGGGTGTCGACGGCGGCCCCAGCGCCCCCACACGTCGGACACCACTGGGCATTCTTGATCTGCTCGAGACGCTGCTGGGCGAGGAACGTCGCCGTGGTCTTGAGGTTGGACTGCGCGATGCTGCTCGTGCTGAGAGGCATCGTGGCGAGGAGAGCGACGAGGCCAACCATGATGACCCCGAGGGCGATGACCACCTCGACGACCGACATACCGGCCGTGTCGCGGAGGATCGCCGTCATCCCGCACATCCGGCCGCGGGACAGATGCGGACGCGTCCGGCCGGGGAGACGACCACCGACAGGGCCGCTCCTCCCTGGGGATTCGTCACGGTCAGCGTTGCACCAGGAGTGGCCGCGCCAAGATAGTCGAAGACCGGATTCACGTTCGTGGCCACACCCATGTTGTTCGCCAGGCGGAAGAAGCCGTTGGCGCCGCTGCCGGGACCGGTCCACACCGCTCCCACACAGTTCAGGAGTCGGTAGCGGTACTGGTTGTTCACCACTTCGACACAGACCTGCTGGGACTGGGAGATCGCGAGCTGACGACCGTTGTTGAGCCCCGCAGCGAGCTCTTCGGCCCCCGCCCTGAGGGTGGCGGTTCGCCAGTAGCTGATCATCCAGGGGATCGACGTTGCGGTCATGGCTCCCATGATCCCGAGGACCGCGAGCAGCTCGATCACGGAGAACCCTCGACGGCCTAGAACGAGAATGCTGTGAGATACCACGTGAGAATTGTCTCCCCCCAAAGCAGTGCGATGGCAGCCGACATCGCAAGGAATGGGCCAAAGGGGATTGGATCTTTTCGCCGCCGAATCCCGGTGAAGAGCAACGCTAGGGCGACGCATCCGCCGCTAATGACCGCCAGAAACAGCGCGAGGAGTGCCAGCTTGTACCCGAGGAACGCACCCATCATCGCCCCGAGCTTCACGTCGCCGCCTCCCATGCCCCCGCCGCTCACGATGATGACGGCGAGGAGGATGCCGCCGATCGCGAGAATGCCCAGCAGCGAGTCGAGCCACGATGCGCGAGTGCCCAGAAATGAGGTCAGAAAGCCCACCACAATGCCGGGCAGGGTGATGCGATCGGGAATGATCTGATGTTCGAGATCGATGCCGGCGATTGCCACGAGCGCCGCGAGGAACAACCACGCGACGAGCAGATCCGCGATCGAGGTGCTCCGCCATGCCGCCGCCGCGAACAACAGCGCGGTCAGACCTTCGATGGTCGGATAGCGCCAGGAGATGGCCGCACCGCACGCCCGGCAGGAACCACGAAGCGCGAGGAAGCTCAGGACAGGGATGTTGTCGAACCAGCACAATTCGGTGCCGCACGCGGGGCATCGCGAGCGCGGCGTCACCAGGCTCTCGTGACGAGGCACGCGGACGATCACGACGTTCAGGAAGCTGCCGATGATGGCGCCGATGACGGCCGCGACGGGGATGAGGAGTTGGGTGGGCATGGATCGAGAGTGCCGACCAGGGGGCCCCGACTGCGGGCCCACCTGGTCTCATCATGCGGATACGCTTATGGGAAGGTGATACCGGGGTTTGGCATGTCACCACCGGCCGCCGTCTGACCGTTGAGCGTGTACTGCCCCGCGCCGGTGCGCGTGTAGGTATAGGTCCACCCGGCCGGCGGAGTGAAGTTCGCGCCCGGCTGATAGAAGGGCCCGGAAATCACCTGATTCGCGTCCTGCACCTGGTTGCCGAGCGCGGCCAGCGTACCGGTGGCCGCACCGCTCACGGTGTTGCACGCCACGGCGGCGCCGGCGGCGGCGAACGTCAGAAGAGCCCCGGTCGTGATCGCTGGGTTGCTACCTGGCACGTCGCCGCAGGTGGCGCTGAAGGCGACCAGCGCCGAGTGCATGCCGCGGAGGTCGGACTGGGCCTTCGCGATGCGGGCGCGGGCCTGCATGTTGGAGTAGATGGGGATCGCGATCGCCGCCAGGATGCCGATGATCGCGATGACGATCATCAGCTCGATCAGGGTGAAACCGCGCTGGTTACGGATGAGCCGCCGTCTCTTCTGCCAGAACCGCATCATGTCCTGCCCTCCTGTGGGAATTGGGTAGGGGGCCTGGGCCGGCCCCCTACCGTCGCTTTCGCTTATGGGAAGGTGATGCCGGGGTTCGGCATGTCGCCGCCGGCCGCGGTCTGGCCATTGAGCGTGTACTGGCCGACGCCGGTGCGTGTGTACGTATAAGTCCAGCCGGCGGGCGGAGTGAAGTTTCTGCCCGGCTGATAGAACGGCCCGGAGGCCACCTGATTCGCGTCCTGCACCTGGTTGCCGAGCGCGGCCAACGTACCGGTGGCCGCACCGCTCACGGTGTTGCACGCCACGGCGGCGCCGGCGGCGGCGAACGTCAGAACAGCCCCGGTCGTGATCGCTGGGTTGCTGCCCGGCACGTCGCCGCAGGTGGCGCCGAAGGCCACCAGCGCCGAATGCATACCACGAAGGTCAGACTGGGCCTTCGCGATGCGGGCGCGCGCCTGCATGTTGGAGTAGATCGGGATTGCAATCGCCGCGAGGATGCCGATGATCGCGATGACGATCATCAGTTCGATGAGGGTGAACCCGTGCTGGTTACCGATGAGCTGCCGTTTCTTCCGCCAGAACTCCGTCATGGCACTGCCTCCTGAAAGTTGATTTGCACCGCACTGGGCTGGTTCGTCAGCCGCGGCAGTGCTTGGTTGCAGCGCCTATGCCAGACCTGTGAAGCACGTCACGTGCGCTTTTTTGCCGCGTTAGCAGGTTCGACGAGATCCAACTCCTCGCGGGACGGTAATCGTTGACAATCGTCGATGACAAAAAACGTCACTTGGCACGAGGAGCAGGAGCTTCGGCACCGCCCGCCTTCTGGAGCTTGTAGCGGAATTGGCGAAAACTCATCTTGAGGAGTTCGGCGGCACGGGTTTGTACGCCGCCGCTGCGCTCGAGCGCCGCCCTGAGAAGCCGGTGTTCGATGTTCTCCAGCGTGGCCTCCAGGTCGAGGCCTTCGGGCGGAATCTCGAGCGAGGCGTCGCCGACGGGGACGGGCCGACTGAGCTGACTCGGCAACGCATCGACTTCCAGGGTCGGCCCCGTCCCGAGCACGATGGCCCGTTCGATCGAGTTCTGCAATTCGCGAATATTCCCCGGCCAGCGCTGCTGCTCCAGCATGGCCAACGCTTCAGGAGTGATGCCTCGGACGTCTTTGCCGGTTTCGCGCGCCAGCTTCTGGATGAAGTGGTTCACGAGGAGCGGGATGTCGTCTCGCCGCTCGCGAAGTGGTGGCAGATGGATCGGAATCACGTTGAGGCGGTAAAACAAATCCTCGCGCAGGACTCCCTCGGCCACGGCCCCGGCCAGGTCCCGGTTCGAGGCCGCGATCAGCCGCACGTCGACACGCAGGTCGCGCGTGTCGCCCACGCGACGGATGGACCGCTCCTGGATGGCGCGCAACAGCTTCACCTGGACCGAGGGGGGAATCTCGGTGATCTCGTCGAGAAACAAGGTGCCGCCGTCCGCGGCGGCAAAGAGCCCGCGCGTATCGCTCACGGCGCCCGTGAACGAGCCTTTGACGTGGCCGAACAGCTCGGACTCCATCAGCCCCTCGGGAATGGCCCCGCAGTTGACGGAGACGAACGGCCGCACCCCGCGCGGACTCTCCTGGTGGATCGCCTGCGCGACCAGTTCCTTGCCCGTGCCCGTCTCGCCCGTGATCATGACGTTCGATGGACTGTCGGCGATCTTCCGGATGGTCTCGAAGATTTCGAGCATCCGGCGGCTGCGCCCCACGAAATTCGGCAACCCGTGCTCTCGCTGGAGCTGGCGCCGGAGCGCCTGGTTTTCCTCGCGTAGCCGTTGGCGTTCGAGCGCGCTGGCGATCGTGAGCCGGAGCTCATCGAGCTTGAACGGCTTGGTCACGTAGTCGTAGGCGCCGAGCTTCATCGCCTCGACCGCGGTGTCCGTCGAAGCAAACGCGGTCAACATCAGGACGGCCGTTCCCGGCGCGCGCTCCTTGACGGCCCTGAGCACGGCAAGCCCGTCGACGCCGCGCATCCGGAGATCGGTGACGACGAGATCGAAGGCGGCCGCGTCGAGAGCTCGGAGCGCCGCTTCGCCGCCGTCGGCCAGGGTGACGTCGTAGCCCTCCTGCCGGAGCGTGATCTCGAGCACCTCGCGCATGCTCAGCTCGTCGTCGACGACGAGAATCCGGCCCTCAGGCATGGCGCTCCGGGAAGCGGAGGGTGAACTCGGCGCCCAGTCCACCTTCGCTGCGAGCCGTGATCTCGCCGCCGTGCTCCTGAACGATGCGATACACGAGGGCGAGGCCGAGGCCGGCGACCTCGTGGCGGGCCGCGAAGAACGGCTCGAACGCGTGAGGAAGGTCTTCGGGGGCGATCCCATCGCCGGTGTCCGCGACCGTGATCTCGATCATGCCGGCCTGGCTCTGGGCCTCGACGCGTAATTCGCCGCCGGAGGGCATGGCGCCCAGCGCATGCATGCACAGAGTCCACACGACCTGACGGAATCGCCCACGATCCGCCTCCAGCGGAAGTGACGCCGGAAACACGCGAACGATCTTCACGCCGCCGGAGCAGGCGCGCGGAGACAACGCGGAGACCACGTCGTCGACGACGAGCACGGCGTCGATGGGCTCCATCACGAGCGGCGCCGGATGCGCGTATTCGAGAAAGTGTTCGATGGTCTCGCTGAGGCGGCTGGACTCGCGCACCACGATCGCGGAGAGTCGCCCTCGCGCGTCTCCCGCCACGTCGGAGCCGGTGAGCGCCTCGACGGCCCCGCTGAGCGAAGCCAGGGGATTGCGCACCTCGTGCGCGATGTTCGCCGCCATT
This sequence comes from Candidatus Acidiferrum sp., assembly GCA_035317605.1. Taxonomy (GTDB): domain Bacteria; phylum Methylomirabilota; class Methylomirabilia; order Rokubacteriales; family CSP1-6; genus DATHGT01. The sequence goes on along the minus strand of DATHGT010000213.1, from coordinate 41,167 downwards.
CGGCCCAGTGTGGCCAGACGATCGGCCTGGCGTACCCTGGCCTCCATGGCCCGGATCGACGACAAGTCCTCGCACGCGGCCACGCAGCCGAAGGGACCGCCGCCGCTGCCCTCGAGCGGCGAGGCGGTGACGCGAACGGGCAGAGTCGTGCCATCAGCCCGGCGCAGCTCGATCTCCCGCCGAACGGGAACGGCGGACTGCGCTTGGACGTCTTCGAGCGGAGGCCTCACGCCAAACACGTCGGTCCAACTGGCGCCGACGGCCAGCGAGGCCGGGAGCCCGGTCATCGCTTCCGCGGCCCGGTTGAACGCCGTAATGCGATGCGTGCCGTCCAGCGCGACGAGGCCCGTGCCCACGGACTGGAAGATGATGTCACTGAAGGCTTGCAGATCGCCGAGGTTCCGACGCTCCCGCTCCAGCTCGCGCTGGCTCAGCAGGCAGCGCTCGGCGAGGCTGCCTCCGACGAGCGACACGAGGATGATGGTCCCTGACGTCATGAGGATCGCCAGCATGTCGAGGGCGGCCATCCGGTCGACCGGCTCGGCAAACGCCACCGCGGGGACGACACTCCGCGCCGACAGGAGCACGGCATAGAGGCCGCTCGAGATCAGAGCGATCGCGAGCGCACCCCAGCGGGACAGCAGCAGGCAGGCGCCGACGCCCAGGAGAACGTAGAGTGAGACGAGAGTTGAACGTGCGCCCCCGGTGGCCGCGACGACGGCGGTGATCAAGGCGGCGTCGAGCACGCAGAGCAGCCAGACGACCACGCGGGGCCTCGGCGGCCGGCCGAGGAAGAGTAGGAGCCCGGACGACACGACCACGAGCGCGACCAGGGCCACGAGCAAGGCGGCGCTCGCGGTGGGCACGAAGACGGCAGGGGTCCACGGACCGACGGCCACGAGGAACCCGACGACGGCCAGCCGGCCCCAACAGTGAGCGCGAAGCAGCGCGTCAGGATCGAGGGCCAGCGGGTTCACTATTTGATGAGGGTGACGATCTTGAAGATCGGCAGGTAGAGCGCCACCACGAGCCCGCCGATGATCACGCCGAGGATGACGATCATGACCGGCTCGAGCAACGACATCAACGCGCTGACGGCGCTGTCGACTTCGTCGTCGTAGAAATCGGCGATCTTCGAGAGCATCTGATCGAGCGATCCGGTGCTCTCCCCCACGCTGATCATATGCGTCACCATGGGCGGAAAGACCGGCGCGGTGCGGAGCGGCTCCGACAATGGCCGCCCGGCGGTGACGGCCTCGCGGGCTTGCATCACGGAAGCTTCGACCACCCGGTTGCCGGCTGACCGCGCGGTGATGCGCAGCCCTTCGAGAATGGGGACGCCCGCGGCCACCAGCGTGCCGAGGGTGCGGGTGAAGCGTGCCACCGCGACCTTTTGCACGAGGGTTCCCACGACGGGGATCTTCAGCATCAGGCGATCGATGATCTGGCTGCCCCGGTCCGTTCGGTAGAAGGCGCGGACGCCGAAGACGAAGCCGGTGAGGGCGGCCACGATGAGCAAGATGTAGCGCCGGGTGAACTCGGACATGGCCAGCACGATCGCCGTCGGTAGCGGCAAGTCGGCGCCGAGTTGCGCGAACATCGTGGCGAAGGTCGGGATCACGAACGTCATCATGAAGATGATGACCAGAACCGCCACCGAGATGATGGTGGAGGGATATACCATCGCGCTCTTCACCTTGCGCTTGAGCGAGGCGGCTTTCTCGATGTACGTGGCCAGCCGCTGAAGCACGATGTCGAGGATACCCGCGGCTTCGCCCGCCTGGAGCATGTTGACGTACAGGTCTTGAAAGGTCCGGGGATGCTTCCGATACGCGTCGGCCAGTGTGCTGCCGCCCTCGACGTCACGCGCGATCCCGTTGGTGACGGTGCGGAGCACCTTCGATTCGCTCTGCTCGCTCAGGATCGTCAGACACTGGACGATGGGCAGGCCCGCGTCGATCATCGTCGAGAATTGACGCGTGTAGATTGCGAGATGCTTGTCCTTCGCCTTCCGGCGACGCGTTCGCCATGACCCCAACGCCCCGAAGCGCGGCGCCCGCTCCCTGACCGCGGTGGCGACTACACCCTTCGCCCGAAGCTGGGCCACGACCGTCATGCGGTCGTCCGCCTCCACCTCACCGGTGATGATGCCGCTGGCCGTTCGTCCTCGGTAGGCGAAGACACTCATGACGCGGGGCTAACGCCGTCCGGCGGTCGCGAACGGGCTCGCCGCGCCGTCGTGCTGGAGAAGCTGGACGAGCTCGTCGGGGACGCTCGAACGGTTGAGGGCATGATCTCGGGTGATCAGGCGCCGCCGGACGAGGTCGGCCAGCGACTGATTCATGGTCTGCATTCCGTACTTCGAACCGGCCTGGAGCAGGGAGTAGATCTGGTGAACCTTCTCCTCCCGGATGAGGTTGCGGACGGCCGGGGTCGCCACCATGACTTCCATCGCCATCACTCGGCCGCCGCCGATCTTCGGGATCAGCGTCTGCGACAAGACGCCCTCGAGCACGAGCGACAGCTGGGCCCGGACCTGAGCCTGCTGGGCGGTGGGAAACACGTCGATGATCCGGTTGATCGTCTGCGCGCAGGAGTTGGTGTGCAGCGTGGCGAACGTCAGGTGTCCGGTCTCGGCGATCGTGATGGCGGCCGCGATGGTTTCGAGGTCGCGCATTTCGCCGATCAGGACGACGTCCGGATCCTGACGGAGGATCGCTCGCAGGGCGTCCTTGAACGAGTGCGTGTCGGAGGAGACCTCCCGCTGGTTGACCACGCATTGCTTGTGCGAGTGAAGGAATTCGAGCGGATCCTCGATGGTCATGATGTGTTCGTGGCGTTCACGATTGATCTTGTCGATCATCGCGGCCAGCGTCGTCGACTTACCCGAACCGGTGGGGCCGGTCACGAGGACGAGACCCTTGGGACGATCCGCGAGTTCCCGGGCGACCTTGGGGAGCCCCAGCTCGTCGAAGGAACGAATGCCGAACGGGATCACGCGAATGGCCGCGCCGACCGTACCGCGCTGACGGAACACGTTGCACCGGAAGCGCGCGAGGTCGGGGATGCCGAACGACAGGTCCAGCTCGCTCCGCTCCTCGAAGTGCTGCTTCTGCGTTTCGTTCAGGACGCTGTAGGCGAGGCGTTGCGTGTCCTCGGGCGTGAGCACCTCGAATTCCGTCAGGGGTTCGAGGCGCCCGGCCACCCGGATCTGCGGAAAGGTGCCGGCCGTGACGTGCAGGTCCGACGCGCCGCGATCCACCAGAATCTGCAGGAGTTCACTGATATTGGCCGCCAAGTCTCCCTCACGCTCGGGAGGATGTTCTTCCTCCCGCGGTGGGTGGGCGCGTGCGCTCAGGCTAAAGTGACCCTCAGCACTTCGTCCACCGTGGTCGTTCCCTCGAGTACCTTGATGAGGCCGGCCTGACGAAGGGTCTTCATCCCGACCTTCGCCGCCGCGGTACCTAACTCTGCGGCCGGTGCGGCGTGCAAGATCAGGTCCCGAATCTCGTCGTTCACCGGCATGATTTCGTAGATCGCGACCCGACCCTTCATTCCGGTGAAGTTGCACTGCTGACATCCCTTGCCCTTGTACAGCATCGTCCTGCCAATTCCCGTCGGAACGTGTCCGTACGGCACCAGGGCTGTCTCCTCGGCATCGTAGGGTTCCTTGCAATGCGGGCAGACCCGGCGGGCCAGGCGCTGGGCGACGATGAGGAGCAGCGACGACGAGACCAAGAACGGCGGAATCCCCATGTCGGTCAGGCGCGCGGGCGTGGATTGGCAGTCGTTGGTGTGCAGCGTGGAGAAGACGAGATGCCCGGTGAGTGCGGCGCGAATCGAGATCTGGGCGGTCTCCAGGTCACGCGTCTCACCGACGAGGATGATGTCGGGATCCTGTCGCAGGAAGGACCGGAGGGAAGCGGCGAACGTACGGCCGATGCCCTCGTTCACCTGGACCTGGTTGACGCCTTTGAGGTTGTACTCGACGGGATCCTCGGCGGTGACGATGTTGACGTCGGGCGCGTTGAGGGTGTGGATGGCCGAATAGAGCGTGGTCGTCTTTCCGGAGCCCGTCGGTCCCGTGATGAGGACCATCCCGTACGGCTGGCGGATCGCGGCCTGGAACTGGGTGAGGCTCCACTCGTCGAAGCCGAGATCCGTGAGGTCGAGCTTCAATGATTCCTTGTCGAGGATGCGGAGCACCGCCTTCTCCCCGAAGATCGTGGGCAGGACCGATACCCGGAAGTCGATCTCCCGCCGGTTGTAACGAAGCTTGATCCGACCGTCCTGGGGCAGCCGTCGCTCGGCGATGTCGAGGTTCGCCATGATCTTGAGCCGCGAGACGATGGCCGCCTCCAGGCGTTTGGGCGGCGTCAGCATCTCGTGGAGCACCCCGTCGATGCGGAAGCGGATGCGGAAGACCTTCTCGTAGGGCTCCCAGTGGATGTCCGAGGATCCCTTCTGGATGGCGTCGACCAGGACCATGTTGACCAGCCGCACCAGGGGGGCCTCGTCCACGGCCTCTTTCAACTCGATGACGTCGACCGCGCGCTCCTCTTCGCCGACGAGCTGCACGGTCGTGAGTTCCTGGTCCAGCTCCTCCAGGACGTTGGTGATCGCGGTGGCCTGGGAGTCGTAGGTGCGGTCGATGGCTTTGCGAATGGCCGCCTGGGAGGCCACCACGGGCAGCACCTGAAGATTGGTCAGGAAAGCGACGTCGTCGAGCGCGAACACGTTCGTCGGATCGGACATGGCGAGGGTGAGCGCGTTGCCCGTGCGCTTGATCGGGATGATCTCGTATCGCTTGGCGAGCTGGGAGGGGACCAGCCGCAGAACCTCGGGGTCGATGTCCAGCTGGGAGAGCGTGATGGAGGGAATTCCGTACTGCCGTGACAGGAAGCCGATGAGCTGCTCTTCGGCGAGGAGATTCAGCCTGACGAGAATCGAGCCGAGTTTTTCGCTGGAACCCTTCTGCTCGTGCAGGGCGCGCCGGAGTTCCTCGGGGGAGATCAGGCCCTCGGTCACCAGCAGGTCGCCCAACCGGCGATTGACCGGCTGCCCGAGCGTGACGTTGCTCATGAGGTTCTTCTACTTCACACCACCGAGGCGTTTCAACGTATCAGAAAAGGCACGGTAAGCTTCGTCCAGGTAGAGGACGAAGACCACCCGGCGGAGGCTCGACCCTCCACGCTTGAGGTGGCTCACCACTTCGTTCAGCATCGCGTCGGCCGAGACCGGCGGCGGCACGTGACCAACCCCGGTCCCGAGCGCCGGCAACGCGATGGACGTCAATCGATGCTTGTCGGCCAGGGCCAGCACCGCGCGCGTCGTCTTGCCGATGGCTTCACCGTCCGTCTTGAGATCGATGCCCATGACGGCGCCGTGGATCACGTGGGTCGCGGCCAGATTGCCGCCGGTGGTCAGGACGGCCTCACCGACCTCGACGGGCCCCTGTCGGAGCGCCTCTTCCTCGATGATCACGCCCCCCTTGCGCTTGATCGCCCCGGCCACGCCCGTTCCCATCGCCAGGGAAGTGTTGGCGGCGTTGATGATGGCGTCGACTTCCCAGTCCGTGATGTCGCCGCGCTCGATCGAGACGCTGGCGGGGCCGAGACGGAGTCTCATGGCCGGTCGCCGCTCGAGGCGCGCTCCCGCGCCTTGGCCGCCTCCCACGATCGATCCATATCTTCCTGTCCCACTCGCCCAAGCGATTTACCCTGCGCGATCAGATCGGCCTCCATGTCGGTGAACCGGCGCCGGAACTTTTCGATGGCGCCCGCCAACGCCTCCTCGGCGTCGAGTCCCGACAGCCGCGCCACGTTCACGACGGAAAACAACACGTCCCCCAACTCCTCCTGGATCAGCCGCTGGTCGCCGTCTCGCAAGGCGCGCGAGGCCTCGGCCACCTCTTCGTTCACCTTCGTCCACGCCGCCGCCGCGTCGGGCCAGTCGAATCGCACCCGCGCGGCCTTCGACTGCATGCGTTGCGCGCGCAACAGCGACGGCAGCGCCCGCGGGACACCGTCGATCACCGACCGGCGTTGCCCGGCGGCTTCCGCTTGCTGTTGCTTGATGGCTTCCCACTGGGTGAGCGCTTCGCCCGCGGTGCTCACCGAGGTCTGGCCGAACACGTGAGGATGACGGGACACCATCTTGTCGCAGAGACGAACGAGGAGATCCGCCATCGTGAACTCGCCCTGCTCTTGCGCGACCTGCGCGTGGAACACGACCTGGAACAGCAGATCGCCGAGCTCCTCCTCGACGGCCCGCAGATCGCCGCTCTCGATGGCCTCCAGCACTTCGTAGGTTTCCTCGACGAGGAACGGCTTGAGCGACGTTCGTGTCTGTTCCCGGTCCCACGGACAACCGTCGGGGCCACGAAGGCGCGCCATGATCTCCAGGAGTCGTTCGAAGAGTGCACCAGGGGGTTGGGTCATGTGCGTACCCGAGGTCAGCGAATTATACAGCACGCGATTCCGTCCCTGCCAGACGCGGCCAGGCTCATGGTCGGCTCGTCACCGTCAATCGCCCCGGCTCTACGACCACCGAGTCGATCGTGCCCGACACCGACCACCGCGTCGCCCGAAGGATGGGGCCCTCGGGAAGCACGGTCAGCACGACGGCGGGAACGCGGCGGATTCCGACCCAGACCGACTCCACTTCGAGCCGAAGCCGCCTGGGGCCGTCGCGTGCGGTGCCCGCTTCCAATCGAAGCGGTCCTCGCAGGCGTATCCAGACGGGCTGCCCCGCCCATCGCCGCGGAAGGATCCCAACCGCGGAGCCGACCGAATCCCCGAGAACCGCGCGAAGCGGGAGGCGCCCCCCAACCTCTACGACGCCATTGCCCACGAGACGAACGGCGCCGTCGACGAGGGGTAAGTCTTCGGAAACGTGGCGAGTGAGGAACGCGTTGATCTCGCGCTCGAACAGGGTCACGGCCAAGCGTCTTTGATCCCCCCGGCGAGATGGGGCCCTTCCGGACAGTTCGAAGAGCTTCTGCTGCGCACGCCGACCGTCAACGGGGTTGCCGACTTCGTACGAGGCGGCCGGTCGCTCGAATATCCCGCGGCCGTACCAGACGCCGCCAAGCACCAGCACCCCCCCCAAGACGACGGTGAGACAACCGCAGCCACATCCCGGCCTCACCCTAGGCACCGTATCACCCACGCTTTGCGATGCCTAAAAACCAAATCGCTGGAGTCTCTGCAGTATTTGACATGTCAACACTCATCTGATATACATTGCGCGTACTCATATCATTCCAGCTGAGCGTGCTGGGGAAGACCAGGAGAGGGAAGCCTATGGCGACGATTGATCGGTGGCGTCCGTATGGAACGGCAGTGGAGCGGTGGGAGCCGTTCCGAAACGCGAACGAGATCCAGGGTGAAATGAATCGACTGCTCGATCGCTTCTTCGGGCGGCCGGCGAGCCTGGTGGCGGGCGAGCGCATGTGGGCGCCGCTGGCCGACATGTACGAGACGAAGGACGACTTGCTCGTGACCTGCGAGTTGCCCGGAGTTCGAGAGAAGGAAGTGAGCGTCTCGATCACCGGCGACGTGCTGACCGTGAAGGGGGAGCGCCGGTTCGAGCGCGACGTGGAGGTCGAGGGGTTCCACCGGCTCGAGCGCGTGTACGGCAAGTTCGAGCGTTCGATGCCGCTGCCCATCCCGGTGCAGGCGGACAAGGTGAAGGCAACCTATCGCGACGGCGTGCTGGAGATTCGGCTGCCGAAGGTCGAAGAGGTCAAGCCGAAGGAAATCAAGATCGAAGTGGCGTAGCGGCCTCCGAGGGGGCCGTCCAGGCCCCCTCCGACTTCAAAAGATTGGAGAACGGGGAACATGGCAAAGGTCATCGGGATCGACTTGGGGACGACGAACTCGGTCGTGGCGGTCGTCGAGGGCGGCAACCCGACCGTGATCGCGAATCAAGAGGGCAGCCGCCTCACGCCCTCGGTGGTCGGCTTCACCAAAGAAGGTGAGATCCTCGGCGGCCAAGTCGCCAAGCGCCAGGCCATTACGAACCCGGAGAACACCGTGTTCTCGATCAAGCGGTTCATGGGCCGTCGCTACGACGAGATCCTGCAGGAGATCAAGCTCGTCCCCTACAAGGCCGTCAAGGCCGCGAACGGCGACGCTCGCGTCGAAGTGCGGGGCAAGCAGTATGCCCCTCCCGAAATCTCCGCCATGATTCTCCGGAAGCTGAAGGAAGCCGCCGAAGCCTATCTCGGAGAGAAGGTCACCCAGGCGGTGATCACGGTGCCGGCCTACTTCAATGACAGCCAGCGACAGGCCACCAAGGACGCCGGCAAGATCGCCGGCCTCGAAGTCCTGCGCATCATCAACGAGCCCACGGCCGCGGCGCTCGCCTACGGGCTGGACAAGAAGAAGGACGAGACGATCGCGGTCTACGACCTCGGCGGCGGTACGTTCGACGTCTCGATCCTCGAGATCGGCGAGGGCGTCTTCGAGGTCAAGGCCACCAACGGCGACACGCACCTGGGTGGCGACGACTTCGACCAGAAGGTCATGGACTGGATCGCCGACGAGTTCAAGAAGGAACACGGCATCGACCTCCGAAAGGACCGGATGGCCCTCCAGCGGTTGAAGGAGGCGGCCGAGAAGGCCAAGTGCGAGCTGTCGACGACCGTGCAGACGGAGATCAACCTGCCGTTCATCACGGCTGACGCGTCGGGACCCAAGCACCTGGTGCTGACGCTGACGCGCGCCAAGCTCGAGTCGCTGGTGGCCGACCTGGTCGAGCGCACGCTCGGACCCTGCCGGCAGGCCATGCAGGACGCCGGCGTAACCGCCAAGGACATCAACGAGGTCGTGCTGGTCGGCGGGCAAACGCGGATGCCGAAGGTGCAGGAGGCCGTGAAGGCCCTCTTCGGTCGAGAGCCGCACAAGGGCGTGAATCCCGACGAGGTGGTGGCGGTCGGCGCGGCCGTGCAGGGCGCCGTGCTCACCGGTGAGGTCGAGAACGTCGTTCTGGTCGACGTCACTCCGCTGTCCCTCGGCATCGAGACCCTGGGGGGCGTGATGACCCCGCTCATCCAGCGGAACTCGCGCATCCCGACCAAGGAGAGCCAGATCTTCACGACCGCGGCGGACAGTCAGACGTCGGTCGAGGTGCACGTGATGCAGGGTGAGCGGCCGATGGCGCGCGACAACCGGACGCTGGGCAAGTTTCACCTGGTGGGCATCCCTCCGGCGCCACGCGGCGTGCCCCAGGTCGAGGTGGCGTTCGACATCGACGCCAACGGCATCCTGAACGTCTCGGCCACCGACAAGGCGACGAGCAAGCAGCAGAACATCACCATCACCGCCTCGTCCGGGCTGACCAAGGACGAGATCGAGCGCATGGTGAAGGACGCCCAGACCAACGCGGCCGAGGACACCAAGCGCAAGGAAGAGATCGAGGTGCGGAACCAGACCGACTCGCTGGTGTACTCGACCGAGCGCACGCTCGGTGAGCACGGGAGCAAGCTCGGCGAGGGTGACCGCAAGGCGATCGACGACGCGCTGGCCGAGGCCCGTGAAGCCCTCAAGGGTGAGGACGTGGAGCGGATGAAGCGTGCCCAGGAGACGCTGACGCGCGCGGCCCACAAGCTGGCCGAGGTCATGTACCAGTCCCAGGCCCAGCCGGGGGCGCCCGATGCCGGCCCGACCGGTGACGGGCGCGCCAGCGGCCCCAAGGAAGGCGAGGTCGTCGACGCCGAGTTCGAGGACCTCGGTGACCGGAAGGCCGACAAGAAGTAGGGACTCATGCGTCGCGATTACTACGCCGTGCTCGGCATCGCGGCGACGGCGGCTCCGCGCGAGATCCGTCAGGCGTATCGACAGCTCGCGCGGCAGTACTCGCCGGACGTCAACCTCTGGGACGAGGAGGCCCGCTCGCTCTTCGACGAGATCGCCGAGGCGTATCGAGTGCTCAACGATCCCGCCGCGCGGGGCATGTACGACCGCTTCGGCCACCAGGTGGTCGCCGGGGTCATCGACCAGAGCCGGCGGGGCGACGACGTCCACGTCGGCGTGGACCTGTCGTTCGCTGACGCCGCGCGCGGCGTGCGGCTGACTCTCGACGTCCAGCGCTTCTCGCCCTGCGGCAGCTGCGATGCGCGCGGTCACGACGGCCGCGGGTCGGGCTGCCAGCGGTGCGCGGGGCGCGGGGTGCACCGCCGGGTGGACGCGGTGGCGGTGACGATCCCCGCTGGCGTGGAATCCGGCGGCCAGGTCTGTCTCCCCGGCGAGGGAAGCGCGGCGCCTCTGGGGGGGCCGCGAGGCGATCTCGTCGTCAGCACGCGCGTGCGCGAGCACCCATTTTTCAAGCGTAAGGGCGACGCCGTGCATTGCGAGGTGGCCATCAGCGTGTGGGAAGCGATCCGCGGCGCACGCGTGCGTGTGCCCACGCCGGGCGGCGAAGCGTTTCTCGTGGTGCCGCCGGGCACCACCGGTGGCCAGACGTTTCGTCTTCGGGGCCAGGGGCTGCCGCGACTGATGGCCGACGGCACCGGTGATCTCTTCGTGACGATCCAGGTCGTGATGCCGAGGGGCCTCGACGAACGGACCGATGAACTGGTGCGGCAGCTCGAGCGGCTGATGCCGATGGCTCCGCGCGAGAGTCTCGAACGGTACGCCGGAGGCGCCGGATGACCGATCGGGGCAAACCGCTCTACATGATCGGGGTCGTGGCCCAGATGGTCGGCGTGCACCCTCAGACGCTGCGCTTCTACGAGAAGAAGGGACTGCTGCGGCCCAGTCGCACCGAAGGGCGCACCCGGATGTATTCCGCGGAGGACGTGGAAGAGCTGGCCCGCTTGCTCCGGCTCACCCGCGACCTCGGGGTGAATCTGGCCGGCGTCGAGATCATCACAAGGATGCGACGTCGAATGGTCGACATGCAGAGACAGATCGAGGATCTGCTCGCGTATCTCCGCGAGAGCGGGGTGGCGATGCAGGATCTCGAGGGCCGAGCGCCGGGGGAGGCTTTGGTGAAGGCCGCCGCCGGTCAGCTCCAGCCCGTCGATCTGTACTGAGAAAGCAGGTGGCGCGAGTCCATGGCTGAACAACGCGATCCGCGCGTACTCCCCGATATCCTCGGCATTCTCCCACTGCGATCCGCGGTGGTCTTTCCGCACGCCGTCGTTCCGCTCGCCGCGGGGCGCACCTCGTCGGTGCGCCTGATCGAAGACGCGACGCAGGGCGGCCGCCTGGTCGGCGCCGTCATGCAGAAGGACCCGTCGGAAGACGCGCCCGATGCCGACGGCCTGCACGGGATCGGCACCCTCAGCCTGATCCACAAAGTCCTCAAGCAGCCGGACGGCACGCTCCGTCTGGTCGTGCAGGGACTCGGCCGGTTCCGGATCGTCGAGGTGATCGAGACGACTCCGTACCTGCGCGCGCGTGTGGAAAGCCTGGTCGAGGAGGAGGACCAGGACGTCGAGGCCCAGGCCCTCACCCGCAGCGCGGCGTCGCTCTTCCAGCAAATCGTGGCGCTGTCGCCGACGCTTCCGGGCGAGCTGGCGAGCGTGGTGTCGGGGACCGAAGCGCCGGGGCAGGTCGCCGATCTGATCGCGGCCTCGTTGCCGACGCTGCCGCTCCCGCTCAAGCAGGAACTGCTGCAAACGGTGGCCGTCAAGCCGCGACTCGGGAAGCTGATCGAAGCCCTCGGCAAGGAGGCCAAGGTTCTCGAGCTCGGCTCGAAGATCCAGTCCGAGGTCCAGTCCGAGATGTCCAAGACCCAGCGCGAGTACTACTTGCGCGAACAGCTCAAGGCCATTCAGAAGGAGCTGGGGGAGGCCGACGAGCGCACCCAGGAGATCGACGCGCTCCGGGAGAAGATCGAGGCCGCGGGCATGACCGAGGAGGCGCAGAAGGAGGCGCGGCGCGAGCTCGATCGGCTCGCCAAGATGCCGCCGGCCGCCGCCGAGTACACGGTGGCCCGGACCTACATCGACTGGCTCGTCTCCATGCCGTGGACGCAGGAGACCACCGACAACACCGACATCGAGGCGGCGGCCAAGATCCTCGACGAGGATCACGAGGGCCTGGACAAGATCAAGGAGCGGATCCTGGAGTACCTGGCCGTGAAGAAGATGCGGCCGGCGGGCAAGGACCCGATCCTGTGCTTCGTCGGTCCGCCCGGCGTCGGCAAGACGTCGCTCGGCCGGTCGGTGGCGCGCGCCCTCGGGCGGAAGTTCCACCGGTTGTCCCTCGGAGGCATGCGCGACGAGGCCGAAGTCCGCGGTCACCGTCGGACGTACATCGGCGCGCTGCCCGGACAGGTCCTCCAGGGCCTGCGGCGGGCCGGCACCAAGAATCCGGTGTTCATGCTCGACGAGATCGACAAGCTGGGCATGGACTTCCGCGGCGACCCCGCCTCGGCCCTGCTCGAAGTCCTCGACCCCGAGCAGAACGGGACGTTTCGCGATCACTATCTCGACGTCGCCTTCGATCTCTCGCGGGTGCTGTTCATCACCACGGCCAACGTGATCGACACCGTGCCGGCTCCGCTACGCGACCGGATGGAAGTGATCCCGCTCGCCGGATACACCGAGGAAGAGAAGGTCAAGATCGCGCAGACGCACCTCATCCCGAAGCAGGCGCGCGAGCACGGGCTCGATCCCGCCGCGGACGTGAGCTTCGTTCCGGAGTCCCTCCGGTTGCTCGCGCGCGGGTACACGCGCGAGGCCGGAGTCCGCAACCTCGAGCGCGAGATCGCCAGCGTGTGCCGGAAGATCACGCGCCGGCGGGCCGAGGGCCGCACGCAGCCGGTGGTCGTCACCCCCGACATCGTCACCGCGTTTCTCGGGGTGCCGCGTTTCGAGTACGAGGAGCTGGAAGAGCGGACGCGCGTGGCCGGGGTGGCGATCGGGTTGGCGTGGACCCCGGCCGGCGGCGACATCCTGCTGATCGAGGTGGCGCGCATGAAGGGCGCGCGGACCCTCACGCTCACCGGTCAGCTCGGCGACGTCATGAAGGAATCCGCCCAGGCGGCGCTGTCGTGGGTGCGGTCGCATGCCCCCGAGCTCGGCATCTCCGCGAGCTTCTGGGAGACCGCCGACCTCCACGTCCACATTCCGGCGGGCGCGATCCCCAAGGATGGGCCTTCGGCGGGCATCACGCTGACCACGGCGCTGGTGTCGCTCTTGACCGGCCGCCGCGTGCGCGCGGGGCTCGCCATGACCGGTGAGGTCAGCCTTTCGGGCCGGGTGCTGCCGGTCGGCGGCATCAAGGAGAAGGTCCTGGCCGCCCACCGGGCCGGGGTGCGGACCGTCGTCCTGCCGCGGCGTAACGAACGGAATTTGCTGGAGGACGTGCCGCGGGAGGTCCGCGACGCGATGACCTTCCATCTCGTCGAATCGGCGTTCGAGGCGGTGAATCTGGCTCTGGAGGAGTCGGCCAGCGTTCGAGCCCTGGCTTGACAGGGGGCCGGCGGGATTCGGTAAGATAGCCGGGTGACGCGCGCTCATTCCGTCCTGGTCACCGTGGCCGTCCTCGTGCTGCTCGCCGTCCCCGCCGGCGCCGAGACCTTCCGTTTCGTCGAGACCGACGGGACCGTCCACTTCACGAATACCCCCACGGATCCCCAGTATCAGCGGATGGGCTTCACCTCGGGCACCGAGCGCGGGTGGCTCCAGCTGCCCCTGCCTGACCTGGCCCCCTACGCTCGGGAGATCCGGGAAGCCGCCGAGCGTTACGGCGTGGAGGAGGCCTTGATCAAGGCCGTCATCCGCGTCGAGTCCGGATTCAACTCGCGCGCGGTGTCTCCGAAGGGCGCCAGGGGATTGATGCAGCTCATGCCGGGCACGGCCTCGATGCTCGGCGTCCGCAACTCGTTCGATCCGCGAGAGAACATCGACGGCGGCGTGCGCCACCTGCGCGGCCTGATCGATCGCTTCGGCAGCGATCTGAAGCTCGCGCTCGCCGCCTACAACGCTGGCGAGCAGGCGGTGGCGAACCACGGGGGCATCCCGCCGTTCCGGGAGACCCGCGACTACGTCACGCGGATCCTGGGTCTCTTCGCCCCCGCGCCGGCCGTCGCCGCCTCGCCAGCCCCCGAGCCGCCACAGTACACGTATCGCGTCGAGTCGCCGGACGGCACCGTCACGTACACCAACATTCCTCCGAAGGGAAAGCTCTAGGCCCGCCAGCGACGGTCGAGGCCACGATACTGGAGGGCCTCGGCGCAGTGCTCGGTGTTGATCCCGTCAGCGCCTTCCAGGTCCGCGATCGTGCGCGCGACTTTGAGGACGCGATCGTGGCCGCGCGCGGAAAGCCCGAGCCGGGTCATGGCGGCGGCGAGCAGCCGCTCGGCCTCGATGGGGACCGAGCAGAAGCGCCGGATCTGGCGGGCGTTCAGCTCGGCGTTCACGCGAATCTTCAGACCGCGTAAGCGCGCTCGCTGACGCTCGCGGGCCGCGTGCACGCGCCCTCGGACGGCCGCGGACGATTCCCCCGACGACGCGCCGAGTTCGGCGTGAGACAGCGCCGGCAGCTCCACGTGCAGATCGATCCGGTCGAGCAGTGGACGCGAGAGCCGCCCGAGATAACGGCTGCGCTCGGCCGCCGTGCACACGCAGAGGTCCAGCGAAGCGCAGCCCCGCCGGCACGGGTTGGCGGCGCCCACGAGCTGGAACCGCGCGGGAAAGTCCCCGACGCCGCTCGCGCGGGCGATCGTCACCCGCCCGTCCTCCAGCGGCTGGCGCAGCGATTCGAGCACGTGCTGCGGGAATTCCGGCAGCTCGTCGAGGAAGAGCACGCCCAGGTGGGCGAACGTCACCTCGCCCGGATGCGGAGGCCCGCCCCCGCCCACGAGACCCGGCGCGGAGATCGTGTGATGAGGCGCCCGAAACGGCCGGTGGCGGACGAGGGCAGCGCCGCCCGGCAGCAGTCCCGCCACGCTCCAGATCGTCGACACCTCGATCGCCTCGTCCGCGGTGAGCGCGGGCAGGATCGTGGTGAGCCGGCGCGCCAGCATGGTCTTGCCGCTGCCGGGCGGACCCACCAAAAGTAGGTTGTGGGCGCCGGCCGCCGCGATCTCCAGCGCACGCTTGGCGTGGAGCTGACCGCGCACGTCGAGGAAGTCGATCTCGTCGACTGCTGGCTCGGGGGCGGGGGGGGCCTCCGGCGGCGCCTCGTGGAGATCGCCGTTGAGCAGGCCGACGGCTTCGCCGAGCGTGAAGGCCCCGATCGCGCGCACCCCCTCGACGGCCGCCGCCTCGGCGCGATTGGCGGCCGGGACGAGCAGCGTGCGGATTCCGCGCTTGCGGCAGGCCAGGGTGACCGCGAGCGTCCCCCGCACGGGCTGGATCTGACCGTCGAGCGCCAGCTCGCCGACCACCGCGAACGGCTCGTCGTAAGGCTTGAGCGATCCGGTCGCGGCCAGGATGCCCAGGGCGATCGGCAGATCGAATGACGCGCCCTCCTTGCGCAGATCCGCGGGCGACAGGTTGACGGTGATTCGATCCGACGGGAAGCCGAACCCCGCGTTGCGGATGGCCGTCCGCACGCGCTCGCGGCTCTCGCGAACGGCGGAATCGGGCAGTCCGACCGTGGTGAACGCGGGCAGGCCGCTGGCGACGTCGACCTCCACGCGCACGAGGACGGCCTCGACACCGAGCAACGCGGCGGACAGCACCCGGGCCAGCACACGTCGATCTTCGGTGGCGGCGAGGCGGCGCGTCAATGTCACGGATCCGATACGGTGCGGCCCGGCCACCCGACGACGAGCCGCCCCGGCGGGTGGGTTGCGCGTGGCCGCGCCCGAACGGTAGAGTCCTGCCATCATGTCGCGCGATTTGCGGGCCGGTGACGGGACGGGGCCGCTGGCCCCCCTGCGCCCGGTGATCCTGATCGTCGACGACGATCCCGGCATCCGGGAGTCGTTCCGGCTGATCCTCGAGGAACGATACGAGCTGGTCGAGGCCGGCGACGGCCGCCAGGCGATCGAGATCGTGCGCACGAGCGAGGTCGACCTGGTCCTGCTCGACATCCGCCTGCCCGAGATGGACGGGATCGAGGTGCTCGAGCGGATCAAGGCGCTCGATGAGCAGGTGGAAGTCATCCTGGTCACCGCGGTCAAGACCGTGCGCACGGCGGTGGCCGCCATGAAGCTCGGCGCCTTCGACTACGTCACCAAGCCCTTCGAGGAAGACGACCTCCTGTCCGTGGTGCGCCGGGCCCTGGAGCGGCGCTCGCTCGAGCGCGAGGTGGTGTTCCTCCGGTCCGAGCTGGCCCGGCGCCACGACTTCGGCGAGATCGTGGGCAACCACCCGGAGATGCAGAAGCTCTTCCGCCTGATCGCGCAGGTGGCCCGCAACGCGACCACCGTGCTCATCACCGGCGAGAGCGGAACCGGCAAGGAGCTGGTGGCGCGGGCCATCCACCGGCAGAGCCCGCGCCGCGACAAGCCGTTCGTGCCCGTGAACCCCGCCGCGCTCTCGGAAACGCTGCTGGAGTCGGAGCTGTTCGGGCACGAGAAGGGCTCGTTCACGGGGGCGTTCCAGCGCAAGCTCGGCAAGCTCGAGATGGCCCAGGGCGGGACACTCTTCCTCGACGAGATCGGCACCCTCAAGGCCGAGCTGCAGAGCAAGCTCCTGCGCGTGCTCCAGGAGCGGGAGATCGAGCGGGTGGGGGGGACGCGGACGATCCGCATCGACGTGCGCATCATCGCCGCCACCAACGCCGACCTCAAGCACGCGGTGGCCACCCACGCCTTTCGGGAGGACCTCTACTACCGGCTCAACGTGATGCCGATCTCCGTGCCCCCCTTGCGCGACCGGCGCGACGACGTCCCCCTGCTCGTCGAGCACTTCATCCGCCGCTACAACGCCGAGATGAACAAGCACGTCGACGGGCTGTCGCCGGAAGCGATGACCGTGCTCCGCGAATACCCCTGGCCCGGCAACGTGCGGGAGCTGCAGAACATCATCGAGCGTCTGGTGGGCCTGGCGGAGGCGCCGGTGATCGGTGTCAACGACCTGCCCCTCGACGTGCTCCTCCCCGACAGCGCGGTGCGCCTGCGCCAGGCCGAGACCCTGCCGCTCCGACAGGCCACCGAGGAGTTCGAGAAGCAGATCGTCATGCGGGTGCTCGAGCGCGTCCGCTGGAATCGCAGCGAGGCCGCCCGCATCCTCGGCATCCATCGAAACTCGCTCAAGACCATGCTCACCCGCTGGGACCTCGGCAACCGCGCCGACGACTGAGACGCGCGGGCGCCCGCCGGCGCTTGCGGACGCCGTCGAACCCGTCTAAGCTCGCCCGCGCGCCGAGGGCGCGGCCTTCGCAGAAGGCCGGGGAGTGTGGCCAGGTGGTGCGGGAAGACACACATTGAACCAAAGTGGTGCAAGAACCCGAAACGAACGTGGTCACGGAAGGTTGGCCGCCCGTGACGTCTCGCCCGCCCCGACGCTGCACAGGTTCCGGTCGTCGCCGCGCTCCTGGTGGGCCGCCGCCCTCGTGAAAATCGTCCGAATTTGTACGTGTCTGTGCACGGCGCGATGTGGCCGCGCAGTTGCTCTGTTCTCGTCTCCGAACGTCAGTCAGGCCTGGCCTGAGGCGGGTCTGAACTATAGAGGGGAGACGAGTCATGGCACGGATCGCCGCCGCAGTCCTCATCGTGGTTTCATTCCTGATGCTGGCGCCCATCATCGAATCCGGGACGTCGGAGTCCACGCAGTTCTTCCAGGCCGTCGGAAACGCGGACGGCGGGGCCAGCTAGACCCCGCGCTCGCTTCGCCGAATCAGCGTCGGCCGGCCGGACAGGGGAGCGTGCGCTTCCCTGTCGGCCCGGCCGTCGCGTCCTGCGTTCTCGTCGTCGCCTGCGTCACCCCCGCCTTCTCCCAGTCCCCGGGCGGCACGTACCGCCGGCCCATCGGACACGAGCCTCAAGGACTCGACCCCGCCCGCATCGGCGACGTCTACGGGCGCTCGGTGACCCAGCAGCTGTTCGACGGTCTGGTGCACTTCGACTCCACGCTGATGATCGCGCCCGCGCTCGCGGAATTCTGGAAATCCTCCCGCGACGGCCTGACGTGGACGTTCACCCTGCGCAAGGGCGTCCGCTTCCACCACGGACGCGAGGTGACCGCCGACGATGTCGTCTATTCGCTCACTCGGCTCCTGGATCCTGCCGTCAAGTCGGGCGCGGCGGACCTCTTCCTGAACGTCCAGGGCGCCCGCGAGTTCCGGGAAGGGCGGGCGGCGACCGTCTCGGGATTGAAAGCGCTCGACCGGTTCACCGTGCAGGTCAGCCTGACCGAAGCCACCGTTCCCTTCGTGTCGGTGGTGGCCATCGGCCACGCGAAGGTGGTGCCGAAGGACGTCGTGAGCAAGGATCCGGAGGCCTTCGCGCGCAATCCGGTGGGGACCGGTCCCTTCAAGTTCGTGAAGTGGGAGCGGAACCGCGACATCGTCCTCGACGCCAACCCGACCTATTTCGGGGGCCGGCCCCGCCTGGCGCGGCTGGTCTTTCGCATCTTCCCCGGCGACCGCTGGGACAACTCCTACGACGAGTTCCAGAAGGGCCAGCTCGAGGACACCGTGCCGCCGAGTCAGGGATATGTGGACGTCATCCAGGATCGGCGCTGGAACTACGTCAAGCGCCCGATGAGCAGCCTCCGCTTCTACGGATTCAACACGCGCAGCAAGCCCCTGGACGACCGCCGCGTCCGGCTCGCCCTCTTGCACGCGATCGACCGCGAGGGCCTCGTCCACGACGTGCATCTCGGCCGGTACACCGCGGCGCGGGGCATCCTGCCGCCCGGCATTCTCGCCTTCAATCCGAAGCTGAACGCGCCGGACTATCGACCCGCCCGCGCCCGTGAGCTCCTGGCGCAAGCGGGCTATCCGGGCGGACGGGGGCTCCCGACGATTCAAATCACGTCGGGCGCCAGTGCGGACGCCGTCGTGCGCGAGCTGGATTACATCCGCCGGGCGCTGGCCGCCATCGGCGTCAAGGTCGAGGTGGCCTACGTCACCGACTGGCCCCTGTTTTCCAAGATGCTCGCGGAGCGGCGGCTCCAGATCTTCCTGTACGCGTGGTACGCCGACGTCCCGGATCCCGATAACTTCCTGGCCAAGCTCTTTCAGTCGAAGAGCGCGCGCAACCTGTTCGCCTACGAGAATCCCCGGGTCGACGCGCTGCTGGCCTCGGCCCAGAGCGAGACGGATCCCCAGCGTCGGGTGGAGGCGTATCGGCGGGCCGAAGAGCTAATCCTCGACGACGCGCCGCTGATTCCGCTCCTGCACCACACCTACGAACGGCTCTTTCAGCCCTACGTGCGCGGCATCGAGGTCAACGGGCTCGGCGACCCCTATCTCGATCTGCGAAAGATCTGGCTCGATCCTCCGCGATGACCTTCCCGTTCCGATCGCTGCGCACCCGGCTGCTGGTGGGGACGGTCTTCGTCATCGTGCTGGTCATGACGGCGGTGGTGGCCATGGTCGAGCACCGCCAGCGGGCCGCGATCATCGGAGAAGTCGAGCGGCGAGGCGAGAGCCTCGCCCAGAGCCTGGCCACCATGTCGTACGGCCCCTTGCTGCTCTACAACTTCACCGCGCTCGAGCAGAACGCCACCCGCGTCGCCGCCGGCGCCGACGTCGTCTACGCGGTCATTCTCGACGCCGAGGGTCGGGTGGCCGCGCACAGCCGGCATCCCGAGCTCGTGAGCCAGCCGCTCGAGTCGGCGGTCGACCGCAGGGCGGCCGCGGCCGCCGCGCCGCTCACTCAGGCCACGGTGTTCGGCGAGCACCGCGAGGCGATCTACGACTTCGCGGTGCCCGTGCAGATCGACCGCCAGAAGTGGGGCACCGTGCGCGTCGGGTTGTCGAAGCGGCGGATGGAAGCGGAGATCTGGCAGACCCGGAGAGAGCTGAGCGCGTTGACCGTGCTCATCCTGGCCGTCGGTGGCCTGGTCGCGGCGGTGGTCGCCGGACGCATCGTGCGGCCGGTGCGGCAGCTGGCCGAAGGAGCCGACGCGGTGTCGCGCGGAGAGCTGGAGCAGCGCATCGAGCCCTCGACCATCGACGAGATCGGCCGGCTCGCCGAGGCGTTCAACCACATGACCGCGCAGCTCCTCCACCAGCGCACGGCCCTGGAGGACGCCAACACCGAGCTGTCGCGGCGATTCCGCGAGCTGGCGGACCTCAAGAGCTACACGGACAGCATCCTCAGCTCGCTGACTACCGCCGTCGTCACCATCGATCTCGAGGGCCGGGTGGTGATGCTGAATCCGGCCGCCGAGCTGCTGACCGGATTCTTCGCGGGCGAAGCGGTCACCCGCTATTGCACCGAGGTTTTCGCCAGCACCGGGGAGATCGCCGACGTGTTGATGGAGACCCTCACCAGCCACAGCCCCATCGCCGGCATCGCGCTGACCCTGACCCGACGCAACGGCGTGACCATCCCCATCGAGCTGAGCACGGCCCCCCTCAAGGGCAGCGACGGCAAGGACCTCGGCGTGGTCGGGGTCTTCCGCGACCTCAGCGCGGTGCGCGCCCTGGAGGACCGGCTCCAGCGCTCCGACCGCCTGGCCGCGCTCGGCACCCTGGCCGCCGCGCTCGGCCACGAGATCAAGAACCCGCTGACCTCGATCCTGACCTTCAGCCGGCACCTGTCGCGCCGGTACGCCGACGAGGGCTTTCGCGAGAAGTTCCAGAAGGTCGTCCCCCGCGAGCTGGAGCGGATCAACGAGATCGTCGAGCGACTGATGGAGCTGGCACGTCCCCCGCGGCTGCATGTTGCGACGGTTCAGCTCCCGGCCCTGCTCGACGGCGTCCTCGATCTGTACGGGAACGAGATCGAGGCCAAGCGGACGAGCGTCACCCGCGAATACGCGCGCGACATCCCTCCGATCCAGGGGGACGAGAATGCGCTCTATCGCGTGATCGTCAACCTGGTGGCCAACGCGCTGGAGGCCATGGCGCCGGGAGGACGTCTGATCCTGCGGCTCGCCTGGGCGGAAGGCCCGCGGCGCTTGGGCCACCACCGTCGCGTCCAGATCGAGATCGAGGACACCGGGCCTGGTATCGCGGCCCGCGAACGAGATCAGATCTTCAATCCCTTCTACACGACCAAAGAGGGCGGGACCGGTCTTGGGTTGGCCATCGCCCACAAGATCGTCGAAGAGCACGGCGGCACCGTCGACGTCGCCAGCACGCCGGGCGTGGGGACGACGTTCTGCATCGTGCTGCCGGTGATTCCCGACGACGCCCCACCGGAGAACCGACTACCGGGTTAGCTGGTGACCGCTTCGCGGACGGCGGCGTCGAGCTCGTCGGGGAGGACGGGCTTGTACAGGCAGCGGCTGACCCCGAGGTCGTACATGCGCGACATCTCGTCCTCGCGAAGACCCCAACCCGTCACGAACATGATCGTGACGCTCGGATCCGCGGCGCGCAGACGCTCGGCCGCCTCCCAGCCGTTCATGCCGGCCATGCCGAGGTTGCAGATGACGACGTCGAAGCGGTCCGGCCGGAATTCCGCGAGCGCGGCCCGCCCGCCGGGAACCGGCGTGACCGTGTGCCCCATGCGCGTGAGCAGCTCGGCCAGGGCCTCGCGGACCTTGACCTCGTCGTCCACGAGGAGGACGCGGGCGACGGGGCGGGCGTCGGACCGCTCGGGAGTCGGCACCTTGGGGGCCACCGGGGCGGCGCCGGCGAAGGAGAGCGTGAACGTCGCTCCCTCGCCGGGCCGGCTCTCCACCGTGATCTCGCCGCCGTGCCGCTTGACGATCGAGTAGACCATTGCGAGACCGAGGCCCGATCCGCTCTCGCCCTTGGTCGAGAAGAACGGCTCGAAGATCCGGCGCTGCGCGGCCTCCGACATGCCGATGCCGGTGTCGCGGACGCGGATGATCGCGCCGTCGTCGGCCCCGCGCTCGGTCGTGATGGTGAGGGTGCCGCCTTCCGTCATCGCGTCCATGGCGTTGAGGATGAGGTTGGTCATCACCTCGGTGAGCGCGGCCGGCCGCCCGCTGATGGTGGGCACGTCGCCGAGGTCGAGCGAGAGGTGCAGGGGATGGCGGCCCCGCGCGTGATTCTCGTCCCAGCGCGGTCGTGTGATGGCGACCGCATCGTTCACGATCCGGTTGGCGTCGACCGGCACGAACTGC
The DNA here is from genome assembly GCA_035317605.1 of Candidatus Acidiferrum sp. GTDB lineage: Bacteria > Methylomirabilota > Methylomirabilia > Rokubacteriales > CSP1-6 > DATHGT01. The sequence goes on along the minus strand of DATHGT010000213.1, from coordinate 19,050 downwards.
TCCTCCGGCCGCAGCCGCGCGAACTGCTGGATGCGCCGCACCGTCTCGGCGCCGTCGATCGCGGCGGCCTCCACCACGCCCAGGGAGCGCGTCACGTATTCCACGTTTCCCGGACTCTGCTTCATCAGCTGGGTGTAGCCGAGGATCGCCTGGAGGAGGTTGTTGAAGTCGTGCGCGATCCCGCCCGCGAGCTGACCGAGCGCGGCGAGCTTCTCCGACTGGTGGAGCTGCTGCTCGTGGCGGCGCTGGGCGGTGATGTCGCGGAGGATGGCGATGAGGCGGCCGCCGCTGGTGGACAGCGTGACCGCGAGGGTCGCCCCCGCGCTCGGCCCTGACACCGCCGTCGTCTCGAACGCCCACAGCGAGCCGCCGGAATCGAGCCGCCGCTTGGCGTCCTCGTAGCTGCCCGCCTCCAGCACCTCGCCGATGGAGCGCCCGGACGCCTCGGCACCGCTGAGCCCGAAGATGCGCTCGGCCGCCGGGTTCCAGCCCTCGATGCGATCGGTGGCGGCGTCGACCGAGACGATGGCGTCGCCCGCGGAGGCGATGAGCTGCTCGAGCGAGCGCTTGGTGTCCGCGATCTGCCCGTAGAGACGGGCGTTGCGGAACGCGATGGCGAGGTACTCGGACAGCATCTCGAGCAGCTCGCTCTCCCGGGGGTCGATGACGCGCCCGGAGGCGCGGGTGTCGACGACCAGGGTGCCGAGGCTGCCCTCCGCGTCGCGAATTTCGAACATCACGACCCGGTCCGGCAGCGGAGCCGACGGAGGAGCGTCGGCGCTGATGCTCACGTGGTCGTAGCCGAGCGCGGTGCGCAGCTGCTCGGTGACGGCGGCGGCGAGGGTGGCCGCGTCCAGCTGCCCGACGAACGCGCGCGACATCTCCCGCAGGATCGAAAGCTGCGTCACCCGCAACGACTGCTCGGCGGCCTCGCGCCGGGCGGCCTCTTCGAGCTGGACGGTCTTGGCGCTCAGCGCGCGCATCTCGGCGACCAGCCGGGACACCGCGCTGCGCGCGCCGACCTCGTGCTGGCGCCGCTGGAGCGCGCGGCGGACGACGTCCTCGAGGTCCTGGCGGGAGAAGGGCTTGATGAGGTACTCGAACGCGCCGTGGGTCAGCGCCTGCTTGACGGTCTCCAGGGACGCGTAGGCGGTGATCATCACGACCTCCACCGAGGCGTCGCTCTCCTTCAGCCGGCGCAGGACGTCGAGCCCGTTCATCCCCGGCATCTTGATGTCGAGGATGACCAGATCGGGGCGGTAGCGCGGTAGCTCGGCGAGGGCGGCCGGACCGCTGGCCGCGGTGCGGATGTCGTAGGCCGACTTCAGCAGCATCCGAAGGGATTCGCGAGGGCCGAGGTCGTCGTCGACGACGAGGATGCGGGAGCGGGTGGCGCGCGGGTCGTCGGTCATAGGGCGGGGGGCAGCCGCAGCACGAACGACACGTCGTGCTGGCCGTGCCGCACCTCCAGGCGGCCGCCGAGGGCCTCCACGATGCGCTGGCTGACCGCGGGACCGATGTCGATGAGGCTTTCCTGGACCATCCGGACGGGATCGAAGAGGCAATCGACCTGGGAGACGGGCACCGCGGCGGTGCGCGACCCGATGACGATCCGCACGTCGTCGGCCCCGTCGGCCGTCTGTCGCTTCACCGACAGCGAGACGGCCGGACGCTCGGGCGAATGGTGGACCAGGTACCACACGAGATAGGCGAGGGCCTTGCGCAACTGGCCGGGGTCCACCTTGACGCGAACCGGAGCGGGATCGCCGCTGACGTTGACCTCGACGGCCGGGCGGGAGGCGTCCTCGCCCGCTTGTACGCCCACCACCACTTCCTCCACGACGCTGTGCAGGTCGACGGTGCTGAAGTTCAGCTCGGCCTGGGTCACCAGCCCCGTCAGTTTCTCGAAGGCCTGCACCAGCCGCCGCACGTCCCGTCCCACCACCGCCGAGAAGTGGCGCCGGAACTCGGGATCGTCGAACCGTTCGCCGATCAATTCCATGAACGTGTTGATCGACACCAGCGGGTTCTTCACCTCGTCGGCCACGCGCGCGATCACGCGGGTGAGCAGCTCGAACTGCTCGGCCTCCCGCTTCTGGGCCGCCAGCTCCTTCTGCGCGGTGCGGTCCTCGAAGACGAGCACGGCGCCCGCCGCGTCGTCACCGCGCACCGGATAGGTGGAGACCTCCAGCCAGAGACCGCGCCGGGCCAGGCGGATCTCGGCGTGGGGCCGAGCCTGCCCGGACGTGAGCGTCTCGTAGAGCATGTCGCCCAGCGGAGACGGCAGGACACGCAGGTCCTGGCCGACGACGGCGCTGGCATCCAGCTCGAGGATCTCGGCCCCGCGGCGATTGAGCGTGATCACGCGCTCGTCGGCGCCGATCGTCACCACGCCGCTCGACATGGACTCGAGGATGCGCTCCTTGAACTCGCTGGCCCGCTGCAGCCGGTGATGGAGGCTGATGGCGTGCAGCGTCGGCGCCAGGTGCGTCGCGAGGTCGAACAGCGTTTCCACTTCGTGGTTGGCGTAGACGCTGCGCACGACGGGCGGGCCGACCACCAGCACCGCCACCAGCTCGCCGGCGGCCATCAGCGGCACCGCCATGGCCCCTTGCAGGAGGGCGACTTCGCGCGCGACCTGGGGATCGTCGAGGTCGCTCACGCGGGCCGGCCGCCCTTCCATGGTCAGCCAATGGCAGAGACCGCCATCGGCCGGGAGCCGGATCGACGAGGCGATCTGCGGGGTCAGGCCTCGATGCACCCGCACCCGAAACGCCCGCCCCTCGGCGTCCGGCAGCAGAAGCGCCAGGCGCGCCGGACGCAGCAGCTCGACCACCGCATCGGTGAAGGTCTCGAGGGTCCGGGGCAGATCGAGGGCGGCCGTGAACACGCGCGTGAACTCGCGCACCAGTTTCATCGAATCCCTCGGCTCCTCGGGCCTCGCGAGTTCGGACTCGGAGTCGCGCGAGCGGAGACGAACCCGGTCCAGTTCGCGGGCGAGGTTGCGCCGTTCGAAGAGGTGTCGAAGGGTGGCCTTGAGCTCGCGGTCGTGGACGTCGTGGCGGATGACGAAGTCCGCGTCCTCGGCCTCGTCCTGATCGACCACCACGGCGACCAGGAGCGTGCGCGGCGACGCGCTGCGGGCCCTCTCGGCAAATCCCGAAAACGCCGTCGCCCGTCCGTTGACCGGACGCACGGCGATGTCGATGTCCACCATCCGCAGCTGCCGGATGGCCTCGACGTCGGTGGAGGCGACGAAGAGCGAGACGTCCTCCAGCGTCGCTTCGAATCGGCGCTGCAAGGCATCGTCGGGGGTGACGAGGAGCACGGTCATCATTCGGTCACCGCAACGCTATGACCCGCTGTGGGTGGTCCACCAGTCAGCTCGTCTCATCATGTGATGGGCGATCCTCACGGTCGGAACCAGTTGAACCTTCGAGAAACTCGGTGCCGGTATTCTACCTGGAAGGGCCTGAAAGAAGAGGAAAAAGCCGCGTTCTCGGCGGGGCAAGCGTTGCCTCGAGCCCCCGCTCGCGACCGACGGCCCGAGTTCGCGGACGTCCCCGCGCGGGCGGCCGGACCCTCGTCAACGCCCCAACCTCCCGTGAATACGGGCGTTTCCCAGGGTCGCGGGCGCGGGACGGAGGCCGATTTCGCTGAGCACTATCGGCGACAACAGTTGGGCTTTGCGTGGGTCCGGTGCTACGGTATCGAGATCAGTTCTACGGAAGTTGGAGGACCGCTTGGGACGTCGTCGTCGGGTCGTCATCACCGGCCTCGGAGTGGTCGCGCCGAACGGCATCGGGAAGAAGACCTTCTGGGAAAACCTGATGGCCGGCAAGTCGGCCGTGAACCACATCACCGCCTTCGATCCGGCGCCCTATCCGTGCAAGATCGCGGCGGAGGTCCGCGACTTCAAGCCGACCGATTTCATCGCCGCCAAGAAAGCCCGGCAGATGGGTCGCTTCTCTCAGTTCGCGGTGGCCGCGACGCGGCTGTCGCTGGACGACGCCCACCTGACCATCACGCCCGCGCTGTCGCCCAAGGTCGCGGTGTGCTACGGGAGCTCCGGGGGCGGTGACGTGTTCGAGTCCGCCGCCATGCGCCTGCTCGAGGACGGTCCCACGGGAGTGGCGCCGTGGTCCGCGCTCGAGTATCCGCCCCACACCCCGTCGAGTTACGTGTCGATCGAATTCAACATCACCGGACGGTCGCTGTCGATGACCTCCAATTGCTGCACGGGCCTCGACGTCCTCTACCTCGGCTATTCCCAGATCGTGTCGGGCGATGCCCGCGTCGCGGTGGCGGGGGCCTGTGAGGCGCCCCTGTCACCGGTGGCCTTCGCCACGTTCTGCGCGCTCGGCTCGCTCAGCACGCGTGAGTGTCCCCCGAAGGAAGCGTCACGGCCGTACGACTTGTTGAGAGACGGTCTGGTGATCGGGGAGGGGGCCGCGACGCTCGTCCTCGAGGAGCTCGAGTTCGCCCTCTCCCGAGGGGCCCACATCTACGCCGAGGTGTGCGGGTACGGGTCGGCCAGCGAAGCCGTCGGGATGCGCAAGGGCGATCTCACCGGTACCGTCATGGCGCACGCGCTGTCGCAGGCGATCAGCAGCGCCGAGCTGACGCCGTCGGACGTCGACCACGTGAACGCGCACGGCAGCTCCCTTCGCGATTTCGACATCTGCGACTCCAATGCCTTCAAGCTGGCCCTGGGACCGCGAGCCTACTCGGTCCCGATCTCGTCGATCAAATCGATGATCGGTCAGCCGTTTTCGGCCGCGGGCGCCCTGCAAACCGCGGCGGCCTGCCTGTCGATCGAGCACGACCGGATTCCTCCCACCATCAATCAGGACGTCCCCGATCCGAGCTGCGATCTCGACTACGTGCCCAACGTGTCGCGCGCCGCCCGCGTCCGCAACGTTTTGATCAACGGGCACAGCTTCGGCGGCAGTGTCGCGGCCCTGCTGATTCGTCGCTACGCAGGGGATCGCCGCTGATGGTCGTGGGCTGGCAACAGTTCGGGCTGCTGGTCCTGTGTCTCGCCAACATCAGTCTCGGGCTCCTCGTGATCAGCCGCGACCCGAAGGCGGCCACCAATCGCCTGTTCCTGTGCGTGGTGCTGGCCGTCGCGGGCTGGCTCAGCTTCATCTCCGTGGCCCTCTCGGCGACCGACCTTCAGACGACCGTTTCCTTCGGCCGGCTGGGCTTTGCCTTCGTTACCCCCATCCCCTTCACCCTGATCTGTCTCTTTCAGACCTTCCGGGGCCCCTCGGGACCCCGGCGCCGGACGCTCGTGCTCGAGGCGATCGTGTGCGGCGTCTTCGTGGTGCTGTCCATGTCTCCCTGGGTGGTGGCCGGCGCCACCTTTCGCGAGGGGAAGCCGAACTTCCTCTACGGCCCCGTTCACCTCGTGCTGGGGGGCTATCTCGTCGCGTGCCTGCTGCTCGCCATCGGCGCCCTGTGGAGCGTGCTGAGGACCGCCGCCGGCGTCCGCCGGGTTCAGCTCCAGCACCTGGGTCTGGGCATCTTCCTGGGGGGATTCGGGATCGTGATGACGAATCTCCTCATTCCGGTCCTGTGGGGCACCTCGCGCTACAGCGTCTTCGGCCCCTATTTCACCCTCATCTTCGTCTCCTTCGCCGCCCACGCCATCATCCGGCATCGGCTGATGGAGGTGCGGTTCGTCGTCCGCAAGAGCGTGGTCTACGTGTCCGCGCTGGCCGTGTCCTCCCTCGTGTTCCTCACCGCGGCCGCCTTCACCCGATGGGTGACCGGCGCCGGGGCTTCGATGTCGTTGACCGCCGACGTCGCCATCGCCCTGATGGTCTCGATCCTCTTCCAGCCGCTGAAGCAGTTCATCAACGATTCCTTCAACCGCTACCTCTACCGGGAGCCCTACAACTATCAGCGCACCATGCGCGAGGCCACGCGCCGGCTCAGCACGATTCTCGATCTGCGATCGCTGCTGGACTTCCTGGTCGAGGTCGTCGACAAGACGCTGCGGGCGGAGACGGTCGCCGTCTACGTGCCGGGGGACAACCGCAAGGACTTCGTGCTCAGCCCCATCACCAAATCGCACGCCCCCAGCGTTCCCGAGGGCGCCCCGCTCGCGGCGGGCTCCGCGCTGCTGACCTTTCTCCGGACCGAGCGCCGGCTCTTCGTGCTGGAAGAGCCACCGCGGAACTATCCTCGCGAGGCCGCCCGCGCGGTGGCCGCCGAGCTCGACCGGATCGGTGGCCAGGTGGCGTTTCCCCTCGTCGACGGGGACGCGCTCTCGGGCATCCTGGTGGTCGGTCGCAAATTGTCGGGCGACCCCTACCACCTGGACGACGTCGACTTGATCTCGACCATCGTGGGACAGGCCGCGGTCGCCATGCGCAACGCCAACCTGTACCGCGAGATCGTGCTCGCCAACGAGCGGATCGAAAACATTCTGGAGACGATGGAGAGCGGCGTCATCGCGGTCACCGCCGACGAGATCGTCACCATGTTCAACTCGGCGGCCCAGCGGATCACCGGGCTGGAGGCCAGTGACGTCAAGGGGCGGCCCCTCGACGCCCTGCCCCCGAGCGTGGCCGAACCGATCCGCGAGACGCTCCGCGACCTCTGCCCCCGGCTCCAGATCGAGACGGCGGTCAAGAACGGCGCCCGCGGCCTCATCCCGCTCCTCTACTCCACGTCGACCATGAAGGATCGGTCGGGGTTCGTGTTCGGGGTGGTCGGGGTGTTCAGCGATGTGTCACGGCTGCGCGAGCTGGAGGAGGGCAAGCGCCGGAGCGAGCGGCTGGCCTCGATCGGCGCCCTCGCGGCCGGCATGGCGCACGAGATCAAGAACCCGCTGGTGGCCATCCGGACCTTCGCCGAGCTGCTGCCGGAACGGTTCAGCGACGACGACTTCCGTAACGAGTTCTCGCAGATCGTCGTGCAGGAGGTCGAGCGCATCGGCGAGCTGTTGGGCCGTCTCCGCGGCCTCACGAGCCCGCAGCCGCAACAGGTCGTCTCCATCTATCTCCGCGAGCTGGTGGAGGAGACGCTGGGCCTCCTGCGGGGACAGCTCGAGCAGACGAACATTGGGGTGCAGGTGGCCTACGACGAAGACTCGACGGTGGTCGACGGCGATCGCGGCCAGCTCAAGCAGCTGCTGCTCAACGTCTTCCTCAACGCCATCGAAGCCATGCCGGACGGCGGACGTCTGGCCGTCACCCTCCGTCCCGCGGAGGGTGACGGTGAGCAGTGGATGGTGCTGAGGGTCGACGACACGGGCGCGGGAATTCCCGATGCGTTCCTGGAGAAGATCTTCGATCCCTTCGTGACCACCAAGGAGCAGGGCTCGGGCCTCGGGCTCTCGATCTGCCGTGGCATCATCGAAGCCCATCGAGGATTGATCACGGCCGTGAACAATCCCGACGGGCGCGGCGCCACCGTCACCATCCACTTGCCGGTGGCCTCCGCCGAGCCCCCGGCGGTGTGGACCGCGGCCTGACAACCCGCTAGCGGTTGAGCGCTCTCCGCCAGACGCCCAGCAAGCCCTGAGGCATGAAGATGACCATCAGCGTGAAGATCACGCCGACCGGGATCAGGTAGTACTCGTAGAACACCCGCGAGAAGACTTCCTTCATCAGCAGGAAGACGGCGGCGCCGGCCACCGGCCCGACCAGCGTGCCCATGCCGCCCATCACGTTGAAGATGACGGTCTCGCCCGAGATCAGGAACAGCACGAAGTCCGGCGCGGCGAACTTGTTCTGGACCGCGTAGAGCACGCCGGCCAGTCCCGCGAAGATCCCCGACAGCATCACCGAGACGATCTTGTAGCGCTCGACGTGGTACCCGATGGCCCGCGTGCGCGGCTCGTTCTCACGGATCGACTGCAGCACCATGCCGAAGGGCGACTGGGTGATGCGCCGGAGGAACAGATACGACCCGGCCACCACGGCCAGCACGAACCAGTGCAGGCCGTTTTGCGAGAACCGCAGGGACAGGAGGCCGGGGATCTCGAACGGCGGCTGGCGGAAGGTCAGCCCGTTCTCGCCGCCGGTGACGTCGGTCCAGGTGAAGATGATCACGTAGAAGATCTGCGAGAACACCAGCGTGGTGATCGAGAAGTAGATGTCGCGCAGGCGCGTGGAGAAGTACGCCACGAACACCGCGACGATGGCCGCCGCCACCAGGCCGGCCGCCATGGCCGCCCACAGCTTGGGGGTGACGGCCCACAGGGAAGCCAGCGCGCCGCCCCGCGGCGCCCACAGCAGGGCGGCGGCGGTGCCGTACATGCCGAGCCCGAAGAACGCGGAGTGGCCGAACGAGACCATGCCCGTGTAGCCGATCAGGAGATCGGAGGACATGGCGAGCAGACCCCAGATCAGGATCTCGGTGGCGAAGCGCTGCCAGAACTCGGGCAGGACCATCGGCGCCGCGGCGAGCGCGCCCACGACGAGCGCGAAGCCGATCCAGTACGCCGGGCTCGGCCCGTCGGCCGCTCGGCGGCTGACGAGGTCGCCGACGCGTCCGGCCGGTGACGGGGCGAGCGTGCTCATTTCGGGGTGGGCACGAACAGGCCGGTGGGACGGAACAGCAGGGTCAGGATCAGGGCCACGAAGGACACGATGATGGCCTGGGCCGGACTGACCCAGATGGACGCCAGCGACTCCAGCAGGCTCACGAAGATGGACGCCAGGATCGAGCCGGCCAGGTTGCCCATGCCGCCGACCACCACCACCACGAAGGCCTTGAGCGTGAAGTCGAAGCCCATCGCGTGGTTGATGCCGACCGTGGGACCGAAGAGGACGCCGCTGGCCGCGGCCATGGCCGCCCCGATCGCGAACACGACCGTGTGAACCCACGGGACGGGGATGCCCATGGCTTCCGCCATCACCCGGTCCTGCGTGGTGGCCCGGATCCAGATGCCGTGCTTGCCGTACTTCAAGAACAGGTAGAGCGCGCCGATGATCGCCGCCGAGAGCAGGGCGATCAGGATGCGGTACCAGGGGTACTCCACGTAGAACAACTTGAAGTGGCCGGTGATGGGCTCGGTGAGCTTGCGGGGGACGGGTCCGTACTGCCAGAGCGCGTAGTTCTGGATGACCAGCGACAGGCCAAAGGTGGCCAGGATCGTGGTCAGCGGATCCCGCCCGACCAGCGGGCGCAGGGCGGTGACCTGGAGGAGGGCGCCGAGGCCCGCCATCCCCAGCACCGCGCCGGCGAGGGCGAGCCAGAAGTTGCCGGTGGTGAGGTACGCCGTGGTGCCCATGTAGGCGCCCAGCATGAAAAGGTCGCCATGGGCGAAGTTGACGATGTCCATGATCCCGAAGATCAGGGTCAACCCCGACGCCACCAGCGCCAGGATCATGCCGTTGACGAGCCCGTTGACGATCTGGACGAGGATCTGGTCGAAAGGCATGCTCACACTCCCAGGTACTGGTGGATGACCGCCTGGTCCGCGCGCAGCTCGGCGGCGGACGCGTGGTGGCGCACCACGCCCTTCTCCATGATGTAGACGCGGTCGGAGACGCCGAGGGTGAGCGGCACGTTCTGCTCGACGAGCAGGATGGCCACGCCCTCTCCGTGCAGCACCTCGACGATCTCGCGGATCTGCCCGACCATGCGGGGCATCAGGCCCTCGGTCGGCTCGTCGAGCAGGATGATCCGGGGCTCCAGCATCATGGCGCGCGCGATGGCGAGCATCTGCTGCTCGCCGCCCGAGAGCGTGCCGCCCGCCTGGTTGCGCCGCTCGCGCAGGATCGGAAAGCTCGCGTACACCTTGTCGAGCAACGCCTGGCGTCGCTCGGATGAGACCTCGGGGCGGTCGAGCCCGGTGCGCAGGTTTTCCGTCACCGACAGCAGGCGGAAGATGCGGCGGTCCTCGGGCACGTAGGCCAGGCCCATGCGGGCGAGCCGGTACGGCGCCAGCCGCGCGACGTCGCGGCCCTCGAAGACGATGCGCCCTTCCGAGGGATGGACGAGCCCCATGATGGTCTTGAGCGTCGTCGACTTGCCCACACCGTTGCGTCCGAGCAGGCCGACCACCTCGCCCGGGCGGACTTCCAGCGACACGCCGTGCAGGATGTGCGACTTGCCGTAGAAGGTGTGGACGTTGTCGAGGGTCAGCATCAGGTCTTGAGGTAGACCTCCTGCACCCGCGGGTTGGCCTGGATCGCCGCCGGCGCCCCCTCGGCGAGCACCTCGCCGTAGTGCAGCACGGTGATGGTGTGGGCCAGGCCCATCACCACCTCCATGTCGTGCTCGACGATCAGGATGGTGAGGTCGGCGGCGATGCGCCGGATCAGCTCCACGGTGGCGTGGGTCTCGGTGACGCTCATGCCCGCCGTCGGCTCGTCGAGGCAGAGGAGCTTGGGCTCGGTGGCGAGCGCGATGCCGATCTCGAGGTTGCGCTGCTCGCCGTGCGAGAGGTTGGCCGCCAGCTCCGCGTCCTTGTCGGCCAGGCCCACGCTGTCCAGCACCGCGCGCGCGCGCTCGATCACGTCACGGTAGACGCGGTGGTGACGGAAGAGGGCCCAGGAGTGATGGCGCGACTGCACGGCGATGCGCACGTTCTCGAGCACGGTGGCCCCGGGCAGGATGTTGGTGATCTGGTACGAGCGCGCGATCGACTTCTGCGAGATCAGGTGCGGCGGCAGGCCCGTGATGTCCTCACCGTCGAAGACGATGCGTCCGCTCGTCGGGCTGAGCACGCCGGTCAGGCAGTTGAAGAACGTCGATTTACCGGCACCGTTGGGACCGATCACCGCCCGGATCTCGCCGCGGGACACGGTGACGGAGACGTTGTTGAGCGCGGCCAGCCCTCCGAACCGCATCGAGAGACCCTCGGTGCGCAGGATCGCCGCGGTGCCGGCCGACGGGCCCCGGCCGTTTCCGGCCGGGGCCGTCGAAGGTGACGCGGCTGTCACGCCGCGGGGAACGAGCAGGCGGGCGGGACGACCGTCTTTTCTCGGGCGACGACTTCGAGGAGGCGATGCTTGCCGTCCTTGATGTCGAAGATGAACTGCCGCAGGAAGGCCTGGTGATCCTCCCGGCGCAGCACCTTGTCGCCCTGGGGGAAGTCGTCGCCTTCCTTGACCTCCATCCCTTCGAGCGCCTCGACGAGCTTGAGCGATTCCTTCCGCCAGTCCTCCAGGCTCTGCTTGTCGGTGCGGCCGCGGAAGCCGGACTTCTGGATGGCGAGCTTCATGAAGTTCATCGCCTCGAAGTTCGACTGCACGTAGCGGTCGGGGTCCGGCCCGTCCGGGTCCATCTTCTTGAGCAGGACCTTCGATTCTTCGAAGAACTTCTTGTGGGCCGGGGTGTCCATCGGCTTGGTGAGCACGGGAATGTAGCGGTTGATGCCGGTGAACCCCTCGACCTTCTGGCCGAGCGCCTTGAGATGCGTCGACTCGGCCACCGCGCCGTCGCCCGCGTACTTCGCCTTCTTGAGCAGGCCGAGGTCGTACGCCTGGGTCGTGAACGTGACCGCGTTGGCGCCGAACATGATGGCGAAGAGCCCGTCGAAGCTCCCGGTGATCTTCGAGATGAACGCGGTCATGTCGGCGGTGCCGAGCGGGATGCCCGTGCCGCCGACGATCTCACCGCCGGCCTTCTTGATCTGCTCGACGTAGGCGTCGCGCGTCGACTGGCCCCAGGCGTAGTCGAGGTACACGATGTGCCACTTCTTCGCCATCTTCACCAGATGGGGCGCGAAGGCCACGGCCTGCGACGGCGCGTAGTCGAAGGTGCGGAACACGTACTTGCTGCACTTCGAGGTGGTGATCGTGGTGTCCAGGCACACGCCGATCATCCAGACCGTCTTGTGATCCTCGAACACCGGCATGCAGGCGAGGCAGACGTTCGAGAGATACCCGCCCTCGCCGACGTCCACCTTGTCCTCGACCACGAGCTTCTCGGCCTTGCGGCGCCCGACGTCGGGCTTCGACTCGTAGTCGGCCACGACCAGCTCGACGGGCCGGCCGTTGATGCCGCCGGCCTTGTTCATGCGGTCCGCCGCGAGCTGCGTGCCGACCAGCGCCGTCTTCCCTCCCGCGGCGCCCACGCCCGTCAGCGGCTGGAGCACGCCGATCTTGTAGGGCCTGGCCTGACCGAAGGCCTCGCGCCACGGCGCCGGCACCAGGATCGTGGCGCCGAGCGCGCCCGCGGCCGTCGCCGACAGCCCGAGGAACCGGCGCCGCGTCGTCTTGCCGCTCCACCACATGTCTTTCGCCCACGGCTCGTCGTGCCATCGCTCGATCATCGGAGAACCTCCTCGTTTGCTCGCTGGGAACACCTCTCGGGAAAAACTGCTCCTATCTACACGAAAAACCGGTATTGCGCAACGGCGGGTCCTTCCGGATTTGTTTTGTTGACTGGGGGCCCGCCGACGCGCCAGTGTAGCGGCGCGTGCCGAATCGAGGACCCGCGCTGCTCCTGCTGATCCTCGCCATTGCCTCCGGCGTCGCCTCTCTCGTCTATCAGATCGTCTGGATGCGCCGGCTCGTGCTCGTTTTCGGGAGCGCCACGCTGGCGACCAGCACGGTCCTCGCGGTATTCCTGGGCGGGCTGGCCGTCGGGGCCTGGCTGTGGGGCCGCGTCGCCGACCGTCATGCCGGACGGGCGCTGACGATCTACGGACTCGTCGAAACGGCGATCGGTCTGTACGCGCTGGCGAGTCCATGGGCGTTTCGGGGAATGGAGCGGGTCTATCTCGCTCTCTATCCCGGACTCGAGAGCCGGCCCGGGTGGTACGCGGGCGTTCAGTTCATGCTGAGCGCGCTCGTCATCCTGCCGCCCGCGGCGTTGATGGGTGGCACCCTGCCCCTGCTCGCGCGACGGGTGACGGTCGGGGTGGACCACGTGCAGGGCGTCGCCGCCCTCTACGGTTGGAACACGATGGGCGCCGCCGCCGGAGCCGCGCTCGCGACGTACGCGTTGCTGCCGTGGCTGGGGCTCACCGCCGCGATCACCACCGCGGCCACGCTCAACGGCCTCTGCGCCGTCGCCGCGCTCGCACTCGGCGCCGCCGGGCGCACCTCGGAGCGTCGCGCTCCCGAAGACCTGCCGTTTCCCCCCGAGGTCGGTGTCCCGCGTGGCCAATCGGTTCTGCTGCTCGTCGGATTCGGGCTGTCCGGCGTGGCCGCCATGGCGTACGAGCTGGTGTGGGCGCGGTTACTCGGGCTCGTCATGGGCTCGTCGGTGTACGCGTTCGGCACCCTCGTGGTCGTGCTCCTCGCGGGGCTGGGGCTGGGCAGCGCGATCTACGCGCGACTCCGTCTGGAGCCGGCCGGTCACCGGCTGGCCTTCGGCGTCCTCCAATCGATGACCGGACTGGGCGGCGTGGCGTCGCTGCTCATCGCGCCGCACCTGCCGTTCGTGCTCATGAGCGTGTTTCCTCTCGTGCGCGGTGCGTTCGGCTGGCAGATCGCCGCGCAGTTCCTGGTCGCCGCGCTGGTCGCGTTCCTTCCCTCGCTCCTGATGGGCGCGGCGTTCCCGGCCGCGGTGGGGAGTCTCGGGCGCTCCGCGACGTCCGTGGGTCGCTCGATCGGCACCGCTTACGTTGCCAACACGGTGGGCACGGTCGTCGGCGCCTTCGTCGCCGGGTTCATCCTCATCCCGGGCCTGGGGCTGCGCAGCACGCTCGTTCTCGGCGTGGCCGCCAACCTGATCGGCGGCATGGGCGTGCTGGTCACCGCGTGGAGTCGTCGTCGGTGGCCGCTGCTGGCTCCCGCGCTTGTGGCCCTCGGCGTGATCCTGGTGCTGCCGTCCTGGCCGCGAGAGGTCTTCGCCATCGGCGCGGGATTCTTCGCGCCGATGTTCGCCAACCGCGAAGGTCTGGCCCGGGGCGTCGCGTCGCTGCGATTGCTCTACTACCGCGACGGCCTGAATACCACGATCTCCGTCGACGAGGCCGACGGGTATCTCGTGTATCGGTCGAACGGCAAGACCGACGCGTCGACCTATCCGCGCGACATGGCCAATCAGGTCCTGCTCGGGCACGTGCCCATGTTCCTCCATCCCGACCCGCGTGAGGTGTTCGTGCTCGGCCTGGGGACCGGCGTGACCGCCGCGGCGATCGCCCGTCATCCGGTCGCCCGCATCGACATCGCCGAGCTGGAGCCGGCGGCGATCGCGGCGGCTCGCCTGTTCGAGCGGGCCAACCGACGGGTGCTCGACGATCCGCGGGTTCGCGTGCTCGTGGGCGACGGACGCAACCGTTTGCTGGGATCGCCGAACCGCTACGACGTGATGGTCTCGGACGCGTCGGACATCTGGATCGCCGGCGTGGGCGCGCTGTTCACGCGCGAGTTCTATCAGACGGTCGCCGACCGGCTGAAGCCGGGCGGGCTGATGGTGCAGTGGCTGCACACCAACTGCCTGGCCCCGCCCGAATTCCGGCTGCTCGTGGCCACGTTCCGCGCCGTCTTCCCGCGCGTGGCGATCTGGAGCTCCGGGGTCGGCGACGTCTTCCTGGTCGGATCGCGCGAGCCGGTCCCGTGGGTCTACGACAGGCTGGTCAACCGCATCGAGGCGACGGCGGGCGTCCGGCACGACCTTCAGTCGATCGGGATCTGGCACCCGGCCGCGATGTTCGCGGCGTTCGTGATCGACGACGCCAGCGTCGCGCATCTGGTCGGCCCGAGGCCGCGCGTGCATACCGACGACGTGCCGACGCTCGAGTTCGTCACCCCGCGCTCGCTCTACGTGGACACCAACGCTGAGCTCGAGGAGATCTTCCGGCGTATCCGCGGCGCACCCTTTCCGCGCATCGAGGGCTTCGACGCGGAGCGAGACCTCGATGCGGTCGCGACCTATCTGCTGGGGTTCGCCTACGCGTCCCAGGGCCGCTCGCCGCAGGGCGTGACCTACATGGAACGCAGCGTTCAGATGGCGCCGGGCCGCGCGCCGCTGTGGGTCGGACTGGGCCACCGCTACCGCGAGCTGGGGCGGCGGAGTGACGCGGAGACCGCGTTCGTGCGCGCGGTCGCCGTGGATCCGGCCGACGTCCAGGCGCGCCTCGCGCTCGCTGCGTTCCTCCTGGACGAGGGCCAGGCGGCGCGCGCGCTGGACATCGCCCAGGCCGCGCTCCGCCACGAGCCCGACAACGCCGGCGTCAAGGATCTGGTGGCGCGGGCGCGCGCCGCCGCACGTCGCTGACGGCTCCGTTAGCGAGCGCTTCCGTTCAGGAGTCCTGACGCGATCAGCGCAGACCGGATGGCATCTCTCTCCGGCACCGAGACTGGAGTGAGCGGCGGCCGCACGTGGGCGGCCGGGATGCGGCCCAGCAGCACCAGCGCCTCTTTCATCCGGTTGTGCATGTCGACGAACGGCGGCGCGTAGAAGACGGAGACGAGCGGGGCCAGCCGATCGTTGATCCGTCGGGCGCCGTCGAGATCGCCCTTGCCGCAGGCCTCGAACAGCTCGGCCTGGAGATCGGCGGTGACGCTGCCCATGCCGGAGATCGCGCCGTCGGCGCCGAGCAGGAAGCTCGCCATCAGCGACATCGTGAAGGCCGAGAGCAGCGCCACCGGCCGGCCCGTCGCGCGCAGCGCGCGCAGGTTGGCCTCCAGGGCCACGATCTCGTTGGACCAGTCCTTCACCGCCGAAACTTGTGGTATCTCGGCGAGCCGCGCCAGCGTCTCGGGCGAATAGCCGATGCCCGACGCCGGCGGGTACTCGAACACCACGATCGGCAGGTCGGCGCGCTCGGCGATCTCGGAGAAGTGGCGGATGACCATGTCCGGCTTGACCTGCGCCCCCCACATGAACAGCGTCGGCGGGAACACGAGCACGCCCGCGGCCCCTTCGCGCTTGGCGTCCCGGGCCAGCTCCACCGCTTCGAGGGTGCCGTCGCCATACACGCCCGCGATCACCGGGCAGGCGCCGGCGACCTCGTCGAGCGCGATGGCCAGCGCGCGCCTGCGCTCCTCGCGCGTGAGCGACGAAACCTCCGCGGCGTGACCGTTGGCCACGATCCCCGTCACTCCACGCGTGTCGCACAGCCACCGGATGTGTCGCCGGTAGGCCGGCTCGTCGATCGCCAGATCGGCGGTGAAGGGGAGGATGTTCGCCGGCATCACTCCGGAGAAGCGCAGCGGCTGATTCATGGTCGTCTCCTCTGTCCCATCATCTCAAACGCGGAATGATCTCACGGGCGATGATGTCCACCTGCTCGGGCTCGTAGCGGTAGGGGATCAGGATGATGCGGTGGACGCCGGTGGCGACGTGGGCGCGGAGCTGGGCCACGCACTCCTCGACGCTGCCGCGGATCGCGTGCTCGATCGTCGACTCGCTCCAAGCCGCGACGTCCCACTCGGTCTGGAGCCACTCCCGCATGGGCGCCTCGGTCTCGGCGCGCGAGCGCCCGACGTAGATGGCGAGCTGGTTGGTCCCGGTCAGCGTGGCGGGATCGCGCCCGGCCTCGCGCGCGAAGGCGAGGATCTTCTCCCACGACTTCGTGTAGCTCTCCGGCGTGTAGAAGTACGTCAGCCAGCCGTCGCCCTTGGTGGCCGCGCGCTTGAGCACGGCGTCGACGTAGCCGCCGATGAGGATCGGCGGCCGCGGACGCTGGACGGTCTTCGGCCGCATGACGGCCTCGCGCAGGTTGAACTCGTCGGCCTGGAGGGTCACCCGGTCTTCGGTCCAGAGCCGCGTGAGGATCTCGAGGTTGCGCTCGAACAAACGCCCGCGCTGCTTGAACGGCACTCCGACCGCGTCGAACTCGCGCGCGTACCACCCGGCGGCCACGCCAAGGATCAGGCGTCCCTTCGAGATCACGTCGAGCGTCCCCAGCGCCTTGGCGGCGACGGTCGGGTTTCGCAGCGGCAGCACCATCACGCCGGTGCCGAGCTTGATCCGCCGCGTGCGGGCGGCGATCGCGGTCAGCGTCCCCACCGCGTCGAGGATCGGGAAGGCCGGCTCCACGCCGAGGATCACGTGGTCCCACGCCCACAGCGACTCGAAGCCCAGCGCCTCGGCGCGCTCGGCGTAGGCGATCAGCGCGTCGACGTCGGGCGTCTCGGTGGGGCCGACGAAGTTCTTGATCGCGAGCCCGAAGTCCACGATGCGCTACCCGAGGAAACGCCGATCGGGATCGAGCGCGCGCAGCATCGCCAGCTCGTCGGCCGTCGGCGCCGGCGTCGCCGAGATCTCCGGCGCGTCGAGCAGGTCGAAGCCAGTGTTCTCGCGGATCTTGTCGATCGTGGCGCCGGGATGCACGGCTTCGATCCGCATGCGCCGCGAGACGGGATCGAAGCCGAGGGTGCCGAGCGTGGTGACCACGCGCGAGACGCCGCCGAAGAGCAGGCCGGCGCGCCCTCGCGAGCCATCGCCGGCGAGCCAGCCCGGGCTGGTGATGAAATCCACCTTCGGCACGAACCGGCGCTTCTCGTGAGCGGTCACGATGATGATCTCGCGGCACAGCGAGGCGATGTCGTTGGCGCCGCCGGTGCCGGGCAGGCGGACCTTCGGCTTCCAGTAGTCGCCGCCCAGCACGGACGTGTTGATGTTGCCGAACTGGTCGATCTGAGCCCCACCCATGAATCCCACGTCGACGAAGCCGCGCTGGGCGAACAGGAACGCGTCGGTGATGGCGGGCAGCATGGTCGCCCGGAAGGCCGCGCGCATCTCGTTGGTCGAGATGGGCAGGCGTCCCGGCGCGATCTCGGGACCGATGATGCCGCCCTCGATCACCATGGTCAGCCGCGGCGCCTGCCGCTGCTTGGCCAGCGCGGCGGCGAGCAGCGGCACGCCGACGCCCGCGAACACGGTGGTATCGTCGCGCAGCTCGCGCGCCGCCACCACCGCCAGGAGCTCCTGCGCGTTGTATTCGCTCACGTGAGCTCGCGTGCTTTCTTGCCCTGGCGGGCCAGCCGCTCGCCGCCGAAGAGGTCGAGGTAGTCGGTGAAGGTCGCGGGCGCGTACACGTAGCGCTCGAGGTAGTCGCTCACCGCGTCGGCCCCGCGCGCGTCGATGCCCTTGGCGTACTCGTCGAAGTGCTCCACGTCCGCCTCGTAGAGCCCGTAGCACTCGTGGGGATACGAGCCGAATGGCACGTGCACGAGCGCGTCCACCGCGAAGCCGGGGATGACCGTGCGGTCCGGATGCTTGCGCGTTTCTTCCTCGGGGACGATCTCTTCGGTCGTGACCAGCACGGTGGTCGCGGCGCGCGCGATGTCGGCGTCCATGTGCGGATAGCCGTCGATCTGGCAGTTGCCGAAGCGGTCGGCGCGGTGCACGTGCAGCAGCGCCACGTCGGGGAAGAGCGCGGGCACCGCGGCCAGCGTGGCGCCGGTGTAGGGATCCTCGAGCGTCTTCATCCCGCCCACGGCCATGAGGTCGGAGCCGAGCATGGTGAGGCTCGGCAGGAACGGCAGGCCCATGGCGGCGGCGCGGAAGCGCAGCCCGAGGGCGAGATGGCTCCATTCCTCGAACGCGACGTTCCCGGATTCGACGTGGTGGCGCATGATCTTCGACACGCCCCACGGCAGCCCGATCCCCATCCACGCGGTGACGATTCGCTCGATGCCACCCGCCACCATGAACAGCTCGGCCTCGTAGCACGAGAGGTTGCGGATGAGCGTGAGCCCGCGCCGCCGCGCGCGCAGGACTTCGCGGATCAGCGCCATCGGCGTGCGCGAGAACAGGATGCCGCCGATCGCCACGTGCGCGCCGTCGCTCACGCGCGAGACCGCGTCCTCCAGATCGGTGAGCTTCTCGCCCGCCGACTTGGGCTTGGCCTCCAGGCGGCGCCGCGCGGCGACGAAGTCGTACTCGGCGGATTTCAGGTGAGGATCTCCCAGGCCGCCTGGTGCCGGTCGAGGAGCTGGCGAGTGCGCTCGTCCATCGGATGCTCGCGCTCCGGGATGTCGACGTGCTTCTCGGCGCCGCACAGCGGCGTCGTGAAGTAACGCTGGCCGGTGTCGTTGGCCATGGTGACGATGGCGGCCAGGTCGGGATGCCGCCGGGCCAGCTTGAGGGCCGCCGCCACGTTGCAGCCGGTCGACACGCCGCAGAAGATGCCTTCCTCGGCGGCCAGACGTCGCGCGATCACGAGGCTTTCCTCGGTCGTGG
>DATHGT010000212.1:0-25002 GCA_035317605.1 Candidatus Acidiferrum sp. | reverse complement strand
CGGCGCCACCGCGCGATGCGCGCGTGATCGCCGGACAGCAGCACACCGGGCACCCGCGCGCCCCGAAACTCTTCCGGGCGCGTGTACTGCGGCGGCTCCAGGAGCCCGCCCGTGAACGACTCGCGCTCGGCGGCGTCCTCGCCCCCGAGCACGCCGGGCAGCAGCCGGATCACCGCGTCGGCGACCACCAAGGCCGGCAGCTCGCCGCCGGTGAGCACGTAGTCGCCGATCGAGAGCGCGTCGTCGGCCAGGTGCTGGCTCACGCGCTCGTCCACGCCCTCGTAGCGTCCGGCCAGCAGGATCAGGTGCTTCTCGCCGGCCAGCTCCCGCGCGACGCGCTGATCGAACGTTCGTCCCCGCGGGTCCATCAGGAGCACCCGCGCGCCCGGCGTGCGGAGCGCGTCGACCGCCGCGAACAACGGCTCGGGCTTGAGCACCATGCCGCTGCCGCCCCCGAACGTGTAGTCGTCGGTCACCCGGTGCTTGCCGTCCGCATAGTCTCGAAGATTGGCCACCCGGATGTCAACGAGACCGCGCGCCCGCGCGCGGCCGATCATCGACTCCGACAGCGCGGGCTCCACGATCCCCGGAAACAAGGTGACGATGTCCATTCGCATGAGCGTCGGCGGGCCGGGGTCAGAGATCCAGCAGGCCGTCGGGGGGACGGATGACCACACGACCGGCGGCGATGTCGACGTCGAGCACGATGTCCGGCACCGCGGGGATGAGGTGCTCGCGCCCGTCACCGGTCACCACCCACAGGTCCTGGGCGCCCCCGCGCTCGATCCCGGTGACGCGGCCGACCAGCCGGCCGTCTTCGGTGGTGACGCGGGCGCCCTCGAGCTGCCAGGGGTAGAAGCTGCCGTCCGGCGGCGGCAGCGCGTCGGCGCGGGGCAGGGCGATCAGGCGGCCCACCAGCGTGCGGGCGTCCTCCGGCGAGGCGCAGCCGGCGAAGGTGACGAGCAGGGTGTCACCGTGACGGCGGGCCGTGGTGATGCGACGCGTCTCCCGTTCGTCCCGCGTCGCATCCCACAGCACGCACTCGGTCACGCGCTCGAACCGCTCGGGATGATCCGTGAGCGGCGTCACGCGGACCTCACCGCGCAGGCCGTGCACCCGCGCGATCTCGCCGATGGCCACGAGGCCCTCGTCGATGTCAGGTCTCCTTGACGTTCTTGATGAGCTTCTTGACGGTGTTCGACGGCTGCGCGCCCTTGGAGATCCAGGTCCGCACCTTCTCCCGGTCGATCTTCACCGTCGGCGGCGAGGTCAGCGGGTTGTAGTGCCCGAGGATCTCGATGAATCGACCGTCGCGCGGCGAGCGCGAGTCTGCCACCACCACGCGGTAGGACGGCCTCCGCGTCGAGCCCATTCGCCTCAATCGAATCGATACGGCCACGTGTCACCCCCTCAGTGTGGGAAAGCCCGGCATGTTCATGCGGGGCAGCTTCTTGCCCTCGAGCCCTTTGAACTGCTTCATCATCTTCCGGAGCTGCGCGTACTGCTTGAGCAATCGATTGACGTCCTGCACGTTGGTGCCGCTGCCCCGCGCCACCCGCTGGCGCCGGCTGCCGTTGATGATCTCGGGATGCCGCCGCTCGGCCGGCGTCATCGACGCGATGATCGCGTCGAAGCGGCCGAGGTCGGCCTGCTCGGCGTCCAGCTCCTTGGCCGAGCCCTTGAACGCCTTGCCGAAGGGCAGCATGCCGAGGATCTGGTCGAGCGGACCGAGCTGCTGGACCTGCTTGAGCTGGTTGCGGAAGTCCTCCAGCGTGAAGCTGTCCTCGCGGAGCTTACGGAGCATCTCCTCGGCGGACTTCTGATCGACGGTCTCCTGGGCCTTCTCGACCAGCGAGAGCACGTCGCCCATGCCGAGGATGCGCGAGGCGACGCGGTCGGGATGGAAGGGCTCGAACGCCTCGGCCTTCTCCCCGACACCGACGAACGCGATCGGACGTCCGGTGACCTGGCGCACGGACAGCGCGGCGCCGCCCCGCGCGTCGCCGTCCATTTTTGTCAGGATCACGGCGTCGATGCCCACCGCCTGGTTGAACTTGTCGGCCACGGTGACCGCGTCCTGGCCGGTCATCGCGTCGACGACCAGCAGCACGTGATGAGGCTTGACCTCGGTCTTGATCGCGCGCAGCTCGTCGAGCATGGGCTCGTCGATGTGCAGCCGGCCGGCGGTGTCGAGGATCAGCGGAGTCAGTCCGCGCTCGGCCGCCTGGTCGCGCGCGGCCCGGCAGATCTGAAGCGGCGTCTGCGCGCTCTCGCCCACGACGGGGACGTTGAGCTGGGCGCCGAGTGTGCGGAGCTGTTCCTGGGCGGCCGGACGGTACGTGTCGGCGGCGGCCAGGATCGGATGCTGGCCCTGCTTGCCGTACAGGCGCGCGAGCTTGGCCGCGGTCGTGGTCTTGCCCGATCCCTGAAGCCCGATGAGCATGATGATGGTCGGCGGGTGCGCGGCGGGAGCGAGCCGGTGACCGCTGCCCCCGAGCAGCTCGATCAGCTCGTCGTGGACCACCTTCACGACCTGCTGGGCCGGGGTCAGCGACTTGAGCACCTCGTGGCCGACCGCCTTGTCCTTCACCCGCTCGATGAAGGCGCGCACGACCTTGAAGTTGACGTCGGCCTCCAGGAGGGCCACGCGGACCTCGCGCAGCGCTTCCTGGATGTTGTCCTCGGTGAGCCGGCCCCGGCTGCCCAGACGGTCGAAGACGCTCTGAAGTCGCGTGCTCAGGGAGTCGAACATGGAACCTCAGACTTTACGCGACCATGCGGCCGATATCAAATCACGCGGCCGCGCGCCGGCGCGCGGCTATCGGTTGCTGAAGGGGTTGAAGCTCCCGCTCGAGAGGTTGTCGAGGGACGCGCTGCTCAGCCGGTGGAAGAGCGTCGCCGACGAGCCGGTGACCTCGAGGCCCCAGTAGCCGGTGAACGAGTTGTGCGCCGCCGCGGTGCCGCCCAGCAGCGGGTTGGCGGATTGCGCCGTCGACTCGATCTCCGTGTACCAGACGGGGACGGTGCCCGCGCCGAGGTTGGTGGGGGGACCGGCGTATCCGCCGTCGATGTCCAGGAGGCTGCGCGCGGTCAGGCAATCGCAGGGGATCTCGTAGTCGCGCGAGAGCGCCTCGTTGTCGTCGTAGACGCGGGCGCGGAGCCTCGATACCGAGTTGTTGGTGATCACGTGCCCGGGCTGGAAGCCGAAGGAGCCGTCGCGGTTGACCAGCCGCGGGAACGACGGCACGGAGAAGACGCCGCCCCCGGTGGGGCTCTGAATGGTCGCTCGCGGACAGATCAGGTACAGCGATCCCCGCACGGACGCCGACTCCTGCGGGGTGACGAAGGTCACCGCGCTGCGCAGCGGATTCCACACGAAGGGAGGCCCCAGCTCGATCGAGGCGCCCGCTCCCGGGTTGACGACGAGCGGAAGGAACCCGGGCGCGAGGCCCAGGAAGGCGGCGACCGTGATCGGCTCCAGCTCGCGCAGGCGCCCGGTCTTGACGTCGATCCAGTGCGTGCGCGAGAAGAACGGAAAGTTCGTCTGGATCAGGTCGTTGCCGCCGGGCGAGGTGGCGAAGGCGGCCAGGCCGTTGTAGGTCAGCGAGAGCGGAGAGACCGTGCTGATGATGGCCTTGGTCTGCTTCGAGGTGAACACGTCCGAGTTCGAGGTGGTGCGGGTACACGTCGCGTTGAAGAAGACCGCGTGGATCGGGTTGGTGAAATCGGTGGGCGGGGCGAAGCCGATCGTCCCCGGCACCACCGGCGAGGTGAGCTCGAACACCGACACGAACCCGGCCGCCGGGTCGCTGAAGAACGGCAGGAGGACGCCCAGCGCCGCCAGGGAGAGCGGGTCGCCGAGCTGGGCGGCGGCGGGAGCCACGGTCATCCACAGCAAACACGCGACGAGCACGACGATCGAAAACCGCATTGATGTCCTCACGAGGATGCCGCCAGTGATCCGCTCGGCGCGGCGGCGCTCCGCAGTTTTTTCACCATGTCCGCGGGATCGGCGGCTTCGAAGATGGCCGACCCCGCCACCAGTACGGACGCGCCCTGCTCGGCGAGCGGGCGCGCGTGCTCCAGCTTGACGCCTCCGTCCACCGAGACGTCCGCCGGCCGCGGGCCCAGCATCGCCCGCACTCGGTGGACCTTGGCATACGCGCTGGGAATGAACTTCTGACCCCCGAAGCCCGGGTTCACCGACATGACCAGCACCAGGTCCAGATCGTCGAGCACGTACTCGAGGACATCCGGCGGCGTGGCCGGATTGAGGGCGACGCCGGCCCGCGCGCCCAGCTCGCGGATCTGGGCGAGGGTACGGCTGAGGTGGGGGCACGCCTCGGCGTGGACGGTCAGCGAGTCGGCCCCCGCGTGCGCGAAGTCAGCGAGGTAGCGCTCGGGCTCCACGATCATCAGGTGGACGTCGAGGGGCAGCCGCGTGCGCTTGCGGATGGCCGCGACCACCACGGGCCCGATCGTGATGTTGGGCACGAAGCAGCCGTCCATCACGTCGACGTGGAGCAGGTCGGCGCCCGCGCTCTCCACGCGGGCGATGTCCTCGCCGAGCGCCCCGAAATCGGCCGAGAGGATCGAGGGCGCAATCTTCATCGCTGGCTTCTCTTATACCATCCGGCGCAGGCGAATCGCCGTGAACCCGTCGCCGCCGTGACGATGCGGCAGGCAGCGCAGGACGCCGTCCCCGTCGAGGGGCAGCGGGAAGTCGGTCGGCGCGTCGACCACCAGATCGCCGCGCTCGGCCAGCAAGGCCCTGATCACCCCGTCGTTTTCCTCGGGCTCCAGCGAGCACGTCGCGTAGACGAGCCGGCCGCCCGGCTTCAGCAGGGTGGCCGCCGCGAACAGGATCGTCCGCTGGCGCCCGGCGCTGGCCGCGACGTCGGCTGGCTGGCGCCGCCACTTCACTTCCGGGTTGCGCCGGAGCACGCCGAGGTTCGTGCACGGGGCGTCGACGAGCACGGCGTCGCACGAGCCGGCGAAGCGCGGCGCCAAGGTCTCCACGGCCCCGTCGTGGACGTTCACGATCGTCACGCGGAGGCGCGCGGCGGCCTCACCCACGAGCGCCAGTCGCGCGGGCTGGGGATCGAAGGCGAGGATGCGACCGCGGTTGTTCATGAGCTGGGCGAGGTGCGTGGTCTTGGTGCCGGGGGCGGCGCAGGCGTCGACCACGGTGTCGCCGGGCTTGGGATCGAGCAGGCGCGCGACCAGCATCGACGACTCGTCCTGCACGACGAACGCGCCGTCGGCGAACGCTCGCCACGCGCCTGGTCGACCTCCGTGCGCCGCGATCAGTCCCTCGGACGCGCAGCGGGTCGGCGTCGTGTCGACGTGGTCTTCGTCGCGGAGCCGTGCGGCCAGCGCGTCGCGCGTGATGGCGAGCGTGTTGGCGCGCAGGGTGAGGGGCGGGCGCTCGTTCAGCGCGCGCATCAGCGCGCCCGCTTCCTCGGCGCCGTAGCGCTCGACCCAGCGCCGGGCCAGCCACGTGGGAAACGAGCAGCGCACGGCCAGAGCATCGACCGGATCCGAGGGCGGCGCCGGTTCCCGCTCCCGCGCTCCGCGCCGCGTGAACGATCGCAGCACGGCGTTGACGAACTCGGGCACCCCGGGCCGGGCGCGCTGGCCGGCCAGCGACACCGCGTCGTTGACGGCGGCAAACGCCGGGACCCGCTCGAGGTAGACGAGCTGATAGGCCGTCATCCGCAGCAGCGCGCGTGGGCGCGGGTCCAGTCGTGCGAGGGGACGGCGCGAGTGCGGGGCGAGGATCCAGTCGAGGTAGCGCTGCCAGCGGAGCGTCCCGTAGACCAGCTCGGTGGCCAGCGCCGCGTCGCGGGGAGCGGCCTCGGCGCGGTTCAGCTCGGCGTCGAGCGCGAGATCCGCGAACGCGCCTTCCGTCTCCACGCGGATGAGCACGCGCGCGGCCACCGCGCGCGCCGGTGAGGTCACGGCGAGCCGTGAAGTCACGGCACTGACAGGCAGGCGCCCGCCCTCAGCCGCGCGCCGCGCAGGAACTCCGTCCACGTGACCGCGCGTCGACTCTCCGGCTGGACCTCGACGGGAAGCACGAGCCCGGTGCCGCTCGCCACCGCGAGCGTGTCGCCGGTCGCGACGAGCGTTCCCGGTGCGGCGGTCGTGGCCGCGTCGAGCGGGCGCGCGCGCCAGATTCTCAGCGGCCCGTTCGGTGTCGTGGTCGACGCTCCCGGCCAGGGGTTGCAGCCACGGACGCGGTCGGCGATCTCGCGCGCTGGACGCGTCCAGTCGAGATCGCCATCCGTCTTCTTGAGGCGCGGCGCGGAGGTGGCCTCCTCGTGACGCTGCGGCGTCGGCGTCAGCGTGTCGAGCCGGGCCAGCGTGTCGATCAGCGCGTCAGCGCCGAGCGGCGCGAGTCGCGCGGCCAGCTCGCCCGCCGTCTCTTCGGGGCCGATCGGCGTCGACGCGGTGAGCAGCATCGCCCCCGTGTCCATCCCCTCGTCCATCTGGAACGTGGTGATGCCCGTCGCTCGCTCGCCGCGCATGATCGCCCACGCGATCGGCGCCGCGCCGCGGTAGCGCGGCAGCAGCGAGGCGTGGACGTTGATCGATCCGCGCGCCGGCGCGTCGAGCACGGCTCGCGACAGGATCTGGCCGAACGCGACCACCACCCCGACATCGGCCCGGAACTCGCGGAGCCGCTCGGGCCAGCCGGGATCGCGCAGGCGCGGCGCCTGGAGCACCGTGAGGCCCGCCGCCTCCGCCCGCACCTTCACCGGCGGCGCCGTCAACTTCTGCCCTCGACCCGCCAGCCGATCCGGCTGGGTGACGACACCGACGACGTCGTGGTGGCGCAGCAACGCCTCCAGCGTCGGCAGCGCGAACTCCGGAGTTCCGTAGAAGAGGATCTTCAGACGACTAGAGCGCGAACGCCCGATGCGGGGCGTCTTCGGGGAGGCCTTCCTTCTTGATGCGGCGCTTGATGCGGTCGCGGGTGACCGGATCGAGGTGATCGATGAAGAGCACGCCGTCGAGGTGGTCGATCTCGTGCTGGAGCACGCGGGCCAGCAGGCCCTTGCCGTGGATCTTCACGGGCTGGCCGTCAAGGTCGGTGGCCTCGACGTCGACCCATTCCGCCCGCGTGAGCTGGGCGAACACGCCGGGGATCGAGAGACAGCCTTCCTCCGCCGTCACCTGGCCGCCGCGGTCGACGATAACGGGATTGATCAGCGCGCGCGGCTCGCGTCGCTCGTCCTGACCGAGGACCATGAGCCGGAGCGAGACGCCGACCTGCGGCGCGGCCAGTCCGATCCCGGCCTCGTCGTACATGGTCTCGACCATGTCGGCGATGGTCCGGCGAAGCTCGGGCGTGACCTCGGAGATCTCCGCGGCCTTCCGGCGCAGCACGGGATCACCGTATCTTCGGACCTTTAGAACGGCCATTCGACGGGGTCCACCTCCACCTCCATGATACCAGGGCGCTGTCGGCGCACGGAGAGCAGATCGCCGAGTGCTGCGGCGAGAACCTGGGGCAGATCGGGGCCGCCCTTGACCACGATGCGCGAGCCGCGGCGTCCCGGAATCGCGATCGGCGGGTAGGCCACGAGCTGGCGCGCGCCCGCGAGCGCGGCGGTCACGCGCTCGACGAGGCCGTCGCCGCGCGGACGGACCACGATGACCGCGAGCCGCCGGAACGGGGGATAGCCCAGCTCGGCGCGGAACTTCAGCTCGGCGCGATAGAACGTGGCGAGATCCTGCTGGGCCACGGCCTCGAGCGCGTAGTGCGACGGATTGCGCGACTGCACGATCAGCTCGCCCTCGGGATGCACGCGCTCGGCGGCCGCCCACAGCAGCGCGAACGTGTGCTCGGCGGCGCGGAAGTCGGGGAGCCCGAGCAGCTGATCGGGCGAGATGAACGCGGCCAGCCCCAGCGCTCCGGGACCGAAGAGCTTGAGCGCTCCGCGAGTTCCTATCACCACCTCGGCTCCCGCCGCGGCAGCGCGCTGGTCCTCGCCGCGCCGTCCGCGCCGCGCCTCGGGGTCGTAGCGCGCGATGCGCGCCGAGGGAAACCGCCGCCGCACGGATTGCTCGACCCGCTCGACGCCCCAGCCGAACGGGGTCAGGCGGCGTCCCCCGCACTGGGGACACGTGTCCATCGGCGGCCGGCCGGCCCCGCACAGCCAGCAGGTGAGCGTGCGGCGGACCGCCGACCAGCCAAACGCGACGCCGCACCGATCGCAGCGAAAGATCGCGCCGCACTCGTCGCAGCCGAGCCCCGAGCTGACCCGGCTCACCTCGAGGAACACGCGGCGGCCCGCGGCGAGGGCCTCGCGCATCGCGCGCGACACCGGCGGGGTGAGCGCCTCGCGGCGCGTGATCCCGCGCGGATCGGCGATGGTGACAGCCGGCCAGCGCGCCGGCGTCACCGAGGCGAGCGTCGCCGCTTCGCTCTCGCACCGCCACCACATCTCCACGCTCGGTGTCGCGGAGGTGAAGACCACGCTCAGCGCCTCGCGGGCCCCGCGCTCGAGGATCACGTCGCGCGAGTGAAGGCGCGGCGGCCCCGGCGGCTTGTGGGCCGCTTCGTGCTCGTCGATCAACGCCACCGTCGCGCCCGCCGGCAGCGGAGTGAGCAGCGCCGAACGCGTGCCGACGGCCAGGCGCGCGCGGCCGGTGGCGAGCGCGTGCCAGCCGGCGGCCCGCTCCGCGTCGTCGGCGCCGGAGTCCAGGCGCGCGACGCGGGCGAGCTTCTCGAGCCGCTGCGCCCAGCGGCCCGCGCTCTCGACGTCGCTGGTGATCACGAGCGCGACGCGCGGACCGGCCAGCCGATCCAGGAGCCGCCGCTCGCGCCCGCTTCCGCTCAACACCAGCGGCGATTCCGGTGTGACGGCTTCGGAGACGGCTGACGCGACCGCGGACGTGGCGCCGGGTCCGGGCGGCGGCAGCAGCGCCAGCGCGGTGGACCCGAAGCTGGTCAGGCTCTGGCCGGCGAGGAAGCGCGCGAATTCGAGGCCGGAGGGCCCGAGCAAGGGCGCGGCGTCGACGAGGCGCGTGATCGGTCGCAGCCGCGCGCTCACCACGGACTCCTCGCGCACGCCCACGACCAGTCCCACCCGCTCGGCGCCGCCGAGGGGCGCCGCCACCCGCTGCCCCGCGCCCACGGTCATGTCGTCGGGCACGCGATACGAAAACGGTTGCTCGACCGGCGCGTCGAACACCACGTCGGCGACGGAACGCGCGGACGGCGACATTAACGCGGGCGTGTGGGGAGTCGCCGGGGCTTCGTCCCCCACGTGGCCGTCGCCGCGGCTCATCGGACGCGGCGCTGGTCGTACTCCCGCTTGGCGAGCTTGAGGTCGTCCCAGGCCATGCGCTTGTACTCCTGCCCGGGGTTGCGCAGGAGGAACGCGGGGTGGAACGTGGGGATCAGCACGGCAGACCCATAGGGGTGCACGCGCCCGCGCAGCTTGCCGATGGCTTCTTTCGTTCCGAGCAGCGCCTGGGTGGCCACGCTGCCGAGCGAGAGCACGACCTTGGGTTGCAGCGCCGCGAACTGCGCCCCCAGCATGGGCGCGCAGGCGGCCAGCTCGTCCGCTTCCGGATTCCGATTCCCGGGAGGTCTGCACTTCACCGCGTTCGTGATGTAGCACTCGTCGCGCGAGATCTGCACGGACTCGAGCATCTTGGTGAGGAGCTGGCCGGCACGGCCCACGAAGGGGAGGCCCTGGGCGTCCTCGTCGGCGCCGGGGCCTTCGCCGATCACGATCAGCTCGGCGCGCGGGTTGCCCGCGCCGAAGACGATCGAGTTGCGCGCCTGGCAGAGCTTGCAGCGGGTGCAGCCCTGGAGCGCTCGTTCTTGACGGCCCAGCGCCTCTTCGGGACCCAGGAGGTAATCGCCGCCGAGGGCGAGATCGCCGGCGCCCATGTCGCGATGGTGACGGAGCGTGCGGCCGAGCGCGTCGAGCGCGTCGGCCAGCGCCGCGCGTGCCGCCTCGCTCAGCGGACGACCTGCGCGGGCGCCGGCGCGCGCGCGGCGGCGCGGAGGGCGAGGACGTGGCCCAGGATGGCGTCGGCGACCGCGCGCTTCGGCATCCGCGAGATCCGCCGCTCGCCGCCCCAGCGGTCGATCAGCAGCACCTCGTTGTCGTCCGCGTCGAAGCCGATGCCCGACTGGCTCACGTCGTTGGCCACGAGCAGGTCGACGCCCTTGCCCTCGAGCTTGGCCCGCGCGTAGGCGGCGACGTTCTGGGTCTCGGCCGCGAAGCCCACGATGAAGGCGCCGGTGCCGCGCCCGGCGACCTCGGCGAGGATGTCGGGATTGGCGGTCAGCTCGATCGTGTAGTCCGCCTTGCCCTTGATCTTCGAGCTGGCCGGGTGCTTCGGCCGGTGATCGACGACGGCCGCTGCCTTGATCACGACCGTCGCCGTGGCCGCGTGGTGCAGGACCGCCTCGCGCATGTCCTCGGCGGTTTGCACGGGCACGAACCGCGCGCCCGGGGGAGGCGTGAGCGCGGTCGGCCCGGCCACGAGCGTCACGTCGGCCCCGCGCGCGAGCGCCGCCGCCGCCAGCGCGTAGCCCATCTTTCCCGACGAGCGATTGGAGATGTAGCGGACGGGATCGATCGGCTCGCGGGTGGGGCCGGCCGTCACCAGCACGCGCTCGCCCGCGAGATCGCGCGAGGCCGAGAGCAGCGCGACCAGCGCCTCCACGATGGTCTCGACCTCGGGCAGGCGTCCCGGTCCGCGGAGTCCCGACGCGAGATCGCCGATGCCGGGCTCGAGCACGACCACGCCACGCGAGCGCAGGAGCGTCACGTTCGCCGTCACCGCGGGATGGCTCCACATGCCGCCGTCCATGGCCGGTGCCAGCAGCACGCGGCCGCGCGCGGCCAGCAGCAGCGTGGTGAGAAAATCGTCGGCCAGACCGTGGGCGGCCTTGGCCAGGAAGTCCGCCGTCGCCGGCGCCACCACCACCGCGTCGGCGCGCTCGGCGAGCGCGACGTGCTCGACCGCCTCGGGGCTCTGGGGATCGAACAGGTCGGTCAGCACCGGCCGCCCCGACAGCGTCCGGAACGTCAGCGGTCCCACGAATCGCGATGCCGCGTCGGTCAGGCAGACCGTCACGCCGGCCCCGAGCCGCGAAAGCTCACGCAGCAGATACGCCGCCTTGTAGGCGGCGATCGAGCCGGTGACTCCGAGGATCAGCTCGCGGCCGGCGAGGGCTGACGTCATGTCTTCGACGTTTCCTCCGCGTCCTTCACCCGGTACTCGATCTTGGCGGCGCCGATCTCCTCGATCGCCGTGCTCGTGGGCTTCTTGTGGCGCGACTCCACGCGGGCGGCGGCGCCGCGGTTGAGCTGGCGGGCGCGCTTGGCCGCGAGGACCACCAGCATGTAACGGTTCGAGACCTTGTTGATCGCATTTTCCAGCGAAGGGAACGCCATCACTTTGGTACCTCCAGGTCCGGAAAGTCGAGGGCGAGGCGCTTGGTACGACAGCGCTCCGCCATGATGATCGCGGTCAGCTGATCGGCCGCGTCCTTCTGGTCACGGTTGACGACCAGGTAATCGTAGCTGCGCCACAGCGGGATCTCCTCGCGGGCGCGGGCCAGCCGCCGGGAGATCTCGCGCTCCGGGTCGGAGCGGCGCTCGCGCAACCGCTGGGCCAGCTCGTCCATCGACGGGGCCACGATGAACGCCAGCACGGCCTCGGAATAGCGCGCGCGGAGCTGGGCGGCGCCCTGCGTGTCGATGTCGAGGAGCACGTCGTGGCCGGCGGCCAGGGCGGCCTCCAGCACGCGCGCGCGGGTGCCGTAGAGGTTGCCGTGTACGGTGGCCCACTCGGCGAACTCGCCGCGCTCCTGCAGCGCCCGGAACTCGGACTCGCTCACGAACACGAAGTCGGTGCCCTCGATCTCGCCGGGCCGGGGCGCCCGCGTGGTGTAGGACACGGAGTAGGCGAGGTCGGGCAGGCGCAGGCGCGCCTCCCGGCAGAGCGTCGTCTTGCCGGCGCCCGACGGCGCCGAGACGACGAACAGCGTGCCGCGCCGCCTAATCACCCGAGGTGCGCTCCACGGACAGGCGCTGGGCCAGCGTGGCCGGCTCCAGCGACGAGAGGATGAGATGATCGCTTCCGGTCACGATCACCGCGCGCGTGCGCCGGCCGTTGGTGGCGTCGACCAGCTTCATGCTCCCCTTGGCGCTGTCGATGAGCCGCTTGACGGGCAGCGAATCGAGGGCCACGATCGCCACGATCTGCTCGGCGGCGACGACGTTGCCGTGCCCGACGTTGATGAGATGAGCCGCTCGACTCGCCACGCGTCCTCCGTTATTCAAGGTTCTGCACTTGCTCGCGGATCTTCTCCAGGACACCCTTGGCCCCGAGCGCGGCCTGGCTCAGCTCGAGGTCGTCGGCCTTGGAGCCGACGGTGTTGACCTCGCGATTCATCTCCTGGATCAGGAAATCGAGCTGGCGGCCGACGGAGCCGCCCTTGTCCAGCATCAGCGCGAACTCGTCGAGATGGACGCGCAGCCGGGCCAGCTCCTCGGTCACGTCGGTCTTGGTCGCCCACACCGCGACCTCGGTGGCGATCCGCGCCTCGTCGACGGCGCTCGCGAGCAGCGTCGTGATGCGCTCGCGCAGCCGCTCTTCGCGGCGCGCCGACGCGATCGGCGCCCGCGCGGACATCTGGCCGAGCAGGTCGGTCAGCGCGGCGCCGAGACCGCGCAGCTCGGCGGCGAGCGCTCCGCCTTCGACGCTCCGGCGCTCCACCAGCTCGTCGAGCGCGCGTCCGAGTGCCGCGGCGACGAGCGGCCACACGACCGACGGGTCGGCGGGCGGCGCGTCGGTCAGCTCGATGACGCCCGGGCGTCCGAGCACCCATCCGATGTCGACGTCGCCCGCCACGCCGATCTCGCGCGCGAGCTGGCGCGCTTGCTCGACGTAGCCTCGGGCCAGTGTGCTGTCGACGCGCACGGTGCGTGTGGACTGCGTGGGCAGCGGCGCGAGCTGCACGCTGACGTCGACGCGCCCGCGCTCCAGACGACTCTGGACGATGCGGCGGATGTCGCCCTCGAAGCTGCTCCAGGCATTCGGCAGGCGAAGGCCGACGTCGAGATGACGGTGGTTCACCGAGCGCGCCTCGACCGTGATCGTCACCGTCTCTCCGGAGAGTTCGGCGCGCCCGAACCCGGTCATGCTTCGGATCATGGGATGGCCCGCCAAGGCATCCACTGATCATAGGCAAAATTGCCTGTAACGTCAATATGTTGCGTTCCGCTGTGACCGGAGTAAGAAAGCGCTGACGCCATGACCCGTTGGGCGCTCCTGACGTTTCTCACGATCCTGATTCTGGGCGCCGCCACCGTGGTGGTGGCGCGGTTCTTCGGGCGCTCCCAGTCGCGCGCTTCGGTCCTGGTCTCGGTGATCTCCCACTGGCTCTGCGCCTACGTGCTGTGGACCTTCGCCGCCGGTCTCGCCCATCGGTACGGCGTGCTCACCGCGTACGACTCGTACCTCTTCGTCGTGCTCGCGCTGGTCGTGGGATTCTGGCACTACCGCGTGCGCCTGGCGCGGGGCCGCGAGCAGGGCCTGGTCGTGTTCGTCGGCGGCCAGCTCGCCTGGCTGGTGATCGTGCTCGCCCAGAACGGTGTGTTCCGACAGTAGCGGAGGGTTGCCATGGACGTGGTCGACACCCGGCGACACCGAGGCGAGTTCTTCACCGTGCTCCAGCAGACCGCGCGGACTCAGACGGCGGTCATGACGATCGCGCCGGGCGCCGAGGCGGGACCGGAGGAACGGCACGGGGGCGATCAGATCGTGTACGTGGTGGAGGGCGAGGCGATTGTCCGCATCGACGCGAGCGAGCACCACGCCGGGGCCGGTGCGCTCGTGATGATCCCCGCCGGGGCACGCCATCACGTGCGCAATCCCGGCCGAACGCCGCTCTTCTTCGTCACCGTCTACGCGCCGCCCGAGTACTGAACCGTGTTCGGCGAAGGGTTCCTCGGACAAGGCGCGCCGCGAGGCGCCGATCTCAATCTGCTCCTCCAGGTCGGCGCCGGTCTCTTGCTCCTGATCGGATTCGGACTCGCCCGGCGGGGGCATTACGGCGTCCACGGAATCTGTCAGAGCTGCGGGTTCGTGATCGCGCTGATCATGACGGTGATATGGATGATGCCGGCGCTTCACGTCATTCACGCCGATGCGCTGAGTCGCATGGTCGTCAATCGCGTGACCGTGGCCGTGGCCATTCACGTCGTGGTCGGCACGGCAGCGCTCCTGGTCGGCGCCTGGGTCATCCTCGTGGCCGGCACACCGCTCGTGCCCGAACGCTTCCGCTTTTCCGACTACAAGCGCTGGATGCGCACGCTGCTGACGCTCTGGTGGCTCGCCATCGTGCTGGGCGTCGCGATCTACCGGTTCGGAACGAGTTAGACGCTCCCGGCCTCACTCCCGGTTACTATGAACAGATCTATGGGCACGGATTCCGAGACGATCCGGCGGCTGGAGGCGAACGTCGCGCGGTGCGTGATCGGGAAGCCCGAGGCGGTGCGGCTGGCCGTCATCGGCTTGCTGGCCCGCGGCCACCTGCTGATCGAGGACGTGCCCGGCGTCGGCAAGACCACGCTGGCGGCGGCGCTGGCCCGCTCGATCGGGGGGAAGTTCCAGCGCATCCAGTTCACCTCGGACATGCTGCCGTCGGACATCCTCGGCGTGTCGATCTGGGAGCCCGAGGTCGGCGAGTTCGTGTTCAAGCCGGGGCCGCTGTTCGCCAACATCGTGCTGGCCGACGAGATCAACCGCACCACGCCGAAGACGCAGTCGAGCCTGCTCGAGGCCATGAACGAAGCGCGCGTGTCGCTCGACCACTCGACGCACCCGCTGCCCGCGCCGTTCATGGTGCTGGCCACCCAGAATCCACGAGAGTACGAGGGCACGTATCCGCTGCCCGAGTCCCAGCTCGACCGGTTCCTCTTGCGGATCCGCATCGGGTATCCGGGCGCGCCCGACGAGAAAGCCATCCTGCGGGGCGCGTCGGTGCCGCCCGAGAATCTCGGGGCGGTGCTCTCTGACGCCGAGGTGCTGTCGCTCCAGGAAGAGGTCGAGCGCGTGCGCGCCTCCGAGGCCGTGCTCGACTACCTGATGGCCGTGGTGACGGCGACCCGCAAGTCGCCGCTGCTGGCGCTCGGGGTGAGCCCGCGCGGGTCGCTCGCGCTCTTGCGCGCGGCGCAGGCGGCGGCCCTCGCCGAAGGCCGGGACTATGTCGTGCCCGACGACGTCAAGGGCCTGGCCGTGGCCGCGCTGGCCCATCGTGTGATCGACAGGAACAGCGGCCACGGCGAGTCGCCGCGTCTGGACGCCGAAGCTGTCGTTCGGGCCATCCTGCACGACGTCCCGGTCCCGCGCTGATCGGTCGTGCCTCGCTTCTCGCCGTCGCGTACGCTGCGTCCCACCCGCGAGGGCTGGTGGTGCCTGCTCGCCGCGGTCGGCGTCGGCTTCGCCGCGGTGAGCACCGGCAACAACCTGCTCTATCTGCTGGAGGCGATGCTGCTCGGCCTCGTCGTCGTGTCCGGTCTGCTGTCCGAGATGTCGATGCGCGGGATTCATCTGGCCCTGCGCGTTCCCGACGAAGTGTTCGCCGGCCGGCCCGCGCTGTTCGCGGTTCTGGTCGTCAACACCAAGCGGCGCCTGCCGTCGTATTCGATCGCGCTGTCGGCGCCCGGGCGGGGCGAGATCGTCCGCTACGTGCCGCGCCTGCGCGCCCGCGAAGAGCGGCTGATCGCGTGGGAGACCACGTTTCCGTCGCGCGGGCACGAGCGGCTGCCCGCGCTTCGGGTGACCACGCGCTTTCCCTTCGGGCTCTTCGCCAAGTCGGGACCGGTCGCCGTCGACGCCGAGATCGTGGTGTACCCCGCGCTCCGCGCGCTGCCCGCCGAGCTCCAGCGCCGGACCCAGGGGACGGTCTTCGGGTCACCGCGGCGGGCGGGGCGGGGCCACGGGCTCCGCAATCTCCGCGAATACCGCGCGGGTGACGATCCGCGCCTCATCCACTGGCGACTCACGGCCAAGCGGCGCGCGCTGATCGTGCGCGAGCTGGAGGAGGAGACCACGCTCGACGCGCGGCTCGTGCTGACCGGCCGGGGCGAGCACGAGGCCGAGCAGCGCGAGCAAGCGCTGTCGGAGGCGGCCGGACTCGCCCGCGCGCTGCTGCGCGCCGGCGCCGGCGTGGCCCTCGTCGGCCCCGCCATCGACGTCCCCATGGGTCGCGGCCGCGAGCACGAGCGGCGCATCCTCACGGCGCTGGCCCTCTACGATCCCCTCGTCCTCGTGCCGACGACGCTTCAGTCCCCGGGCCCGCGCATCGAGGGGCGCGACGTGCGATTCCATCTCGGCTGGTGACCGCGTGACCCCCCTGCTCGCGCTCCGGGTCTCCGCGTATCTGCTCGTGGCCGACGGCGTGGCCACGCTGTACGCGGCCGGCCTGATCGGGCCGCTGGGACTGGCGTTCGTGGCCGGCGCGCTCGCCCTCGCCTGGTGGCGGGCCCGAGGGCTCGCCTCAC
This sequence comes from Candidatus Acidiferrum sp., assembly GCA_035317605.1. Lineage (GTDB taxonomy): Bacteria > Methylomirabilota > Methylomirabilia > Rokubacteriales > CSP1-6 > DATHGT01. The sequence goes on along the minus strand of DATHGT010000212.1, from coordinate 8,455 downwards.
CGCGCGGCGCGCCTCGGCTCACACTGCGGTTGCGCCTCGATCGCGTGCTGGTGCTCGCGGTGGCCGCGGCCGCCACCGCCCACCTCGTGTACGTCGCGGAGTCGGCCCTCGACGGGTTCGTCTCGCTGTTGCTGCTGCTCGTGCTGCTGCGTCTGGGCACCGCGCGCTCGCTCGGCGACCTGCGCGACGCCGGCCTGCTGTCGTTCTTCATGCTGGTGGCCGCCTCCTCGGTCGCGTTCGGGGTGAGCCTGCTGTTCGCGTTCGTGGGATTCCTGGCCCTGGGCACGTGGATGCTGATGCTCCATCACGTGGTCTCCGAATCGGAGCGCGCCGACCAGGACCCGGCGACGCCGGGCATCTTCCGTCTCAGCGTGGCCGGCTCGCTGGCCGCCATCGTGATCACGTCCGCGCTGTTCTTCGTGATCCCGCGGGTGGGCCAGGCCTCGCTGCCCATCCGCGCGGAGTTCCGGCGCATGATCACGGGCTTCACGAGCCAGGTGGAGCTGGGAGCCATCGGTGAGATCGAGGCCGACACCACCGTGGTCATGCGTGTGAGCCTGCCCGAGGCGGGGGCGGCGGCGTCCGCGCTGCCGGGACTGCGCTGGCGCGGGATCACCCTCGACCAGTTCGACGGACGGGGCTGGACGGCGTCGCGTCCCGAGCGCCGCGCGCTGCGGGTCTCGCCGACGGGCTTCGCTCGGGTGGGCGCGCCGCGCGGCGGCCGGATGCTCACCCAGGAAATCTTCCTGGAGCCGATCGGCACCGACGTGATCTTCGCCGCGCCCCGCGTGCTCGGCGTGCGCCTGGCCGCGGGTGTGCTCGTGGACGACGCGGGCGGTCTCTCGGTGGCGGCCCCCGCCACGCGCCTGCACTACACGGTCGAATCCGAGCTGGAGTTCTGGGAACGGGCCGCCGGCCCTCCTCCGCGCCCGCTCGAGGCCGCCGCCCGCGAGCGGTATCTCCAGCTGCCGCCGCTGGGCGCGCGCATTCCCGCGCTCGCGCGCCGGATCACCGAGGGCAGCGCCGACGGGGGCGAGTCCGCCCGCCGGCTGACCACGTATCTCAGCCGCGAGCTCCGCTACAGCCTGGTCCAGGCGCGGACCCCGGGCGTCGACGCGCTGGACGACTTCCTGTTCGTCCGGCGCTCGGGCAACTGCGAGTACTTCGCGACCGCGCTCGCGGTCATGCTGCGGACGGTCGGCGTTCCCGCGCGCGTGGTCAACGGCTTTCAACGCGGCGAGTGGAACCCGTACGGCGAGTACCTGGCGGTCCGTCTGAGCGACGCGCACTCGTGGGTCGAGGCCTGGATCGACGGCGCGGGCTGGGTCACCTTCGACCCCTCGCCGCGGGACGAGCGGGACGCGGGCGGGGGACGTGTCGGACTCTACCTCGACGCGCTGCGCATGCGCTGGTATCGCTACGTCGTCAACTGGAGCCTCAAGGACCAGGTCGACCTCGCCGCCTCCCTCCGCCACACCGCGCGGCGCTGGCGTCCCGAATGGCCGACGCTGACGGAGTGGCCGCGTCCGAACGCGTCGTTCTTGCTCGGCCTCACCGCGGCCGTCGCGCTCGTCGTCGCCTGGCGCTGGCGCCGCGGCGACGCCGTGTCCGCGCCGCGTCTCGGACGCCGGGACGTTCCGGATTTCTACCGGCGCGCGCTGCGTCTGCTGGCCCGGCGCGGCGTGCGCCCGGCGCCCCACGAGACCGCGCGCGAGTTCTGCGCGCGCGTCCAGGCCGAGATCCCGGCCTGGCGCGAGGCCGCCGGCGACCTCACGTCGGCCTACGAGCGCGTCCGCTTCGGCGGCTCCTCCCTCGCTCCCGACGAGCGCGCCGTCCTCGCTCACTCGCTGTCCGCGCTTCGCTCTTCTCGAGACCACACGTCGTCGGCAAGGAGTGACTGAATGCCTGTGAGACTGGTCGATCGCAAGGAGCGCGCGGCGGAGCTGTTGCTGGACATCGGCGCCGTGCACTACTGGACGGACAAACCGTTCATCTACACCTCGGGCTGGGCCGGACCCGTGTACATCGATTGCCGCAAGCTCATCTCGACCCCGCTCCAGCGGCGCGAGATCATCCAGCTCTTCGGCGAGGAGATGGATCGCCACATCGGCCGTGAGAACTTCGACGTGGTGGCCGGCGGCGAGACCGCGGGCATCCCGTTCGCGGCGCTCATCGCGGAGTACTTCTACGCGCCGCTGATCTACGTCCGCAAGCAGCCGAAGGGGTTCGGGCGGCTCAGCCAGATCGAGGGCGCGCTCGACCCCGGCAAGCGCGTCGTGCTGGTGGAAGACCTCACCACCGACGGCAAGAGCAAGATCAACTTCTGCAACGCGCTCAAGCAGGCCGGGGCCTCCGTCTCCCACGCGATCGTGGTGTTCTACTACGGCGTGTATCCCACCGCGGAAGCGAACCTCAAAGAGGCCGGCATCGTGCTGCACGCGCTGACCGACTGGAAGACCACGCTGGACGTGGCCGAGCGTCGCGGATACTTCGACGCCGCCCAGGTGAAGGTCGTGCGTGAATTCCTCGCCGACCCGCCGCGGTGGTCGAAGGCCCACGGCGGCGTCTGACGTCGAGGGCCTTAGTGCGCCAGTGCCTCGACCATCGCGCGGGCGGCGGCGGCGGGATCGGGAGCCTGCGTGATGGGACGTCCGACGACCAGATAGTCGGCGCCGGCGGCCAGCGCGGCGGCGGGGGTGGCGGTGCGCGCTTGATCGTCGCCCCCGGCGCCGCCCGCGGCCGGACGCAGCCCGGGCGTCACGATCACCCATTGAGGACCCATGGCGCGCCGCAGCGCGCGGATCTCCTGGGGCGAGGCGACCACGCCGTCGAGACCGGCCTCGCGGGAGAGCCTGGCGAGGTCGACGACGTGCTGCTCGACCGTCGACGGCACCCCGACCTCGAGGGCCAGCGCGCGGCGGTCGAGGCTCGTGAGCACGGTGACCCCGAGCACGAGAGGCCGCGCCACCTTGAACTCGGCGGCGGCGGCGCGCGCGCTCTCGCCCGCCGCCCGCATCATCGCGATCCCGCCGCTGGCGTGGACGTTGAGCATGAACACGCCGAGCCGGGTCGCCTCGCGCACGGCGCCGGCCACCGTGTTGGGGATGTCGTGGAACTTGAGATCGAGGAACACGCGGAAGTCGCGCTTGCGCGCCAGCTCCACGGCGGCGGGACCGGCCGCGGTGAAGAGCTGCGAGCCGATCTTGCAGCCGGTGACCACGCCGGCGAGTCCCTCGAGCAGGCCGGCCGCCTCCTCGATCGTCTCGACGTCGAGGGCCACCAGCAGACGATCGTCAGCCCTCACGGGCGTCAGCCCTCACGGTGATATTCCTGGAGACTTCTCACCGACGGTTCTCCCTTGAGCAAGGCCTCGATGGCGCCGATCGCGGCCTGGATGCCGTCGACGGTGAGGTGATAGGGAATGTTCTGCACGATCGCGGTATGGCGGATCAGGTAGGAGTCCTGGCGCGCCCGGCCGTCCTCGGGCGTGTTGAAGACCAGCGCGATCTCCCCGCGCTGCATGAGGTCGATGCCGTTGGGATGGTGACCGTCCGCGACCTTGTGGATGACCTCGACCGCGATGCCGTGACGCTCGATCACGCGCGCGGTCCCGGTGGTGGCGACCAGCGAGAATCCGAGATCGGCCAGGCGGCGGGCCAGCGTGACCACCACGCGCTTGTCGCGGTTCTTCACGCTGACGAAGACCTTTCCCGAGGCCGGCAAGATGGAGCCGGCGGCGATCTGCGACTTCAGGTAGGCCATGCGGAAATCGCGGTCGATGCCCATCACCTCGCCGGTGGACTTCATCTCCGGTCCGAGCACGACGTCGACGCCGGGGAACTTGACGAACGGGAACACGGCTTCCTTCACCGAGGTGTAGGGGAGGTCGCGCCCTTCCACCGCGGCGAGGTCGGCCAGCGAGTGGCCGAGCATCGCGCCCGTCGCGATCTTGGCGAGTGGGACCCCGATCGCTTTCGAGACGAACGGCACCGTACGGGAGGCGCGCGGGTTCACCTCCAGCACGTAGGTCGCCTCGTTGCGGACCGCGAACTGCACGTTGACCAGGCCGATGACATCGAGCGCGCGGGCCATCGCCTTCGTCTGGTCGCACAGCACGCGGACCTGATCCTCGCCGAGCGAGTAGGGCGGCAGCGCGCAGGCGGCGTCGCCGGAGTGGATGCCGGCCTTCTCGATGTGCTCCATCACGCCGCCGATGACCACGCGCTCGCCGTCGGACACCGCGTCCACGTCGATCTCGATGGCGTCCTCGAGGAACTTGTCGATCAGCACCGGGTGCTCGGGCGACACCCGCACGGCCTCGGACATGTACCGGTGCAGGTCCTCGCGATCGTGGACGATCTGCATGGCCCGGCCCCCGAGCACGTAGGAGGGCCGCAGGAGCACGGGATAGCCGATGCTCGTCGCGATCGCCTCCGCTTCCGCCACCGAGCGCGCGGTCGATCCCGCGGCCTGCGTCAGGCCGAGGTCGCGGAGCAGCGCGCTGAAGCGCTCGCGGTCCTCGGCGCGGTCGATGGCGTCGGGTGACGTGCCGAGAATGGGGACGCCCGCGTCCCGGAGCGGGACCGCGAGCTTGAGCGGCGTCTGTCCGCCGAACTGCACGATCACCCCGAGCGGGCTCTCCTTCTCCACGATGTTGAGCACGTCTTCCAGGGTGAGCGGCTCGAAGTAGAGCCGGTCCGACGTGTCGTAGTCGGTGGAGACCGTTTCGGGGTTGCAGTTGACCATGATCGCTTCGACCCCGAGGTCGCGCAGCGCGAAGGCGGCGTGCACGCAGCAGTAGTCGAACTCGATGCCCTGGCCGATCCGGTTGGGTCCGGAGCCGAGAATGATCACTTTCCGGCGATCGGTCGGCGGTGCCTCGTCCTCTTCTTCGTAGGTCGAGTAGAGATAGGGCGTGTGGGCGACGAATTCCGCCGCGCACGTATCGACGGTCTTGAAGGTGGCCACGATGCCGTGCCGCAGGCGCAGCGCGCGCATCGCGGCTTCGGTCGAGCCCGTCAGCTCGGCGATGCGCCGGTCGGCGAAGCCGAGCTGCTTGGCCCGCCGGAGCACGCTGGGGTCATCGGACGCGCGTGCCGTGATCTCTCCTTCGAAGGCCACGATCTCGCGGATGTTCTCGAGGAACCACGGGTCGATCCGCGTGAGCTCGTGGATCTCGTCGGTCGACCATCCGGCGCGGTACGCGTCGCCGATCGCGAACAGGCGGTCGGGCGTCGGCACGCGCAGGAGCTGTCGCAGCTCAGCGCGGTCAGCTGGTCGCCCGAGAGTCAGCGCCCAGCGGTCCTGCTCGAGCGAGCGCACGGCCTTCTGGAGCGCTTCCTTGAACGTCCGCCCGATCGCCATCACCTCGCCGACCGACTTCATCTGCGTGGTGAGCGTGGGGTCGGCCTCGGGGAACTTCTCGAAGGCCCAGCGCGGGAACTTCACCACACAGTAGTCGAGCACGGGCTCGAACGAGGCCGGCGTCTCGCGGGTGATGTCGTTGGGGATTTCATCGAGGGTGTAGCCGACCGCGAGCTTGGCCGCGATCTTGGCGATCGGGAACCCCGTCGCCTTGGAGGCGAGCGCGGACGAGCGCGACACCCGCGGGTTCATCTCGATCACGACCATGCGCCCGTCCGCCGGGTTCACCGCGAACTGGATGTTCGACCCGCCGGTCTCCACGCCGATCTCGCGGATGATGGCCACCGCGGCGTCGCGCATGACTTGGTATTCCTTGTCCGACAGCGTCTGGGCCGGCGCGACCGTGATCGAGTCGCCGGTGTGAACGCCCATGGGATCGACGTTTTCGATCGAGCAGATGATGACCACGTTGTCGGCGAGGTCGCGCATCACTTCCAGCTCGAACTCTTTCCACCCGATGACCGACTCTTCCACCAGCACGGTGTGGACGGGGGAGGCCTGCAGTCCCCAGCGGATGCCCTCGTCCAGCTCCTCCGGGGTGCGCGCGATCGAGCCGCCGGTGCCGCCCAGCGTGAACGACGGGCGGATGATCACGGGGTAGCCGATGGTGCGGACGATCTCGCGCGCCTCGTCCAGGCTCGCGACCTGGGCGGAGCGCGGAAGCTCGAGCCCGATGCCTTCCATCGCTTCCTTGAAGAGCCGGCGGTCCTCGGCCTTCTTGATGGCCGGCAGCTTGGCCCCGATCAGCTCCACTCCGAACCGATCGAGGGTGCCGTCCTCGGCCAGCGCGACCGCCAGGTTCAACCCGGTCTGCCCGCCGAGCGTGGGCAGCAGCGCCTGCGGCCGCTCGCGCTCGATCACCTTGGCCACGAACTCCGGCGTCAGCGGCTCGATGTACGTGCGGTCCGCCGTCTCCGGGTCGGTCATGATCGTGGCCGGGTTCGAGTTGACGAGCACGACCTCGAAGCCTTCCTCGCGCAGCGCCTTGCACGCCTGCGTCCCCGAGTAGTCGAACTCGCACGCCTGCCCGATCACGATCGGCCCCGACCCGATCAGCAAGATCTTCCGGAGGTCGCTCCGCTTGGGCATCTAGGCCGGAGTCCCGAAGCGCTTGCGCGCGTTCAAGATGGTGACGCCCACGAGACGATCGCCGCGATATCGCGTGAGGATCCCATTCTCGTCGAGCTCGCTGTCCGTCGCGCCCTGCGGCCGCTCGAAGCTGACGTAGAGCACGTCGGCCTCTTCGTCGAAGTCGAACCACATCTGCTTCGATGGAAGCTTCAGCAGATGTGGCAGGCTCTCGAGGAGCTCTAGGACTGCGCCCGCTTCCATACCAGCCGTCTCCTCTCGATCTGTCGCACTCGGGACGTGAAGAATGCCGTGATCACGAAGCCGTCGTCAGCGGCAACTTCACGATACACGACGACCAAGATCCGCGACGGCCGCGGCGCCGAGATCGCGAGCAGCTCCCCGGCATCGCCGTCGTACACCGCCTCGGGGGAGGCGATCGTTTCCAAGACGTCGTGGAAGTAGCCGGCCAGATCGTCGTGGTGTTCGACAATGTGCCGCCAGCGCTCGTCGCTGAGCCTGACTGGAATCCCGTTGATCGACCGCGCGTGCTGAGTCACGCATTCACTGACTACTGGTCGACCACTCCGTAGACGATGGAGACTTCGGGGGCGGCTTCTTCGCGGCGGTAGAGGACGTCGTCGAGGCGGCCGTGGCCGATCCACTGGACCTCGCCGCTGCCCCAGAGTTTTTCGGCGAGCACGCTCATGCGCTTGTCCACGCGCTCGCGCACGGCGTGGGCCTCCAGCGCGGCTTCGCTGTCGGTGGTGAAGGACGTCCACTCCGGTTTGCTGCCGGGGTCCTCGGTCTTGCGGTACGAGATCAGGTACTTGGGCATCGAAGAATCACGCTCCCTTCTTCATGAGTCCCACGAAGCGCTGGAACAGGTAGTTGGCGTCGTGGGGGCCGGGTGACGCTTCCGGGTGGTACTGCGCCGAGAACGCCGGCCACTCGCGGTGGCGCAGGCCCTCGCAGGTGCCGTCGTTGAGGTTGACGTGGGTCGGCTCCCAGCCCTGGCCCGCGACCGACGCGGGATCGACGGCGAAGCCGTGGTTCTGCGCGGTGATCTCCACGCGTCCGGTGGTCGTGTCCTTCACCGGATGGTTGGCCCCGTGGTGACCGAACGGCAGCTTGTACGTGCGTCCGCCCGCCGCCAGTCCCATGATCTGATGCCCGAGACAGATCCCGAACACGGGGACGCGCGGGAGCAGCTCGCGCACGGCCTCGATGAGATACGGCACGCCTTCGGGATCGCCGGGACCGTTGGAGAGGAACACGCCGTCAGGCTGGCGCTCGAGCACCGCCGCCGCTGACGTCGTCGCGGGGACGACCGTGACTTCACAGCCGGAGGAGGCGAGCTGGCGCAGGATGTTGTGCTTGATCCCCGCGTCGTAGGCGACGACCTTGAACCGCGCGGGCGCCGCCGGACCGTAACCGCGCGCCGGATCCCACACGCCCTCGCTCCACGTGAACGGCGCGTCCGACGTCACCTCGCTCACGAGGTCGCGACCGATCAACCCGGGAAGCTCACGAGCCCGCTGGCGCAGCGTGTCCACGTCGGCTTCCACCGACGAGATGATGCCCTCCTGGGCGCCGTGATCGCGCAGGTGACGGGTGAGCGCGCGGGTGTCGATGGCCTGGATGCCGACGATGCCGTGCCGCCGCAGATATTCGTCGAGGCCGATGTGAGCGCGCCAGCTCGAGGCGATGGCCGAGGCTTCCTTGACGATGAAGCCGTTCACCCACGGCCGGTGCGATTCGGCGTCTTCCTCGTTGAGCCCGTAGTTGCCGATCAGCGGATACGTCATGGCCACGATCTGGCCGCGATACGAGGGATCGGTGAGGATCTCCTGGTAGCCGGACATGGCCGTGTTGAAGATGACCTCGCCGGACGTCTCGCCGGCGGCGCCGAGCGCCTCGCCGCGGAAGACGCGGCCGTCACGGAGCACGAGCAGCGCGGGAG
>DATHGT010000211.1:0-20592 GCA_035317605.1 Candidatus Acidiferrum sp. | reverse complement strand
CACGCCTGACGAAGGCCGACGTGGTGAAGAAGGCCGAAGCGCTCAAGAACTGGGGCAAGTGGGGTCCCGACGACGAGCTGGGCGTGCTCAACTACATCACGCCAGAGGACATCGTCAACGCGGCGAAGCTCGTGCGCAAGGGGAAGGTCTTCCGGCTCGGCCTCAATCTCGACGAGAACGGGCCGCAGCGCGGCCTCTTCGGCGGACGCTGGAATCCGATCCATCAGATGCTGGCCACCGGCACCGACGCCGTGGCCGGCAAGCACGACGTGACGCCGGGGCTGCGCTACGCCGACGACGCGATCAACCTGCCGACCCAGGCCGCCACCCAGTGGGACGCGCTCTCCCACGTGTTCCTCGGTGAGCGGATGTGGAACGGCTATCCGGCCACCCTCGTCGACAGCCGCGGCGCTCACCGGAACGGCATCGAGAAGTTCGCGGACAAGATGGTGGGCCGGGGCGTGCTGCTCGACGTGGCCCGTCACAAGGGCGTCGACTGTCTCGCCGACGGATATCCGATCACGGTCGCCGACCTCGACGGGACGGCCCGCGCGCAGGGCGTCGAGGTGCGACGCGCCGACTTCGTGATCGTCCGCACGGGACAGATGGAGGATCGTCTGAAAAAAGGCGAGTGGGGTGGGTACGGCGGCGGCCCCGCGCCGGGACTGGCCTTCGAGACCGTGGACTGGATCCACGCCAAGCAGATCGCCGCCATCTGCAGCGACACCTGGGGGATCGAGGTCCGTCCCAACGACACCGAGCCGGACGTGTTTCAGCCCTGGCACTGGGTCACGATCCCGGCGATCGGCATCGTCCACGGCGAGATCTTCTACCTCAAGGATCTCGCCGAGGACTGCGCGGCCGACCGGATCTACGAGTTCTTCTTCTGCGCCCCGCCGCTGGTGATCACCCGGGGCACCGGCTCGCCGATCAACCCCCAGGCGATCAAGTAACTCGGCCTTCGAGCGCCGGCGGACCCGGCGCTCGAACCGGCGTCAGCGCGCGGCGGCGGCCTCCAGCTTCTCGACGACCACCGTCGGGTGGACGGCCGGCGAGTAGATCTCCAGCACCTCGACGTCGTCCGAGCATTCCAGCTCGTTGTGGACGATGCCGGGCGGCTGCAGCACGCAGTCGCCGGCGTGGAAGGTGCGCTCGCCCTGGCCCTCGTAGACGAACCGGATCCAGCCCTTGAGCACGTAGAACATCTGGAAGTCGCACTCGTGCTTGTGCAGGCCGGTGGTGTGCAGATCGTGGGTGTCGCCGCCGGGCTTGATCCGGATCACGTGGGCCCGGAACTTCCCGTGGGTCGCCGCGTCGATCCCGAGATCCCGGTACTCCATGAAGCTCCGCAACCCTGTCTTGTACACCGCGTCCTTGGCCAGACTCGCGCTGAACTCCTGCTTGGGCTCGCTCATGTCCGCCTCCTGTGAACCGATCGCTGCACCGCTCGGTGGGCCGAAGTGTAGCGCACCTCGGCCGTTTTGCCTTTTGTGCCGGCCGCTGGTATTCTCGAATCTTCTAGGAGGTGGGCCGTGAAGGCTGGCATTCATCCGGAGTACGTCGATACCACCATCACGTGTGCGTGCGGGGAAATCATCAAGACCCGCTCGACCAAGCCTGAAATCCGGGTGGAGGTGTGCTCGAAGTGTCACCCCTTCTACACCGGCAAGCAAAAGCTCATGGACACCGCCGGACGCGTGGAGCGGTTCCAGCGCAAGTACAAGCGCACGACCCCGACCGAGGGGTAGCGCGACCGATCCCGTCAGGCTCGTCTCGCGCGCGAGTGACCGGTGCTCCACCGCGACCGGGCCTCGGCGCGAGGCGGGTGTTTCGCCCGCCGTTCTTCGAATCCGTCGTCTTTTTCCGGAGGCCCTGATCCGTGCTGTTTGACAAGCTCCGCCAGATCGAGGGGCGCTCGGAGGAGCTGGCCCGCGCGCTCGCCGATCCCGCCCTGTACGGCCAGACGTCGGAGTACGCGCGCCTCCGCAAGGAGCTCGCCGAGACGGTCGAGGTCGTCGAGCGCTTCCGCGAGTACCGCGACGTGCTCAAGCGGCTCAACGACACCCGCCTGCTCCTCGGCGACAGCGACCGCGAGCTGGCCGAGCTGGCCCAGGCCGAGCTGGCCGAGCTGACCGCGCGCCAGACCGAGCTCGAAAGTGACCTGAAGCGCCTGGTCCTGCCCCGCGATCCCAACGACGACAAGAACGTGTTCGTCGAGATCCGCGCCGGCGCGGGCGGCGACGAGGCCGGGCTCTTCGCGGCGGACCTCATGCGCATGTACACCAAGTACGCCGAGCGCCAGCGCTGGAAGGTCGAGGTCATGGACGCCAACTCGACCGGCGTCGGCGGGGTCAAGGAAGTCATCCTGTTCCTGCAGGGACGCGGGGCGTGGAGCCGGCTCAAGTACGAGCGCGGCGTGCATCGGGTCCAGCGCGTGCCCGCGACCGAATCGAGCGGGCGTATCCACACGTCCACCGTCACGATCGCCGTGCTGCCCGAGGCGGAAGACGTCGACGTGAGGGTGGACGAGAAGGACGTGCGGGTCGACGTGTACCGCTCGTCGGGACCGGGCGGCCAGGGCGTCAACACCACGGACTCGGCGGTGCGGCTCACGCACATCCCCACCGGGCTCGTCGTCACCTGTCAGGACGAGCGCTCGCAGATCAAGAATCGCGCGAAGGCCATGCGCGTGCTCAAGGCCCGGCTGCTCGAGCGGGCGCAGGACGAGCGGCAGGCGGCCATCGCCGCCGACCGCAAGAGCCAGGTGGGCACCGGGGAGCGCAGCGAGCGCATTCGCACCTACAACTTCCCGCAGACGCGGGTGACCGATCATCGGATCGGGCTCACGCTGCACCGCCTGCCCGCCGTCCTCGAGGGCGATCTGGACGAATTGATCGACGGGCTGAGCACCGCCGAGCAGGCCGAGCGGCTCGAACGGGTGGAGACGTGACGCTCGCGCTCGTCACGCTCCGCGAGCGCCTCGACGACGCGGTCGCGCGTCTGAGCCGCGCCGGCATCGAGAGCGCGCGCGTCGATGCGGAGTGGCTGCTGGCCGCCGCCCTCGGCGTGACGCGAGGCCGTCTCGTCGCGGTCGTCGATCAGGCGGTGAACGACGAGATCACCGAGCGCTACGAGACGTGGATCCAGCGACGCGCCGAGCGGGAGCCGCTCCAGTACATCCTCGGCACGCAGGCCTTCCGCGATCTCACCATTCGCGTCGGCCCGTCGGTGCTGGTCCCGCGGCCGGAGACCGAGATGCTGGTGTCGTGGGCTCTCGAGCTGCTGCCCCCGATCGGGACCAAGCCGCTGGTCCTCGACGTGGGCACGGGCTCGGGCTGCATCGCCTGCGCGCTGGCGTCCGAGCGGCCCGACGTTCGCGTCATCGCCCTCGACGCATCAGCACCTGCTGCTGCCCTCGCGCGCGAGAACGTCAGGGCGATCGGTCTCGCCGATCGGATCACGGTCTCGGTGAGCGATCTCTTCGAGGGGCTGGTGCCGGTCCGCGCCGATCTGATCGTCTCGAATCCCCCGTACGTTCCCGGCGCCGTGATCGATACGCTGGCGCCCGAGATCACCGAGCACGAGCCGCGCGCGGCCCTCGACGGCGGCCCCGACGGCCTCCGCGTCATCCGCCGCCTCGTCACCGAAGCCCCGAAATGGCTCCGGCCCGGCGCGCCACTCGTGCTCGAAACGTTCGGCGACGAGCAGGTCGGCCGCGCCGAGGACGTGCTGCGGGCCGCGGGTTTCGACGACGTGTCCACGCGCCGGGACCTCGCCGGCATCACCCGTTTCGTGTGCGGCCGCCGCGCCGCGGGAGAAGTCTGAAATGGCAGCAAGACTCGAGATCGAGGGCGGTCGTCCGCTGGAGGGGTCGGTGGCGGTGAGCGCGGCCAAGAACGCGGCGCTGCCCGCGCTCGCGGCAGGCCTGTTGACCGCGGAGCCACTCGTGTTCCCGAACGTCCCCGCGCTCAACGACGTGCGCACCATGGTCAGGCTGCTGGAGACGCTCGGCGCCACCGTGGAGCGCACGGGCTCCCAGGCGCGCGTCCACGTGCGGCACGTCGCGAGCGACGTGGCGCCCTACGAGCTGGTCTCGACCATGCGCGCCTCGGTGCTGGTGCTCGGCCCCCTCATCGCGCGTCACGGATCGGCGCGGGTGGCCCTGCCCGGCGGCTGCGCGATCGGTCCGCGCCCGATCGACCAGCACCTCAAGGGACTCGCGCGCCTCGGCGCCGACATCGCGATCGAGAACGGCTACGTGGTCGCGCGGGCGAGCCGCTTGAAGGGCGCGCGTATCACGACCGACCTCGTCACCGTCACCGGCACCGAAAATTTGATGATGGCCGCGGTGCTGGCCTCCGGCACGACCGTGATCGAGAACGCCGCCCGCGAGCCCGAGATCGGCGACCTCGCCGCGCTCCTGACCGCGATGGGCGCCAGCATCCAGGGCGCGGGCACCGATCGGATCGAGATCGAGGGCACGACCGAGCTGGGCGGAGCCACCCACCGGGTGCTGCCCGACCGCATCGAGGCGGGAACGCTGCTGGTCGCGGGCGCGATCACGGGGGGCGACGTGACGGTGACGGATCTCGTCCCCGCGCATCTGTCGGCCGTGCTGGCCAAGCTGGAAGAGTGCGGCGTGAGCCTCGAAGTCGGCGAGACCTCGGTGCGCGTCCGCGGGCCCGAGCGCCCGCGTCCGGCCGACGTGATCACGAGCCCGTTCCCCGGCTTTCCCACGGACATGCAGGCGCAGGTCATGACCCTGCTCGGCCTCGCCGACGGACAGTCGCGGGTGACCGAGACGATCTTCGAGAATCGCTACATGCACGTGGCCGAGCTGGGACGCATGGGCGCGCGCATCGAGACCGACGGCTCGATCGCCGTCATCCGCGGGGTGCCGCACTACCAGGGCGCGCAGGTGATGGCGTCCGACCTTCGCGCGTCGGCGGCGCTGGTGCTGGCCGGCCTGGCCGCGCGCGGGCGCACGGACATCTCGCGCGTCTATCACCTCGACCGCGGCTACGAGCGGATGGAAGCCAAGCTCGTCGGGCTCGGCGCCCAGATCGAGCGGCGCGCGTGAAATCGATGCTGACCCTCGCGCTGCCGAAGGGACGGCTGCTCGACCCCGCGCTCGAGTTGCTGGGCGAGCTGGGCGTCCGAGGCGTCGACGGAGAATCGCGCAAGCTGATCTTCGAGCACGAGGCCCAGGGGCTCAAGCTGCTGCTCCTCAAGCCGGCCGACATCCCGGCCTACGTCACCTATGGCGCCGCCGATCTCGGGATCGTGGGCAAGGACATCCTGGCCGAGCAGGCGCCCGACGTCTACGAGCCCCTCGACCTCGGCTTCGGTTTCTGCCGCCTCGTGGTGGCGGAGCCCCGCGAGCTGTTCGAGCGCGACGATCCCTCGAAGTGGTCGTGGGTGCGGGTGGCGACCAAGTACCCGCGCATGACCGAGGCGTATTTCTCCGAGAAGGGCATCCAGGTCGAGATCGTGCATCTCGACGGCTCGATCGAGCTGGCCCCGCTGGTGGGACTGGCCGAGCGCATCGTCGACCTCGTGCAGTCCGGCAAGACGCTCGAAGCCAATCGGCTCGTGGAGGTCGAGGAGATCATGCGCTCCACGGCCCGGCTGATCGTGAACCGCGCCTCGATGAAGACCGAGTACGGCGCGGTGACGAAGCTGATCCACGAGCTGCGCGCGCTGACCGGCGCCAAGGCGGTGAAATGACGATCCGCGTCCTCGACGCCCGCGCCCTCGGCGCCGACGCCGTGGTGAGCCAGCTCGACCGGCCGCCCGCGGCCATCGACCCCGCGGTCCAGCGCGCGGTCGACACCATCCTGACCGACGTCAGAGAGCGCGGCGATTTCGCCCTCATCGAGCTGACCGCGCGCTTCGATCGATTCGGGGCGGGCTCGGGGGACGAGCTGCGCATCGGGGCGGAAGAGTTCGACGAGGCGGAGCGCGCGCTGGCCCCGGCCGTCCGCGCCGCGCTGGCCTACGCGGCGGAGCGCATCGAGCGCTATCACGCCGCCGCCCTGCCCAAGTCCTGGCGAATCACCGACGAGCACGGATCCGTCCTCGGCCAGGAAATCCGGCCGCTCGATCGCGTGGGCGTCTACATTCCGGGCGGCCGGGCGGCCTATCCCTCGACGGTGCTGATGACCGCGATTCCCGCGCGCGTGGCCGGCGTCCGCGAGATCGTGCTGGTCACGCCTCCGCACGCGGACGGCGGGGTCGACCCCGTGGTGCTCGCCGCCGCGCGGGTGGCCGGGGTCACCGAAGGGTATCGCGTGGGCGGGGCCCAGGCCATCGCCGCGCTGGCCTACGGCACCAAGACGATCCGGCGCGTCGACAAGATCGTGGGCCCCGGCAACGTCTACGTGGCGCTGGCCAAGAGCCGGGTGTTCGGCGAGGTCGGCATCGACATGGTCGCCGGCCCCAGCGAGGTCGTGATCGTGGCCGACGACGCCGCCGATCCGGAGTGGATCGCCGCCGACCTGCTCGCCCAGGCCGAGCACGATCCGATGGCGCGCGCGGTGCTGCTGACCGACGCCGAGGCGCTGGTGCCGCGCGTCGAGCGCGCGCTCACGCGCCGGCTCGCCGTGCTGCCCCGCCGCTCGATCGCCGAGGAAGCCTTGCGCTGTCACGGCGCGCTCGTGCTGGTGGCCGGCCTCGACGAGGCCGTCGACCTCGCCAATCGCCTCGCCCCCGAGCATCTCGAGCTGCTGGTTCGGGTGCCGGCGTCGTTGCTGCCGCGAGTCCGTCACGCCGGCGCCGTCTTTCTCGGCGGTCAAACGCCGGAGGTCGTGGGTGACTACGTCGCGGGACCGAGTCACGTGCTGCCCACGGCGGGGACCGCGCGGTTCTCGTCGCCGCTCGGCGTGGAGGACTTCGTCAAGCGTTCGAGCGTGATCGAGTACTCGCGGCCCGGACTCGCCGCCGCCCGCGCCCACCTGGCCGCGCTCACCGAAGTCGAGGGGCTGGCCGGCCACGGGCGGGCGGCGGAAGTGCGATTGAACGTTCGAGACGGGGGGGACGTCAGATGAGCGTGTCAGCGCTGCCGCGGCAGGCCCGGGTCGAGCGCAAGACCAAGGAGACCGACATCGTCCTGCAGCTCAACATCGACGGGACCGGTGCCTCGAAGATCCAGACGGGCATTCCGTTCTTCGGTCACATGCTGGAGGCGTTCTCCAAGCACGGGCTCATGGACCTGACCGTCGACGCCTCGGGCGATCTCGAGGTCGATCTCCATCACACGGTGGAGGACGTGGGCATCGTGCTGGGCAAGGCGCTGCGCGAGGCGCTCGGCGACCGCGCGGGCATCGTGCGCTACGGCACCGCCGCGATTCCCATGGACGAGACGCTGGTCTCGGCGGCGGTCGACATCTCCGGTCGCCCCTTCATCGTCTTCAACGTGCCGCTCCGCCGCACCCGCATCGCCAACATGGACCTCGATCTGCTCCACGACTTCTTCCGGGCCTTCGCGTTCAACGCCGAGCTGAACCTGCACGTGAACATGCACTACGGCGACAACCTGCACCACATCGCCGAGGCGGTGTTCAAGGCGGTGGCGCGTGCCGTGGCCCAGGCCACCCGGCTCGATCCGCGCATCGCCGGCGTGGTGCCGTCGACGAAGGGATCGCTCGGCTCGTGATCGCGATCATCGACTACGGACGCGGCAACCTCGGCAGCGTCGAGAAGGCCTTCGAGCGCCTCGGCCTGGAGGCGATCGTGACGCAGGACGCCGCGATCGTCGACGCGGCCGACGCCACCGTGCTCCCCGGCGACGGCGCGTTTCACGACGCGATGACCAATCTCGATCGCCTCGGTCTCTTGCCCGCGGTCCATCGCGCGCTGGACGGCCGCCGCCCGTTCCTCGGCATCTGCCTCGGGTACCAGCTGTTGTTCTCGACCAGCGAGGAATTCGGCGACGGCCGCGGACTCGACGCGATCGCGGGCGTCGTCCGCCGATTTCCGCGCGGCCGCAAGATCCCCCACATGGGCTGGAACCAGGTGACGCACGGGGGGCGGCTGCGCCTCTTCGACGGGATTCCCGAGGACTCGTATTTCTACTTCGTGCATTCCTACTATCCCGTGGTCGCCGAGGTCGACGGGCTCCGCGTCGCCTGGTGCGACTACGGAATCCGCTTCGCCGCCGCCATCGAGCGCGGCCCGATCTGGGCCACCCAGTTCCATCCCGAGAAGAGCCAGCGCTGGGGCCTGCGACTGCTGGAGAACTTCGCGGCCCTCGTCGAACGCAGCCACGCCGAACAGAGCGATGTCGAACGGAGCGACGTTGAACGAAGAGACGTCGAACAGAGCCACGTCGAACGGAGCCACGTCCCTCCTAGAACAGGCCACCCACGGATGGGCCCGGCCACAGCGTCGCCGCTACAATGATCGTCATCCCGGCCGTCGACCTGCGTGACGGACGGTGCGTGCGCCTGCGTGAAGGACGGAGCGATCAGGAGACCGTGTTCTCCGACGATCCCGTCGCGATGGCGCTTCGCTGGACGTCCCTCGGCGCCGCCCGGCTGCACGTGGTCGATCTCGACGGCGCCTTCGCGGGCGAGCCGCGCCAGACCGCCCTCGTCGCCAAGATCGTCAGCGCGGTGGCGCCGGTGGCCGTGGAGGTCGGTGGCGGGCTGCGCGATCTCGCGGCGGTCGACGCGGCGCTGGACACGGGAGCGTGCTGGGCCGTCGTCGGCACCCGCGCCGCCCTCGACGCGGTCTTTCTCTCCGAGGTCTGCCGCCGCCATCCCGGCCGGATCATCGTGGCCGTCGACGCCCGCGGGCCGCGGGTGGCCGTGAAGGGCTGGACCGAAGACAGCGGGCAGACCGTCGCCGACGTCGGTGCCCGCGCCCGCGACGCCGGAGCCGCCGCGCTGCTCTACACCGACGTCAGCCGCGACGGCATGGAGCAGGGCCCCAACGTCGACGACACGTCCGCGCTCGCCCGCACGATCGATTTGCCGATCCTGGCCTCGGGCGGCGTCGCCGTCCTCGACGACCTCCGCCGCCTCGCCGCCATCCCAGGTGTCGAGGGCACCGTCGTCGGCCGCGCGCTCTACACCGGCGCCATCGATCTTCGCGAAGCCGTCGAGGCGCTGGCCGCCTGATGCTCGCCAAGCGCGTGATTCCTTGCCTGGACGTCAAGGACGGGCGTGTGGTCAAGGGCGTCCAGTTCGTGAACCTGCGCGACGCGGGCGATCCCGTCGAGGCCGCGATGGCCTACGACGCCCAGGGCGCCGACGAGCTGGTGTTCCTCGACATCACGGCGTCGCACGAGAACCGCGAGATCATGCTCGACGTGGTCGCGCGCACGGCCGAGGGCCTCTACATGCCGCTCACGGTCGGCGGAGGCATCCGCAGCATCGAGGACATCCGCACGCTCCTGCGGGCCGGCGCCGACAAGGTCTCGCTGAACACGGCCGCGCTCCAGCGCCCCGAGCTGATTCGCGAGGCGGCCGAACGGTTCGGCAGCCAGTGCATCGTGGTCGCCATCGACGCGCGGAGAGAGCCGACCCGAAGACCCCCTGACTCAGACCACCCGATCGACACCGGCAGAGAACGGAGCCGGATGCCTCCTGGAACAGGCCACCCACGAATCGAGCCGGGCTCCCAGCCGCCGTTACAACGGAGCCACGTCCCTCCTGGAACAGGCCACCCACGGATCGAACCGTCCCCAGCGTCCCCGTTACAGTACCAGGTCTATACCCATGGAGGGCGGCGGCCGACCGGGCGCGACGCGGTGGAGTGGGCGCGGGAGGCGACGGCGCTCGGGGCCGGCGAGATCTTGTTGACGAGCATGGACCGGGACGGCACCAAGGACGGATACGATCTCGAGCTGACGCGGGCGATCTCCACCGGCGTCGACGTTCCGGTGATCGCCTCCGGAGGGGCGGGATCGCTCGAGCACCTCTGGGAGGGTCTCGTGGAGGGCGGCGCCGACGCCGTGCTGGCCGCGTCGATCTTCCACTTCGGGATCCACACCATCGCCGAAGCCAAGGCCGCTCTGCGCGAGCGCGGGGTGGCGGTCCGCATCGAGCCATGACGCCCGACGAGCTCACGTACGACGAGCGCGGGCTCATCCCGGCCGTCGTCCAGGAGGCGGACACGGGCGAGGTGCTGATGGTCGCGTGGATGGATCGCGTGGCCCTGGACGAGACGCTGAAGACCGGGTTCTCGCACTTCTGGTCGCGCTCTCGCGAGACGCTCTGGCGGAAGGGCGAGACGTCGGGCCACGTCCAGCACGTCGAGCGCGTCTACGTCGACTGCGACGCCGACGTCCTGCTCGTGCAGGTCCACCAGGAAGGCGTGGCGTGTCACACCGGACACCGCGCCTGCTTCTTCAGGGCGCTCCAGGTCGACGGTGAGGTCTCGGCGCCGGCCAACATGCTGGAGCGTCTCGAGCTGACGATCGCCTCGCGCAAGGCGTCGGCGGTGCCGGGCTCGTACGTCGCCGGACTCCTGGCCAAGGGGGAGGCGGCGGTGTGCCGGAAGATCGGCGAAGAGGCGACCGAGGTGATCCTGGCGGCCCTCGGCGGCGAGGGCGATCAGCGCCTGGTCGCGGAGACCGCCGATCTCTGGTTTCACACGCTGGTGCTGCTCGGGGCGCGCGGGATCGGGGTGAGGGAAATCCTTCAGGAGCTGGCGACACGCCACCAGTCACGCCCGGCGACCGGCTCCAGCGGGTGAGCACGGACGGCCGGCGTGTCCGGGCATGGCTCGTCGTGCTCGCGGCGAGTCTGCTCGTCTCCGGCTGCGCCGTGCAACGGATCGAGAACGGTGTCTATCATTCGTCCAAGGGGTATCGCGTGGCGATTCCGACGGCGGAGTGGACCCTGGTGGACGCGGGCCCGGCGGACCTCACGCTGCGGCATCACGGCTCGTCCGCCGGCATGGCCGTCAACGCCGTGTGCGAGGGCGCGGCGCCTCGGCGCGCCGCCGACGTGCTGGCGCGGCAGCTCCACATCGGGCTGCGCGATCGCCTGACGATCGAGCGCGCGACGACCGAGGTGGCGGGCCGGCCGGCCTCGCGCGTGGTCGCCGAGGGCCGTCTCGAAGACTCGGCGAAGGTGAGGATCGAGAGCCTCTCGATGACGGACGAGCGCTGTCTCTACGACTTTTTGTACGTGGCGCCACCGGCCGCCTTCGACGCCGCCCGCGCCGACTTCGCGACCTTCGTGGGCAGCTTCCAGAGGGAATGACGGCATGGAGTCGGCGCTGACCCGGAGCATCATGTGGTACGGGGGGCTCGGCCTGCTCGGCGCCCGCGTGCTCCGCAACCTCGCCCTGCCGCCCGCGTACTTCCGCCTGGTCATCCTGGAAATCGAGACCATCGGCGTGCGGTCGCTGCCGGTGGCGGTGATTTCCGCGGCGTTCACCGGGATGGTCTTCGCGCTGCAGAGCGCGGTGAACATGGCGCGCTTCGGGGCCGAGAACTACGTGGGGCCGGTGTCGGCGCTGGCCATCCTGCGCGAGCTGGGCCCCGTGCTCACCGCGGTCCTGGTCGGCGGCAAGGTCGCCTCCGGCATCACCGCGGAGCTGGGCTCGATGAAGGTGACCGAGCAGATCGACGCGCTCCGCGTGCTGGGCGTCAACTACGTCAAGCGACTGATCGTGCCCCGCCTCCTCGCCGCCGTGGTGGTCTTCCCCCTGCTCACCGTGCTGGCCGACGTCGTGGGCGTGCTGGGCGGGATGCTGATCATGGTGACCGAGCGCGGGGCCGACCCGTGGGGGTACTGGAACACCATGACCTATTGGGTGGTGCCGCGAGACTTCCTCACCGGCATCATCAAGAGCGCGTTCTTCGGGGTCGTGGTGACGCTGATCGGTTGCTACAACGGGCTGGCCACCGAGGGCGGCACCGAGGGGCTCGGGCGGGCCACGACGGCCACGGTGGTGCACGTCACCATGGGCGTGATCGTCGCCGATTTCTTCCTCACCAAGCTCCTGCTGATCGTGTTCTGGTGAGCGGTTGAGCGGGATCATCGAAGTCGTCGGCGTCGAGAAGGGGTTCGAGGCGGGCCTCGTGCTCAAGGGCGTGTCGTTCGAGCTCCAGAAGGGGGAGACAGTGGTCGTGATGGGCGGCAGCGGCTCCGGCAAGACGGTCATGCTCCGGCTTCTCGCCGGTCTCCTCTCGCCGGACGCCGGGCAGATCCGCGTCTTCGATCGGAACATCGAGCATCTGAGCGAGGAAGAGCTGTTGCCGATCCGGCGCCGCCTCGGCTACGTCTTCCAGGGCGCGGCGCTGTTCGACTCGCTGTCGGTGTACGAGAACGTGGCCTATCCGCTGCGCGAGCACACGCGGCTGCCCGAAGCGGAGATCCGCCAGCGCGTGATGCACTTCCTCTCGCTGGTCGGGCTCAACGACACGGTCCTCGGGCTGCTCCCTTCCGAGCTGTCGGGCGGGATGCGCAAGCGCGTGGGCATCGCGCGCGCGCTGGTCGGTGAGCCGGAGGTCATGCTCTACGACGAGCCGACGGCGGGACTCGACCCCACGAACTCGAAGCTGGTGACCGAGCTGATCGTGCAGATGCGCGAGGGCGTCTGCGACAGCGCGATCGTGGTGACCCACGACCTCGAGCTGGCCCGGTCGGTGGCCGACCGCGTGGCCATCCTGATCGACGGCCGCTTCGCGGCCGTGGGGCCGCCCGCCGAGGTCACGGTCTCGAGCAGCCCGGCGGTGCAGGCGTTCCTGGCCGGGGAGGCGAGACCGTGAACGAGGCTCAGCGCGAGCGCGCGGCCAAGCTCCGGGTGGGGATCTTCGTCCTCGTCGCGGTGCTGCTCTTCGTCGGTACCATCTACGCGCTCGGGGCCCGCGCGCGGCTCTTCGAGTCGCGCTACACGATCTACGCGGACTTCACCCAGGTCGCGGGGCTCGCCGAGGGGGCGACCGTCAGGCTGGCCGGCATTCAGATCGGCCGGGTGAAGAGCATCACGCTCTCGCCGGAGCCGGGCGGCAAGGTGCGGGTCGCGATGTCCGTGGCCAGCCAGTACGCCAACCGCATCCGCAAGAACTCGATGGCCAGCATCGCGACGCAGGGACTGCTCGGCGACAAGATCGTGGAGATCAGCGTGGGGACCGCGGAGTCCCCGCCGATCCAGGCGGGCGAGGCCGTGGCCACCCGCGACCCCTTCGAGATCACCGACGCGGTCGCCCAGAGCGCCGATACCATCAAGAGCGTCACCGCGCTGGCCGAGGCGCTGCGCAAGACCGCCGAGAGCCTCAATCAATCCGGTCTCATCGAGGACGCCGCGGTCACCCTCAAGACCGCGCGCGCGCTCGCGGACTCGCTGGGCAAGGACGCGTCGGCCACGCTGAAGTCGGCGCGTGTGGTCACCGAGCGCGCGGGGCGGCTCGTCGACCAGATCGAGCAGGGGCGGGGATGGGCCCACGCGCTGCTCTACGAAGAGCCGGAGGCCCTGCGCCGGCTCAACGGCGTGATCGCGTCGACCCAGACGCTGCTCGATCGCGTCGAGCGGGGCGAGGGCGCGCTCGGCGTCCTGACCTCGCGCGAGAGCACCGACGCCGCCAAGCGCCTGGTCGCGCTCATGGATCGTCTCGGGCGCGCCGCCGAGAAGAATTCGGGCGAAGACGGACTCCTGGTCGCGCTCCTGTTCGATCCCAAGTACCGCGTGCTGCTCGACGAGGTCCGCGACGCGGCCCACAACCTGCGCGTGCTCTCCGATCGGGTGATCGGCGGGCGCGGCATGCTGAGCGGCCTGGTGAAGGACGAGCCCGACGACGGCAGCCTGCGGCGGGCCATCCAGGATCTCCAGGCCGTGCTGCTCAACGTCAAGCAGATCACGGACAAGATCAACGAGGGTGAGGGCACGCTCGGCGCGCTGGTCGTCGACCCCACCGTGTACGAACGGCTGGTCTCGATCCTCGAAGGCGCCCAGCGCAGCACGATCCTGCGATTCCTGATCCGCGGTCTCGGCAAGGACCGCGCGGGCAAGGACGCCAAGGAATGAGTCCGAGGGAACGCAACGTCTACCGGTGCCAGCAGTGCGGGTTCGCGACCCCGAAGCCAGGGACGTGCCCGGACTGCAAGCGCACGACCGGCGAGCTGGTCGTCCTGGTCGAGGAGCGCGCGACGCCGGCAGCCGGCGCGCGGCGCGGCGGTCCGCCGTCGAGCCGGCCCCGGCCGATCGCCGACGTCGCGATGGACGACACCGTGCGGCGCCGCACCGGCATCGGCGAGCTGGACCGCGTGCTCGGCGGCGGCGTCGTCCCCGGCTCGCTGGTGCTCATCGGCGGCGACCCGGGCATCGGCAAGAGCACGCTCTTGCTTCAGGCCGCGCGCGCGCTCGCCGAAGCGGCGCCGCCGGTGCTGTACGTCTCGGCCGAAGAGTCGGCGGCTCAGGTCAAGCTGCGGGCCGAGCGTATGGGCGTGGCCGCGGACGGCTTGCTGCTGTGGTCCGAGGGCGATCTGAGCGCCGTGCAGGCCGCCGTCGACGATCTCAAGCCGCGCACGCTGATCATCGACTCGATCCAGACCGTGTTCCTGCCCGATCTGGAATCGGCGCCGGGCAGCGTGGCCCAGGTCCGCGAGTGCGGAGCCCGGCTGATGACGCTGGCCAAGGGTTCGGGCGTCTCCACGTTCCTGGTCGGCCACGTCACCAAGGAGGGCGCGATCGCGGGACCGCGCGTGCTCGAGCACCTGGTCGACACCGTGCTCTACTTCGAGGGCGAGCGCCATCAGGCGTATCGCGTGCTGCGCGCGGTCAAGAACCGGTTCGGCTCGACCAACGAGATCGGCGTGTTCCAGATGGCCGACCGTGGGCTCATCGAAGTCTCGAATCCCTCCGGGCTGTTCCTGGCCGAGCGCCCACACGACGTCCCGGGCTCGGTGATCGTCTCGAGCCTCGAAGGCACGCGACCGCTGCTGCTCGAGCTGCAAGCGCTGGTCTCGCCGGCGCCGTTCGGAACGCCCCGGCGGACCGTGCTCGGCATCGACTACAACCGCGCGTGCCTCTTGCTCGCGGTGCTGGAGAAGCGGGCGGGCATGCCGCTCGGAAGCCAGGACGTCTTCGTCAACGTCGCGGGCGGCGGCCGCGTGACCGAGCCGGCCGCGGACCTCGGCGTGGTGATCGCGGCGGCCTCGAGCTACATGGATCGTCCGGCCCGCGGCGACGTGGTCGTGATCGGCGAGGTGGGACTCACCGGCGAGATCCGGGCGGTGACCGCGCTGGAGGCCCGCGTGAAGGAGGCGGCGGCGCTCGGCTTCCGCGAAG
This sequence comes from Candidatus Acidiferrum sp., assembly GCA_035317605.1. Taxonomy (GTDB): domain Bacteria; phylum Methylomirabilota; class Methylomirabilia; order Rokubacteriales; family CSP1-6; genus DATHGT01. Next base: position 5,349 of record DATHGT010000211.1, on the reverse strand, counting down.
CCGTCGTCCCCAAGAGCAATCTCACCGAGGGCGTTCGTCCGGCGTTGCCGACGCTCGGCGTGAGCACTATCCACGAGGCGATCGATGCCCTTCTGGGGTGAGCGCCCGAAGACGCCGATCGTCATCCGTGCGGCCGTCGTGCTGCTCTCGACGTGGGCGGCGGCGGAGTTCGCGCCCGCGGTCGAGCTGCCCAAGATCGTCGGCGCCCTCGGCGGGGCCGCGCTTGCCGGCCTGGCTGTCTGGCTCGAGACGCGGGCCGCGGGTGTGCCGGTCGAGCGGTTGTTCTGGGGAAGCCTCGGCGGGTTCTTCGGCCTCATCGCGGGACTGGCCATCGGCACCGCCGCGGTCTCGCTGATTCCCAGCGCGGGCATGGCCGGACTCGGGCTGCCCGCGCTCCTCGGCGCGTATCTCGGCGCCGCCGTCGCGCTCCGGCGACGGGCGGATCTCGAGCCCGTGTCCGCGGTGCTGTTTCCGGGTGGAGGTCGCGGCGGCGACGGTCGGAAGATCATGGACACCTCGGTGATCATCGACGGGCGCATCGCCGAAGTCTGCGAGACCGGCTTCGTCGACGGCACGCTCGTCGTGCCCCAGTTCGTGCTCCAGGAGCTCCAGCACATCGCCGACGCCAGCGATCCGCTGCGCCGGGCTCGCGGCAAGCGCGGATTCGAGGTGCTCGAGCGCCTGCGCCGGACGTCCAAGGTGAAGGTCGAGGTGATCGAGCGTGACTTCGCGCAGGTCCGCGAGGTCGACGGCAAGCTCATGGAGCTGGCGCGAGCCCTGTCGGCGAAGATCCTCACCAACGACGCGAACCTGTGCCGCGTGGCGCAGCTGCGCGGGATCGAGGTGCTCAACGTCAACGAGCTGGCCAGCGCCCTGCGCCCGATCGCGCTGCCCGGCGAACCGATGCGGGTGCTGGTGGTCCGCGAGGGCAAGGAGGCCGGCCAGGGCGTCGGGTATCTCGACGACGGCACGATGGTGGTGGTCGACGGCGGCCGCCGCTACCTGGGCCAGACGGTCGAGGTGATCGTGACCAGCGTGCTGCAGACGACGGCGGGCCGGATGATCTTCACGCGCCTGCGCGACGAGGAGCCGGCCTCGCGGGTCCGTCATGGCTGAACGGGCGCGCGTGTCTCGAGGAGCTAGGCCCCCCATTGTGTTGATCCCGGCCGGCGGCATCGGGACTCGTCTCGGACGTCGGACGCCGAAGCAATTCCTCACCCTCGGCGGCGGCTCCATTCTCGCGGCGACGGTCGCCCACTTCGTCCGACATCCGCGGCTCGGCGTCGTCGTCGTCGCCGCGCCCGCGGCGCACGTGAACCGGGCCCGGCTCGCGTTGCGACCGCTCCGGCATCGCGGCGCGATCACGGTCGTTGCGGGTGGGGCGACCCGGCAAGAATCGGTCTGGTTGGCGTTGGAGGCCGCGCCCGACGACGCGGAACTCATCGTCGTCCACGACGCCGTCCGGCCGTTCATCACTCGCGGATTGATCGACGCGGTGGTGGGCGCGGCTCTTCGGACCGGCGCGGCGATCTGCGCGTTGCCGGTGGCCGAGACCGTCAAGCGCGTGCGCGGCGACGAAGTGGAGGCGACGATCGACCGCACGGGACTGTGGACCGTGCAGACACCCCAGGCCTTCCGGGCGGCGCTGCTGCGGGAAGCGCACGAGAAAGCGCGCCGCGACGGTGTCGTCGGCACCGACGACGCGGCCCTGGTCGAGCGCCTGGGTCATCCGGTCAAGGTGGTCCGCGGCCTCGAGCGAAACTTGAAGATCACCACGCCCGCCGACCTGCGCCGAGCGCGCCGAATGGCGATACTATGAATCGCGCGGGGTTCGGCTTCGACGTGCATCCCCTGGTCTCCGGCCGGCCGCTCGTTCTGGGAGGTGTCAGCATCGAATCCGACCTCGGGCTGCTCGGACACTCGGATGCGGACGTGCTGTCGCACGCCATCGGCGAGGCGCTCCTGGGCGCCCTGGCTCTGGGAGATCTCGGCCGCCACTTTCCCGACAGCGACGAGCGGTACCGGGGGATCTCGAGCCTCGTGCTGCTGCGCCACGTCGGAGAGCTGCTGACCGCGCGCGACGCGCGCGTCGTCAACGTGGATGCCACCGTGCTCGCCCAAGCGCCGCGCCTGTCCGCGCGGTTACCGGAGATGGCCAAGCGCCTGGCCGACGTGCTCGGACTCTCGGAGGGACAGGTGAGCGTGAAGGCCAAGAGCCCGGAGGGGCTCGGGCTCGTCGGTCGAAGGGAGGGAATCGCCGCGATGGCGGTCGTCAGCGTGGAGGTGCCGTGAGGATCCAGAACACGCTCAGCCGGAAGAAGGAGGAGTTCGTCCCGATCACGCCCGGCGAGGTGCGGATGTACGTATGCGGGGTGACCGTGTACGACCTCTCGCACATCGGGCATGCGCGCAGCGCCATCGTCTTCGACGTCATCCGACGCTCCCTGCTGTTCAAGGGGTACCGCGTCACCTTCGTCCGGAACTTCACGGACGTCGACGACCGGATCATCCGTCGCGCCAACGCCGACGGCGTGCCCGCGCGCGAGGTCTCGGAGCGCTACATCCGGGAATTCCAGGTCGACATGGAGAGCATCGGCGTCCTGCCCGGTGACGTGGAGCCCAAGGCGACCGAGCACATCCCCCAGATGGTCGCGCTGATCGAGCGCCTGATCGCCGGCGGCTTCGCCTACGTCGTCGACGGCGACGTCTACTTCGAGGTCCGCACGTTCCCGGAGTACGGCAAGCTCTCGGGCAAGAACCTCGAGGAGCTGCTGGCCGGGGCCCGTGTGGAGGTCGACGAGCGCAAACGCGATCCCCGGGACTTCGCCCTGTGGAAGTCCGCCAAGCCGGGCGAGCCGTCATGGGCGAGCCCCTGGGGACCGGGGCGTCCGGGCTGGCACATCGAATGTTCCGCGATGGCGATGCAGTATCTGGGCGAGTCCTTCGACGTGCACGGGGGCGGCGAGGACCTCGTCTTTCCGCACCACGAGTGCGAGATCGCTCAGGCCGAGGCCGTGACCAAGCGCCCGTTCGTCAGGACGTGGATCCACAACGGGTTCGTGAACATGGGCAGCGAGAAGATGTCCAAGTCCCTGGGCAACACCCTCACCATCAAGGACATCGTCACGCGTCACGATCCCGAGGCGCTCCGCCTGTGGATGCTCGGAACGCACTACCGCAGTCCGGTGGAGTATGCCGAGGACCGGGTGCGCGACGCGGCGCGGGCGCTCGCGCGCTTCCGGGCGCTGATCGACGAGGCCGATCGCCTGGCGCCCACGGCCGGAGGCTCACGATACCGGGTCGAGGTGGGCGCTGGACAGCTCGATGCCGCGGTGGCCGCCATCGCCGACGCCGAGCTGGCTCGAATCGTGAGTGCGCGGGCCGACGCGTTTGCCGCCGCCATGGACGACGACTTCAACACACCCGCGGCGCTGGCCACGCTGTTCGACCTGAGCCATGATCTCCATCGCTATCGCGACGGCGTGTCACGCGGAGAGAAAGCCAAGGACGCCTTCGTGGCCGCGGTCGACGTGCTGCTTCGCCTCGGGCAGCGAGGGCTCGGACTGTTCGAGCGGCCGGCCGCGCAATCGGGACCGACGGACGAGGTACGGTCGACCGCGGAGCGGCTGGTCGCCGAGCGTGAAGCCGCGCGCGCGGCGCGAGACTACAAGCGCGCCGACGAATTGCGCGCTCAGGTTCTGGCCCTGGGTGCCACCATCGTCGACACCGCGGCCGGCCCCCAGCTCAAGTGGGGCGGGACGTGAGCGAAGAGTCCCTGGTGTACGGGCGCAATCCGGTGACCGCGCTCCTGCGTGAGCGCTCGCGGCGGACCGACGAGGTGGCCGTGCTCTCGGGTGCGGGTGGACCGCTGGCCGAAGTCGTCGCGCTGGCCCGACGGGCGGGCGTGAAGGTCTCCTACCGCACCCGCGATCAGCTCACCGCGATCGCGGGATCGCCCCACCATCAGGGCGTCGTCGCGCGCGTCGCTTCCACTGAGTACGTCGACCTGTCCGCGCTCCTGCAGATTCCCCTGGAGCGGAGTGAGCCGGCGTTCTTCCTGGCCCTCGACCAGGTCCAGGACCCTCGGAACCTGGGCGCGCTCCTGCGGACGGCCGACGCCTTTGGTGTTCACGGCGTCATCCTACCCAAGCATCGCCAGGTCGGGGTGACGGCGGCGGCCGCCCGGACGGCCATGGGCGCGGTCGAGTCGGTGGCCGTGACCCGAGAGACCAACCTGGTCGGGGCGCTCGAGACGCTCAAGAAATCAGGGGTCTGGGTCTATGGCGCCGCGATCCAGGGTGGCGTTCCGGTCTGGGCGGCCGACCTCTCGGGCTCCGTCTGTCTGGTTCTCGGCGGCGAGGGGGACGGCCTGCGGCCGTTGGTCGCGCGTGCCTGCGACGTGCTGCTGTCGATTCCCATGGCTGGCCAGGTCGGTTCGCTGAATGTCGCGGCCGCCGGGGCCATCCTCTGTTACGAGGTAGCCCGCCAGCGTTCCGGCGGGGCCAAAACGCCTTGACTTATCAACATACTGAAACTAGAGTGAAGTTTTGTCCGTGCTGGCGTAGCTCAGTGGCAGAGCAACTGCCTTGTAAGCAGTGGGTCGGGGGTTCAAATCCTCCCGCCAGCGCCAGCGTTTTCGGCAGTTTCGGGGGAATTCTCATACATGCCGGTGGATTCGGGGAGGTACCCAAGTGGCCAAAGGGGGCAGACTGTAAATCTGCTGGCAGACGCCTTCGGGGGTTCAAATCCTCCCCTCCCCACCACGAACTGTGACGAGGAGCGCTCCGGTTTGGCCGGGGCGCTGTCGGGCGTTGGTGGTCTGGGGACCATTTCGGGGCCCCCATGTAATGGATCGCGCGGGAATAGCTCAGCGGTAGAGCGCCAGCCTTCCAAGCTGGGGGTCGCGGGTTCGAATCCCGTTTCCCGCTCCAGGACAACCTATGCCCATGTAGCTCAGATGGCAGAGCGCGTCCTTGGTAAGGACGAGGTCTCCGGTTCAATCCCGGACATGGGCTCCATCGTAATGGGCGTTGAGCGTGGCACGGTGAACGGGAGGTAGCGATGGCGAAGGTGAAATACGAGCGGACGAAGCCGCACGTGAACATTGGGACGATCGGGCACATCGATCACGGCAAGACGACGTTGACGGCGGCGATCACGAAGGTGCTGCACACCAAGAACAAGAACATCGCGGTCCGCGACTACGGCTCGATCGACAACGCGCCGGAAGAGCGGGAGCGGGGGATCACGATCGCGGTGGCGCACGTGGAGTACGAGACGGAGAAGCGGCACTACGCGCACATCGACTGTCCGGGGCACGCGGACTACATCAAGAACATGATCACGGGG
>DATHGT010000210.1:0-9490 GCA_035317605.1 Candidatus Acidiferrum sp. | reverse complement strand
GAGGCCATCGCCAACGAGTGTCGCGAGTTCCGTCACGCCACGTTCATGGTGGATATCACCACCGAGACGCGTCCGTTCTCGGTGGCCACGTTCCAGGTGCCGGAGGCGAAGGGCAGCTTCTGCAAGCGCGGGGGCCGCTTCGGTCCCCACTCGAGCAGCGAGTCCTTCGCGTCGATCTTCTACGGCAAGCTCGTGTTCGTCGCCTACTTCAACGGCGGCGTGCGCGCGGTCGACATCCGCAATCCGTACGCGCCCCGCGAGGCGGGGTTCTTCATCCCCGCGACCACCGAGCGCACCGCCGAGCGCTGCGTGACCGAGCCCGCGCGCAGCTGCAAGGTGGCGATCCAGACCAACAACGTCGAGAACGACGAGCGCGGCCTCATCTACCTCGCCGACCGCGCCAACACCGGCCTGCACATCGTCCGCCTCACCGGCGACGCGGCCAAGATCGCCGGCGGAAACTAGCTTCGCCCCGGCGGTGTACAACGCGACTTGCCTCTGTGGTCACGCGTGACTACGCTTGGGGCATGATCGCAAACGTTCGAACCGCAAAGGCTCGCCTGTCCGAATTGCTCGAACGGGCCGCGGCCGGGGAGGAGATCGTGATCACCTCCGCCGGTCGACCCAAGGCCAGGCTGGTCGGGGTCGACGGCAGTCCGCCTCCGCCGTTTCGTGTCAATCGGGCGCTCCTGCGCGGCCGCCCGAGGAAAGCCGCCAGGGCGGAGGTTCTCGTTCGCGAAGAGCGCGACACGCGCGACTGAGCGCTCGCCGCGTGTACCTCGACACGCCGATTCTCGTCAAACTTGTCGTTCGCGAGCCCGACAGCGATTTCTACGCGGCCCTCGTCGACGGCCAGCCGGCCTGGTCATCTCAGCTCGTGCTCGTCAAGGGCTATCTCGGCCACAACATGGCGCGGCGAGGGACGGGCGGATCCCAGTAGCAGTCGCGGGCGACGGATTGCGGGGATGCTGGCCGCGTCCCGGACCGGCCGTTGTCTTTTGCCGGGGATACGCACTACCCTACGATGCGAGCGATGACTTCACTCCGGGGGAACCATGAAGATCACTGACGTTCCGTTCGGGACCACGGACTGGGCGCAGGTCGAGACCACCGAGCATCCAGGCATCCGCGGTAAAGCCATCTGGCGGACGCGCGAGTTCGGGGACATTCGCGTTCGCCTGGTCGAGTACACGCCGGGATATCTGGCCGACCACTGGTGCGACAAGGGACACATTCTCCTGTGTCTGGAGGGCCGGCTCGACACCGAGACCACCGACGGCCAGAAGCACGTGCTCACACCGGGCGTCAGCTATCAGGTCGCCGATCACGCCGAGGCGCATCGCTCGTCGACGGAGATCGGCGCCAAGCTCTTCATCGTCGACTGAACGGACGCGATGACGCCGCCGCCCGGGCAGTTCTGGAGTCATCGCGTGCGGGTCGTCGGTTATCACGACCTCGACGCGCGCCCCGCGTTCAAGCTCGCGATGCAGGAGGTCGGCGGGCGCTTCTATCTCTACACCGGGCACCTCTGGCATCGGGGCTGGTCGGTGCTCGACGTGACGGATGCGGCGGCGCCGCGTCTGGTCCGCTTCGTCGACGGACCGGCCAACACGTGGACGATCCAGGTGCAGGTCGCGGCGGGCCGCATGATCACCGCCCTCGAGCGGATCGCTCCAGGCTGGGGCGGCGACGCCGACGCGCCTTCAGAGGAAGGCGTGCTGATCTGGGACGTGAGCGATCCCGAGTCGCCCCGGCGGCTCGGCCGCTTTCCCACCGACGGCGGCGGGACTCACCGCAACTACTACGACGGCGGCCGCTATCTCCATCTGGCGGCCGGCATGGCCGGGTACGTCGGCAACATCTACGTGATCGTCGACGTCGACGACCCGTCGGCGCCCAAGGAAGTGGCGCGCTGATGGATCCCGGGCCAGTGGCGCGGCGGCGGCGAGACCGGCGCGCCGGCGGCGGCGGCGCTGCACGGCGGGTCGTACGTCGAAGGTGACCGCGCGTATCTGCCGTACGGCGGCGCCGGCCTCGTGGTGCTCGACATTTCGGACGTGGCGCATCCGAAGCTGGTGAGCCGCCTGCCGTTCTCGCCGCCGTTCCAGTCGTTCATCGCCGTGCACACCGCGGTGCCCTTGCCGAAGCGCAAGCTCGTCTCGGTGAACTCGGAGGCGATCAAGGAAGACTGCGACGAGCCGCTCGGGTTCGGGGGACTCGTGGACGTCGCCGACGAGCGCGCGCCACGCCTGGCCTCGCTGTTTCCGCTGCCGGCCCCGCCGCCCGGCGCGCCGTTCAAGAACTTCTGTGAGCGTGGCGGGCGCTTCGGCCCCCACAACCAGCATCAGAGCCAGCACCACCCGACGCTGCTCGACCGCGACGATCTCGTGTTCCTCACGTACTTCAACGCCGGCCTGCGGGTGATCGACGTCTCCGACGCGCGACAGCCGCGCGAGGTCGGCTGGTTCGTCCCGCCCGATCCCCAGGTCCGCCGCGGCACGCTGCCCACCAAGCTCGTCGCCCAGTCCGAGGACGTGCTCGTCGACCGCCGCGGCTTCATCTATCTCACCGACAAGAACCACGGCCTCTACGTCCTGAGCTACGACGGCCTGTAGCAGACGGATGCAAAGGGCGTGATTCACCCGGCGCGCGGCGCACTGACGCGCGAGGGCGCCGGGCGTCAGGCTTCCGAGTAGTAGAGCTTGGCCCGATCGAGGACCGCGTCGGCGGTGTGGGCGTTGACGCCGCGGAGCGCGAGGAGCGCGGCCTGGGCGCGGGGCATGGCGGAGGTCGGGCCGAGCGAGGTCACGAGCAGCTCACGGAGGGTCTGCGCGTCACCGTCCGGCCCGAAGACGTCGAAGTAGGCGCGCTCCACCGCGCGCTCGAGCCGGTCGTAGTGCTCGAGCGGGATCATGTGGGAGTGGACCTTGCCGATCGGACCGAGCGCGCGGCGGTGCGCGTGGCGGTCGAAGTTGTCGATGCGATACGCGCAGAGCAGGGGCAGCCGCTCGACGGCGAGCAGCTCGTTCCACAGCTCTTCGAGCCGCACCGCGGCGTCGAGAGCGTCGCGCTGCCAGAGGAGGTTCACCATCTCGCCGTAGAGCCGCATCCGCGGATAGCCCGCCGCGCGCACGCGCTGGAGAGCCGCGGTGACCGTCACGAGGAAGGCCTGGCGATCCGGCGTGCCGTCGACCATGAACGTCTTCAGGCACTCGTCCGCGTCCAGGAAAACGAGCTGTCGTTGGGCGAGAGCCTCGGACACCTCAGGCAGGCGCTCGCTGAAGAGCGCGATGTGGCCGGGAGTGGCGATGATGACCGCCGCCTCTCCGCCGTCGAATCCCGCCCGCACGAAATGCACGACCGCGCGGGCCAGGAACTCGTCGTCGGTATAGAGCTGGACCAGGTGGTCACACGCGCCGGGCGCGTCGAGCAAGGATTCCCACGTCGTCGCCGAATTCATCGTCATTCCGGACACTCTACTACCAAACGTTCACCGGCAAGCGGCGCAGACGCCCCCACCGCTCGGACGTTGAAAAACATTTCCCATCGAGGAGCGTCCGGACCGCGCGGCGCGGGACGGCCAATGCGAGCTGTGATAGATTCGCGCGGCGCCGCGGAGTGCCAGCCGTACGACTTCACGAGGCCCGCGCGCCAGGAGGCCCTCCATGACCCCGCCCGTCGATCCCAACGAAGTCCTCATGACCGGCGAGAACTCGTTCGTCCGCCTGAGCCTCGACGGCGGCAAGACGATGTCGGACCGGTTCAGTCACTGGCGCGTGCTCTGGTGCCCGGCCGGGACCGGCCACGCGCTGTTCGCTCAGACCTCGGCGTTCGACAAGCAGGTGCGCATCTACAGCGACAACGTCGCGGTGGCGCGCTGGCTCCAGAAGACGATCGAGACGCTGCTGCATCCGCCGTTCGCGGACGCGAGCCTGCCCGTGCTCACCGCCGAGTTCACGCGGAGCGGCGATCCCCGCTCGTCCGCGGTGGAAAATGTCGGCGGTGACGACGATGTGATCCGCCTGACCTGGTGGGATTGCCTCGAGCCCTTCGTGCTCAACGCGCCGCCAGGCTTCAACGACCGCCCGCTCGGCGTGTTCAGCACGTTCTTCCCGGCCCGCGCGGCGCAGGTCGAGATCAATGGCGCAGTCGTCCCCGGCCAGCCGTGGGCCGAGACGCGCGGCGACCGTCAGTCGTCGAGCGCTTGCCTGGCCTGGTCCGAAAGCTGGGTCAAGCCCCGCAAGTAGCGCTTACCGCGTGATCCGTTGAAAAAAGAGAGCGCCCCGGGTGTGCCGGGGCGCTCTGAGCTTACGCGGCTTGGGGGCCTGTCCCCTGTCGTCTACGCGCCTGGTCCGCGCTCCATCGAGTACGGCTGCCAGCGGGCGAGCCCGGACTTCTCGAGCACCGATGGGTTCACGCAGCTTCGCGGCCAGCGTCCGCCGAGCACGAGCGCGAGCTCCTGACCGACCCGGCGCCGCCGCTCGGGGTCCATCCGCGCGGAGGCCGAGGCCACGTGAGGCGTGAGGATCACGTTGTCCATCTTCAACAGTGGATTGTCCGCGTCCGGCGGCTCCTTCTCCAGCACGTCGAGACCGGCGGCGGCGATCCAGCCTTCGCGCAGAGCCTTGATCAGCGCCGGCTCGTCCACCGTCGGCCCGCGCCCCGTGCTGATGAAGAGCGCTTCCGGCTTCATCTGCCGGAAGTGGTACTCGGTCAGCAGGTGAAACGCATCAGGCGTCGCGGGCAGATGATTCGACACGATGTCCGAGCGCTGAAGCAGCTCGGTGAGACCGACCGGCTCCGCCCCGTATTGCGAGATCACCAGCTCTTCGACGAACGGGTCGTAGGCCAGCATGTGCACGCCGAACGCGCGGGCGCGCACGGCCACCGCGCGGGCGACGTGGCCGAAGGAGACGAAGCCGAGCGTCTGGCCCATCAGCCGCGGGAAGGTCGAGAGCAGCGGCCGGCCTTCGCGCCAGCGGCCATCCCGCACGTACCGGTCCATGGTGAGCAGGCGGCGGAACGTGGCCAGGATCAGCATCATCGCGTGGTCGGCCACTTCCTCGATGAACGTGTCGGGGACGTTGGTCACGGGAATGCCGCGGGCCGTGGCCGCCGCGACGTCGACGGTGTCAGCGCCCACGCTGCCGAGCGCGATGACCTTGCAGCGCTCGAGCCCGTCGATGATCGGCTTGGTGATCGAGCGGCCCTTGGCGATCAGCGCGTCCGCCTGGCGGGCGGCCTCGATGAACTCCGCCTCGGTCTTGGCCGCCACCTCGACGATCTCGGCGTCGCAGTTGCCGAGTCCCTCCATCTCGAGCTTGTAGCCCCCGCCCGACACCCCGAAGCTGGTTCCCGCCGCCGCCTGCGTCACGATCTTGAACTTGGCCATCAGCGCACCTCGCCTCTCTGAGAAGTGACCGCTACCATGCGCCCGGTCGATTCGCTTTTCAAGGCTCACGTATCGCGCCGCATGAGACTGAAACTCTGGGCGGTGGGACCGACGTCGGGCTGCTCGGCCAGGAACAGGGCCAGCGGGACGACATCCTCCGGCGTCTTGAGCCACTCGCTGGCGCCCAGGGTCGACGTCCCGCTCCCGCCCGGATTCATCGCGGTGTCGACGGGGCCGGGCACCAGCTCGTTGACGCTGATGTTGTAGGGTGCCAGCTCTTGGGCGAGCACGCGCGTGAGCATCCACAGCGCGGCCTTCGAGCACGCGTAGGCGGAGCGCTCCGGGCCGCCGCGGTGCCCGACTCCCGACCCGATCGTGATGATCTTGCCGGCGCCGCGGCGGCGCAGATGGGGAATCGCCGCGCGGGCGCAGTAGTACGCGCCGACGAGGTTCGTATCGATCGCTTCGCGCCAGGCCTCGGGATCGCCCGCTTCGACCGGTGCGTGAGCGCCGTTCGCGCCCGCGTTGATCACGACGATGTCGAGACCGCCGAACTCCCGGCTCGTCTCGTCGACCGCGCGCTCCATCGCGTGCTGGTCGCGAACGTCCGCGACGATCGCGAGCGCCCGGCCGTCCGCTTTCACGATGTCCTCGGCCGTCGCGCGTATCTCCGCCCCCGTTCGCGCCACGCAGCCCACGGCCGCCCCGTGACGCCCGTAGGCGAGCGCGATCGCCCTGCCGATCCCCCGCCCGGCGCCGGTGACGAGCGCGACCTTCCCCTGGAGCCGCTCGCTCACGTCACTCGGCTACCGACCAAGCCAATACCCGGGCTGACGCCTCGCATGCGCGATGGCTACGATCTGCACCCGGTCGTCCGTTCTCAGCACTCCCCCCCTCCCGGCCGTCTTGCCTTTGCCCCCCCGGCACAGGCCAGGAGGCTGTTTGCGCTGAAGTGGTTGCGGTGGGCTACCGCGGGAGGACGGGCCTCAGCCGGACGAGGAAGACCCGCCGCCGCGGAGGACCGCCCAGGCCGGTTCCGTGCTCTGTTATCGTGATCTCCACGAAGTATGCTGCTTCCGCGAATTCGAAGACGTGCGAGAACGCCACCGACTGCTTCTGAGCTGCGGTCGACTGCAGGAAGCTGTCGCTGCTGAACGTCGCGATGGGCAGCGAGAGATCGCCGTGGTTGTCGATCCGCAATAGGGCGGCGGTGACCTTCTCGCTACTCACGACCGACGGTGGGTCGGTGTAGACGATCTCCAGGGCTCCCCAGTCAGGGGACTGACCGCTGTCCATCGGGTTGGTGACGTTACACCGGGCCACGATGGTGCCGGCACGATGGACCGCGAGTGAACTGCCGAAGGTGACGGCCTGCCCGGACGAGCGGACCTCGTCGACCACGCAGGTGTGCGCGGTGTGGGTCCAGAGCTGGGCCTCGCCGGGGGCGGGCGCGAAGACGAGCCCCACGAAGAGGAGCGTGACGACGCGACTCGCTCGAATCATGATGAACCTCCTGGGTGAAGGCCGCGGGTCCCCTTCATGAACAGAGAGCATAGACCCTACAAAGGGGCGCTTCCTCGACCCTCGCAATGGCCAGGTCGAGCTCGGCCATGAAGGCCTCCGCCGCCTCGGGATTTCGATCCTCGTACCAGCGTCGGGCAGCGCGAGCCTCCGCGATCGCTTGAGGATGAATCCACGTTTCGTCGGGCACTACCGCTCGAGGATCATCCGCCGAGCTTCAGACCACGGGACAGGCACCACTGCGCCCGAATCCAGCTCATGGAGCCGCTTGGTTATCTCGGCAGCCCAGGCAGCTTCGGCGCCTTCGTCGACCCCTTCATCCAGGCTCTCTAGCAGCGATGCCGCGAGAGCCGCACGCGCTTCGGGCGAGAGCTTGAGCGCCTCCTCAAACAGTTTCAGAGGATCAGGTGTCATGGGCTGATTCTACTCTAGGGAAGTGATGAGCTTGGGTCGTTCGAAGAAGCTCGGCACTATGATCATCGTCGGCAGATCAGCCAGTGGGCGGAAGCGCGCGGATGTAGGCGAGGAGACAGTGTCGAATAAGACGATGGAAGAAGTCTGCATACGGCAGTTTCTCGCGCCGCCTGAACGCTCGATCTTGCCAGGTCATCCCGCTGAACGGGTCCATATGCCGACCGGGCCGATCATGAATGCGTAGCGAGAGATACATCGGGTCCCCACTGTGGAGATAGGCTGACCGCGCGTCGTACACTGCCTTCGCTACGGCCCCAAGTGTCTCTGGGGTGACCTGCGTGCGTTGAGGTTCGCGAGGTTCGCGGTCGAAGAAGCCAATGCAGAACTGCTGCAGAAACGCCACGAACCGCGCTTTCGTTCTGCGTGTTCGGAGGCTCGTCGTGATTTCTTCGCGCTCGTCGGGACTGAGTCGGTCGAGGCAGAGACGTTGCTCCAAGCTCGCCCCGTCGACCCGGTCATCGGGAATCGGCTGCCCTTGAGCGAGAGACTCAACGGCCGACACCAAGCGAACGAAGACCATCTCTTCGTCCAGCCCGATCTGTCGTAGAGCGCGGGCGTAGTGACTCGTTGCGAACGCCACGGCTTGGTGTTTTTCCGCTGGAATCGAGCGAATCTGGTCGAGGAACGAGCCCAACCCCGTCGCGAAATTCCTCTCTGTGCCGGCAAAGACGACCCGGTCGAGATCCGGCCCGAACGCCCCTCTCAAGGGCCGGACCTCTTGCTTGATCGGGAGAGTGTCCGGACCTGACGCCAGGTGGCTGATCGACAGAAGATAGAGCCGTGCTTCCAAGAACAGTGAGAACAACGCAAGCAGCTCACCGACCGCGCCTTTTGGAAAGATGTAACCGCGAGCTGTCCCCTGAGACGGCGCCTGTGCCTGCGGCGCAGGCAACTTCAGGCGGAGAAAGTACCTGTACATCCCAGCTGCGTCCACCTCGACCATGACACGCGAACACCGAATAGCACCATCGGCGTAGTCGAGAAGCCCGGCGACCGCGACCTCTGAGCCGAACTCGGCATCCAGGGTCGCCGCGGTTCCCTCCGTTCGTAAGGCGTCGAGATCGCGAATCCAGAGCATGCGTTTATCTGAGGACCGCGGAGTCTCCTGCTCGCGCCTCGTATCAATCATCGGCGCCGGACCGAGGCGGCGGGCATGGGGAACTCGTCGGGGTCGATGGGGATTTCCACGACCGCGGGCTTGCCGGCGGACAGCGCGGCGCGGATGACGTCGCCGACCTGGTCGGGGTGGTCGACGTAGTAGCCGTCGGCGCCGAAGAGGCGGGCCAGCTCGTCGTAGCGCGGGTTGCCGATGTCGCAGCCGATGTAGCGCTCGCCGAAGAAGTGCTTCTGGTAGGCCTTCTCCGAGCCCCAGCAGTTGTTGTTCATCACCAGCGTGACCGCGTTGATCCGGTGGCGCACCGCGGTCTCCAGCTCCTGCACGTTCATCAGGAACCCGCCGTCGCCGTGGATCGCGAGCACCGGGCTCTCGGGACGGCCGAGCTTGGCGCCCAGCGCTTCGGGAAACGCGAAGCCGAGTCCGCCGAGGTCGAGCGGAGTGAGGCACGTGCGCGGCGCGCTGAACTCCACCCGGTCGTAGCCGTAGGCGGGCGCGGCGCCGGCATCCAGCGCGACGATGGTGCCGGGCGGCAGCGCGCGTCGCAGCTCGGCGTAGACACGCTGGGGCTTCATGGGCTTGGTGTCGAGCGCGGCTTCCGCGGCGAGCCGCGCCTGCCGCTGGGCGCGCAGGCCTTCGGCTTCGCGCCGCCAGTCTCCGCGCGGGGCGCACGCGTGCGCGCGGTCCAGCGCGTCGAGCAGCGCCACGCAGGCTTCGCGCGCGTCGGCCTGGATGCCGACGGCCACCGGATAGTAGCGGCCGATGTCGCGGCCCTCGATGTCGATCTGGACGATCGCGGCCTCGGGCGAGATGTACCGGTTGTCGAAGTGCGTGGTGAAGTGCCCGAGTCGCGAGCCGGCGACGAGCAGCGCGTCGGCACGTTTGCACGCGGCCGCCGCTTCCGGCGAGCCCGCGCGCCCGAGCGGCCCGACGTAGAGCGGATGGCCGTTGGGCACCGCGTCGCATCGGCCGTACGCGGTGATCATCGG
>DATHGT010000209.1:0-106307 GCA_035317605.1 Candidatus Acidiferrum sp. | reverse complement strand
ATCGAGCGCCCCGACAGCGGCTTCCGGCTGACCCCGGCCGGGGAAAAACTCCGGCGTTACGCGGAAGAGACGCTCGGCGGTCTGCGCACGCTCGAGCAGGACATCGCCGCCCTCAAGGGCACCCTCGCCGGACCGCTGGTCGTCGGGCTCACGTTCATCCTCAGCGGCCACGTGCTGCCCATTCCGCTGTCCCGGTTTCGCGCGCAGTTCCCCGCCGTCGACATGCGGGTGCACGTCGACCTCCCGGAACCCCTGCTGGCCAGCATCGGCGGCGGCGCGCTGGACGTGGCCTGTTACCTTCGCGTGCGGACGCCGCCCGGCCTCACCGTGGAGCTGCTGGGCAACGAGGAATTCGCCCTCATCGCCTCGCCCAAGCATCCCCTGGCCGGCCGTCGGCGCATCACGCCGCAGGAGCTGAGCGAGTACCCGTTCGTGGCGATGACCTCGATGCCGATACGCGAGCTGCACGAAGAGAAGCTGCACGCGGCCGGAGTGAAGCCGCGCACGCTCGTGGAGACGCGCAATCACGACGCCGTCATCCGCCTCGTGGAGGCCAACGCCGGCTATGCGCTGCAGATCAAGCCGCTGGTCGCCAACGAGCTCGCCACGGGCCAGCTCGTCGCCCTCAACCTCGACGGGCTGCCCCTCCTCGCCGACGTGGTCGCGGCCTTCGTGACCCGTCCGGTCGTCTCGCCGCTCATCCACGGACTCGTGGGATTTCTCCGGGCCGAGCTCGCCCACGGTCACCGGGACGCGCCGCGCGACGAGCGGGCGCCGCGGGAGTCGGAACGGCGAGCGGCCGGCGCACACACCCGGCGACGATCACGGGCCTGAGTCGGCGCCCGCCCGCGGGGTCAGATCATTCCTGCCACGTGCTCGTGATGGCGTCGGCCGCCACCACCGACGCGAAGTGCAGATCGATGTTCGTGAGGGCCGCCCGGTGCAGGTCGTCGTCGCGGGCCGCCGTGCAATCGCTCACCACGACCACGTAGTAGTCGCGCATGAAGGCGTCGCGGGCCGCGCCCTCCACGCACACGTTCGTGGCCACCCCCGCCAGCACGATCGTCCGGATGCCGAGGCTGCGGAGCAGCACGTCGAGATCGGTGCCGTGAAACGCGCTGTACCGGCGCTTGACGATGACCGGCTCGCCGGGTTGGGGCGCGACTTCGTAGAGCTCGGCCCCCCACGTCCCCGGACGGCACACCGGGATGACCTGGCCGTACAGCCGAATGAACCGCTCGCGATCGGAGCTGGAGAGGTAGGCCTCGCCATAACCGGCCTTGACGAAGATCACCGGCACGCGGGCCCGGCGGGCTTCGCCCAGGAGCTGATGGAGGTGCGGCATCATCGCCTGGATCCGGGTGGTGTCGCCTCCCGTCCGGTCGTAGAAGCCGCCCACCGCGCAGAAGTCGTTCTGCACGTCGATGACGACCAGCGCGGTGTGGTTGGGATCGACCTTCTGGGCGAGCGTCACCAGCAGGTCCTCCTCGCGGATCATGGCTTCCACACCATCGTCTTCACGTCGAAGGCCGTGGTCAGCCCCTGGCCCGCGGCCAGCTCCACGTTGGCCTGCAGGCTCTCGACGTTGAACTCGGTCGCGAACACCGGCAGGGTCATGCGCTCGACCAGCTCGGGGCGCACGCCCGAGAACTTCGAGACCCAGCTCAAGCGCTCCTCCTTGGGGCCCTCGTTCATGAAGGCGGTGGCGCGGTCGACGGCGCGCTTGAATCGGCGCGCGGTGTCGGCGTTGGCGCGTAGCCAGCCGTCGGCGGCCACGTAGGCGCTGATGTCCATGCCGGGGGCCGTGAGGTGGTAGGGATTGGCGAGCACGCGGACCTTCCCTGACTGGCTCATGACCGTTTGAAACGGCTCGACGAGCCAGCCCGCGTCGATCCTCTTGTTGATCAGGGCATCGCCGACGTTCGGCAGCGGCAGCTCCAGGAACTGAACCGACTTGGGATCGACCCCGTTCTTCCGCAGCCAGGCCGTGGCATGGATGTGGTTCACGCTGTTGATCAGGCCGACCGACACCCGCTTTCCCACCAGGTCCGCGGGGCCGCGGATGGAATCGTCGGCGCGGACGAAGATCGCCGACGCATCGGGCGGACCGCTGCGCGCCCGGCAGTTGGCCACCACGAACGACACGTCGATGCCGTTGCCGCGGGCGAGGATCGCCTCCAGGATCCCGGTGCTGCCGAACTCCACGCTGCCCCCAACGACCGCCTGCACCGCCACGCCGCCCTGCGCCACCATCGTCCACGTGACGTTGAGATTCTCCTCGGCGAACCATCCTTTTTCCCTGGCGATCAGGAGCGGGGTGAAGTTGGTCAGGGGCACGGCGGCCACGCGGACGGGAGTCGCGGGCGGCCTCTGCCCGGCGGCGATGCCCAGCGGGGCGGCCAGCATGGCCAGGCAGACGCCGGCGAGCAGGTGGCGCATCCGGGCGTTCTGGCGCATGGCGATTCTCCTCTGCGACCGCTCTCCGTGGTGGCGTCGGACGAGCCGTGACTCGGCCAGGGAGAACACGCGGCTCCGAAGATAGCCGAAGACGCCCCGCGTGAACAGGCCGCCCGCGGCGGTGATCGTTCTCTCAGCGCCGGGCGCGCAAGATCTCGCGAGCGGCGTTGCGACCGGGCACCCCCATGACGCCGCCGCCGGGATGGGCGGCGGCCCCGCACAGGTACAGGCCGCGCACGGGCGTGCGATAGCCGGCGTGACCGGGGACGGGACGGAACGCGAAGAGCTGGCTCGGCGTCATCGCGCCCTGGAAGATGTTGCCGCCGGTCAGGTTGAACGTGCGCTCCAGATCGAGCGGGGTGAGCACCTGGCGCGCGAGGACGGAGCGGCTGAAGTTCGGCGCGTACTCGTCGAGCAGCGCGAAGCACCGGTCCGCGAAGTCCTCCCGCAGGTCGTCCCAGGTCTTGTCGCGCAGCGCGTACGGCGCGTATTGCACGAACATCGACATCAGGTGTCGGCCGGCGGGAGCCACGGTTTCGTCGACCACCGATGGGATCGTGCACTCCAGGACAGGGCGTTCGGACGGCCGGCCGTACTTGGCGTCGTCGTAGGCCCGCTCGATGTAGTCGAGGTCGGGACAGACGTGGATGGTGCCGCGATGCTGGGGTCCGGGCTCGCGGCCGGGACACGCCAGGAAATCCGGCAGCTCGCTCAGGGCCACGTTGATCTTGAGCGACGCGCTCTCGTAGCTGATCCGGTCGACGGCCGCGAGGAAGTCCGCCGGCAGCGCCCCGGGCTCGAGCAGCCGGCGGAAGGTCACGTGGGCGTCGGCGTTGCTCGCCACGATCGGCGCCCGATACTCGTCGCCCCCGGCCAGCGCGACGCCGGTGACGCGCCCGCCGCTCACGACGATACGGCTGACGTCGGCCTCGCAGCGGATCTGTACGCCGAGGTCGCGGGCGGCGCGCGCGAGGGCCTGGGTGAGACCGCCCATGCCGCCGCGCACGTAGCCCCACACCCCGCGCTTGCCGCCGGTCTCGCCCATCACGTGATGCAGCAGCACGTAGCCGGTACCGGGCATCGACGGGCTCGCCATCGCGCCGATGATGGCGTCGGTGGCCAGCGTCGACTTCAGCTCGGTCGATTCGAACCAACGGTCGAGGATGGTCCGGGCCGGACCGGTGAGCAGCTCGATGGCCTCCGACGCGCCGGCGCCGAGGCGGCGAAACGAGCGGCCGAGCGAGAGCAGGCCGAGGAGATCGCGAACGCCCGGCCGCAGCACGTCGGGCGGCGTCATCGTGAGCGTGGGCTCGACGAACGAGGCCACGCGATCGAGGGTGGCCTCGTACTCCGGATAGCGCTCGGCGTCACGGGCGCTGAACTTCGAGATCTCGCGCCGGTTGAGCGCGGCATCCGATCCCATGAGCAGGAAGCGGCCGTCGGGATACGGGGTGAACGACGAGGGCTGGCGCGGCAGCACCTCGAAGCCGTAGCCGGCCAGCCCGAGATCCCGCACGATGTCGGCCTGAAAGAGGCTGTTCACGTACGCCGCGGTCGAGACCTTGAAGCCGGGAAAGACTTCCTCGGTGACGCAGGCCCCGCCGACCACGGCCCGCCGCTCCAGCACGAGGACACGCAGCTTCGCCCGCGCCAGGTAGCACGCGGTCACCAGCCCGTTGTGGCCCGCGCCCACCACGATCGCGTCGTATGCACCGGCGCCCATGACTGCATTATCATCGGGCTGTCGATGGGACGCGACGCTCCGATCTTCCTCATCCGCCACGGCGAGACCGAAGGCAACGCCGCGCGGATCGTCCAGCTACCGGACGCCGCGCTCTCTCCGCGTGGCGTCGCCCAGGCCGAGCGGCTGGGCCGCCGTCTCGCGAGCGAGGGCATCGCGCTCATCCTGTCGAGCGATCTGCAACGCGCGGTCACCACGGCCGAGGCCGTCCGTCGCGGCACCGGAGCGCCGATCGCCTTCGATCCCCTGCTCCAGGAGCGCAACTTCGGCGCGCTCCGCGGCACGCCCTACTCCCAGCTCGATTTCGATCTCTTCGCGCCCGACTACGAGCCACCCGAGGGCGAGAGCTGGCCGACGTTCCACGCGCGCGTCGATCGCGCCTGGGAGGCGATCCGGACCCGCGCCGCCGCAACCGACGGCCCGCTCGCGGTCATCACCCACGGCCTCGTCTGCCGCTCGATCGCCGCGCGCCACGTCGTCCTCCCCAACGGCGTCACCGCCCCCGAGCGCTGGGAGAACACGTCGGTGACGATCGTCGACGGCCCGATCCCCTGGCGCGTCCGCCTCCTCAACTGCGCCACCCACCTGTCCGACCACGAGACATCGACCAACGCCACCGCCGTTTGATCATCTCGTTCGCCCGGACTTCGCCCGCGCACGGGACCTCCGAGCTAAGAAAAAATGCGCTGCTTCAGGCGGCGGGGGACCCAGGCGGACAGGGTGCGGGCGGTGCGGGCGAGCGCGTCGAGCGAGCGTTCGCTGGCCGGCCAGTAGCGCAGGACCAGGTCGCGGTCGACGTAGTTGAGGACGCCGTCGAGGACGACGGCGGCGAGCAGGAGATCGTCGACGTAGCCGAGGAACGGGATGAAATCGGGGATCAAGTCGATGGGGCTCGCGAGGTAGACGACGGCGGCGGCCAGCGCGATCTTCACCCCTCGCGGCAGCGACGGTTCGCGCACGAGCCGCGCGAGCATGGCGGCCAGCGCGGGCAGCGCGCGCAGCAGCCTGATCATTCCAGGCTTTCGGCCACCAGCTCGCTGATGTCCTTTACTTGTAATCGGTCCTCGGCGCCCACGACCTTGCGGCCGAGGTCGACCATCGCGAGACAGAACGGACACGCGGTACCGATCACGTCGGGCTTGACCTCGAGGGCCTCCTCGACGCGGATGATGTTCACGCGCTTCTTGGACGGGACCTCCATCCACATGTGACCGCCGCCGCCGCCGCAGCAGAGCCCGCGCTCGCGGTTGCGCGGCATCTCCACGAGTCGCAGGCCGGGAACCGCGCGCGCGACGTCGCGCGGGGCTTCCATGATCCCGTTGTAGCGTCCGAGGTAGCACGAGTCGTGGAAGGCCACGGTGGCGTCGAGACGCTTCTTGGGCGTGATCCGGCCTGACGCGATCAGCCCGCGGATCACCACCGAATGGTGCAGGACCTCGTAATCGCCGCCGAACTGCGGGAACTCGTTCTTGATCGTGTTGAAGCAGTGCGGACAGTGCGTGATGACCTTCCGGAACTTGTACCGGTTGATCGCTGCCACGTTTTCCCCCTGGACAGTCTGGTAGAGATACTCCTCGCCCAGGCGGCGGCCGACCTCGGCGTGGCAGCGCTCCTCCTGCATGACCCCGAAGCTGACGCCGGCGGCCTTGAGGATCTTCACCACCGAGCGGGCGATCGCTTGATTGCGCTTGTCGTACGACGCCGAGCAGCCGACCCAATAGAGGTATTCGACTTCCACGCCGGGCTCCATCACTGGCACGTCGAGCCCTTCCGCCCACGCCAGTCGCTCGCCCGCCGGCAGGCCCCACGGGTTGCCCGCGCGCTGGATGTTCTGGAGCGACTGGGGCGCCGTCGACGGGAGCGCGCCCTCGGACAGGGTCAGGTAGCGGCGCAGGTCGATGATGGTGTCGACGATGTCGATGAAGGCTGGGCACTCCTGCACGCACGCCATGCACGTCGTGCACGCCCACAGCTCCTCGGCCTGGATGAGCGTGCCGTGGATCGGTCCGGGCAGCTCGCCGTGCATGTGGCGCTTGAGCTTGACGATGATCTGCTTGGGCGAGAGCGCCGTCCCCGCCAGGTACGCGGGGCACGCGGCCTGGCAGCGTCCGCACTCGACGCAGGCGTCGAAGTCGAGCCGCCGTTTCCACGAAAACTCCTCGAGCTTGGAGATGCCGAAGGTCTCGGCTTCCTCGATGTTCTCGATCTTGGGGATGGCGCCGCGCGGGGTCAGCTTCGAGAAGAAGATGTTCAGCGGGGTCGAGATCAGGTGCATGAAGTACGAGTGCGGGATGATCGCGATGAAGCCGAGCGCGATCACGGCGTGGAAGAGCCAGGTGCCGAGATGGGTCGCGCGGAGCGCGCCCTCCGACATGCCCGCTGCCAGCATCGCCTGCCCCAGCGCCCACCCGACCGGCGACCACGCCGCCCACGGCGGCTTCACCGCGGCCAGGCGACAGGCCTCCATCACGAAGCCGGTGAGGTTGATCACGAAGAGGAGGGCCAGCACGTTGGCGAACGACGCGGTGGGATCGATGCGGTGCGGACGCACCACGAAGCGTCGCCACACCGCCATGCCCAGTCCGATCACGAAGAAGAGCCCGAAGAGATCGAGCACGGTCTCGTAGAAGAGATAGAACCAGCCCCTGAGGATCTTCACGCCGAAGAGGGGCAGCGTGATGTCGTAGTCGATGGTGGCGAGCACGGTCCCCATGAACAGCGCGAGGAAACCCCAGAACATGGTCGCGTGCATGACGCCGGGATAGGCCTGCGAGAGCGTGCGGACCTGACCGAGCGCGTGCTTGGCCACGAGCTTCAGGCGCTCGGGAACGCGATCGAAGCGGTCCTCGGGCCGTCCGGCCCGCCAGAGGGCGATGCGCTTCCACAGACCGTGAGCGAAGACGGCGAGCGCGATCGTGGCGCCCACGTACAGCGCGATCTGCGCCCACGGCGGAACGTTCCAGAAGGTGTCGCGGAAGGGGATTGGCGGGGTCATGAGTCTCCCAACGATATCATGCGCTTGAGGATGCTCTCGGCGGCGGAGTACGGGTCGACCACGCCCTCGGCGACGTCGTCGAACGTGCGCGCGAGATCGCCCGAGCGGAGCTTGCGCTCCACGCTGGCCGTGAACTCCTCGACCAGCAAGCGCGACAGCTCCACCCGCCGGCGCTGCCGCCGGCGCTCGGCGAGCGCGCCGGTCGTCTCCAGCGCCGCGCGGTGGCGACGGATCTCGCGGAGCACCTCGCCGGTCCCCACGTCGTTCTGAGCCTCGGCCGACAGCACGGGAATCTCCCAGTCGATGTCGCGGGGGCCGGTGGTGCCGGTGTATTGCAGGTGCGCGGTGAACGCCAGCTCGGCCATCAGCGCGGGAGCGCCGGGGCGATCGGCCTTGTTCACCACGAAGACGTCGGCTGCCTCCAGCAGCCCGGCCTTCATCGCCTGCACCGCGTCGCCGGCCTCGGGCACCAGCACGACCACGGTCGTATCGGCGAGCTTCATGACGTCCAGCTCGGTCTGGCCGACGCCGACCGTTTCGATGAGGATCCAGTCGAACCCGAACGCGGCCAGCAGCTTGATGACCTGACCGGTGGCGCGCGCGACGCCTCCAAACGCGCCCCGCGTCGCCATGCTCCGGATGAACACGCCCGGATCGAGGGTGTGCGCCTGCATGCGGATGCGATCGCCGAGCACCGCGCCGCCCGTGAACGGACTGGACGGATCCACGGCCACGATCCCCACCGTCTGTCCCTCGCCGCGCAGCGCCGCCGTGAGTCGGTCGACGACCGTGGACTTGCCCGCTCCCGGAGGACCCGTCACCCCGACCACGTATCCGCGCTGAGCCCGCGCATGCACGGCGCGCATGATCTCCGGCACCGCCGCGCTCCGATTCTCGACCAGCGTGATCAGCCGAGCGAGGGCCAGACGATCTCCGCCCAGCATCCGCTCGACCAGAGTTGCGGGATCGACTCGCGTTGTCATGAGGATGGGGCGCCGCCTGAGCGGCGCCCGAATTCTAACAAACTGGCGATGGGAGGGGGCCGGAGAGGCCCCCTTCCACGTACTAACCCTTGCTGGGTGCCGGCGGCGGCGGAACGCGGAACGGCGTGTGGCAGGAGCCGCACGCCTTGCGGCCGAAGTCCTTCACCAGCGCATCGGTCGCTTCCTTGTTGCTGGTCTTGGCGGTGTCGCGCAGCTTGCCGGCCTCCATCTCGAAGTTCTTGGCCGAGGCCTCGAATTCCGGCCACTTCTCCCAGATCTCCTTCTTCGCGGCCGTCTTGCCCTCGAGCGAGCCCGGCGGGAACAGCGGCGTGATCTTCTTGGCGTTCTGCGCCATCGTGTCGGCCTCGGTGGCCACGCCCGCCAGATCACCAGCCTTGGCCTTGGCCTGAGCGCCCTTCCACGCCTCGCCGTTGGCCTTCATGAGCTTCTGTCGCTCGGCCACCGCTTCGCCGGGAGACATCTTGGCCGTCTCCATGCTCGCGCAGCCGACCGCGATGACCACGGCCAGACCTCCCAGAGCTACCGTCGTCCTCAGTGCGGATCGCTTCATCGTCTCTCCTTTCGGTGGGTGCTCGATGCGTTCACCGCTTCACTTCTTGGGCTGCTCGACCCTGTTCTTGACGGGCGGAACGGTCTTGAGGAACTTCGCGATGGCCAGCCGATCGGCCTTCGTCAGGTCCTTGTATCCGGCCAGCGTGCCCTCGATGACCTCCGCCATGAGCCCGCCGGCCACGTCGCCGTCGGGTTTGTTGCCGGAACCGAGATACTCCGCGATCTCTTCCTCCGACCACTTGCCGATGCCGGTCTCGGGATCGGGCGTGATGTTGGGCATGGCCGCGCCCTCCGGCCCCTTGGCGTTGCCGCCGAGGAAGCGGGAGTTGTCGGTGGCCTGCGTCAGCGTGCGCGGGCTGTGGCACTCCCCGCAATGCGCGACCGCGCGCACCAGGTATTCCCCGCGGGCCGCGCCGGTGGTCGGCGCCGCGGCCGGCGGGTTCTCGCGCGGAGCGAACGCGGCGAGCCAGGCCGGAAGCGCGATGCTCTCGAACAGCGGGACCAGCTTCTTCGGCGGCGTGGGCCGGTTGACCGGGGGCACAGTGCGCAGGAACGACACCAGCACTCGCAGATCCTCGGCCGCCATTCCGTTGAAGACCGTGTAGGGATGGACGGGGACGAGGCGCTCGCCGTTCGGCCGGCGGCCGAGTCGGGTGGCCGTGATGATCTGCTCGTCCGTCCAATTGCCGATCCCCGTCTTCGCGTCGGGCGTGATGTTGCTGGAGTAGACGGTCCCGAACGGCCCCTCGTACTTGCGCCCGCCGCTGTTGGGCGGCTTCGGCGGGTTGCCGGACTCCGTGTGGCAGCCGCAGCCGCCGGTGGCGCCGAACACGTACTTGCCGCGGGTGATCTCGGCAGGCGTGGGGGCGGCGCCGCCGACGGGAAGCGCCAGCAGCCCGATGACGGCTCCGACGGCCAGCGTGAGCAGGGCGAGCAACGACACGGTCTGGCGGGATGTCATGGAAGCACGGACCTAACTCCTGGCGTGCAGGTTTGGTTCCCGCCAGCGGCGCGCTCCGCGTCTATCGCCACTTGCCCTTGATTCGAGGCTCCTGGCTCGCCTCCGACACCCGCGCCCCGGCCGCGGACACCAGCGCCTCCATCACCAGCGCGTCTTCGCCGGTGTCGTAGTAATAGCCGCGACGGCGGCCGACCACGCGAAAGCCGAACGATTCGTAGAGCGGGATCGCTTCGGTGTTGCTGGGTCGGACCTCGAGCAGGACGATCCGGGTCGCCGCCACGCGGGCTCGGGCGAAGACGCTGTCGAGCAGCGCCCGCGCGATGCCCCGCCGGCGCGCCTCGGGATGCACGGCGACGTTGGTGACGTGCAGCTCGTCGGCGACTTCCCACAGACAGAGGTAGCCGACGATCCGGGCCTCATCGCGGGCGACCCAGCAGCGCGCGACCTGGTTCTGCTCGAGCTCGTAGAGGAACGCGCCGCGCGACCACGGCATCGAGAACGACGCGCGCTCGATGACGAGCACCTCCGGCAGATCGGCCGGAAGCATCCGCTCAATGGACAGTGACGGCATGGCGCTTCAGCTCGGCCTCCGGGGACCGCAGATAGAACGGGGACAGCTCGCTGGCCGACACGACCTGGCCGGCCTGGAATCGCGCGAGCCCCAGCACGCCCACCGCGGCCGGCGATGGTGTCCGCCGATGGGGCGGGGCCATGCGGGCATGGCGCGAGGCCACCGCGCGGGCGCCGTCGCCCAGCAGGATGCTCGGCTCGGTGAGACGCGCGGCGAGCTCTTCGGGCGCCAGCGCCAGGTAATCCCACTCCTGCCGCATCGTGGCCCCGTCCCAGCGGTACCGCGAGCAGTAGACCTCGTTCCTGCGCGCGGCGAGGACCGGGCACACGGGGAGCGCCGCGAACGGCAGCGAGGCGGCCAGCGCGTCGAGGGTGGGCACGGCGGCCACGCTGAGGCCGAGCGCCCACGCCAACCCCTTGACCGCGCTGAGCCCGATGCGCAGGCCCGTGAAGGAGCCGGGGCCGACGGCGACGGCGAGCCCCTCGAGCGACGCAGTCGTCCATCCCGCGTCGCCGAGGAGACGATCGATGGCGGGCATCAGCCGCTCGGAGTGCGTGATCCGAACGTCGAGGAGATACTCTCCGATCACCTGCTCGCCGTCGAGGAGCGCGACGCCGCCGGCGAGGGTCGAGGTTTCCACCGCCATCAGTCGCACGGCAGCCAGTCTAGCATGTGGTCTAATGATCGAAAGGAGGAGGATCGGATGAGCGCCGCCCCGAGCAAAGATCCCAACGTCGTCGAGACCGAGGTCCGCGAGAAGATCCATCTGGAGATCCTCAAGCGCACCGGCGCCTATCACTCGAACGATCACATCCTCCTTCCCTCCGGCCAGCACACCAGCGAGTACATCGAGAAGACGCTGGTCACGACCGAACCGTCGTTCACGGAAGGGCTGGGCGCCGTCATCGCCAAGCACTTCGCGGCGTGGCCGGTGGACGTGGTGCTGTCGACGGGCCCGGCCGCGCTGATCCTCTCGCACTGCGTGGCCCGCGCCCATCCCTCCCGTCCGGTAGTCATCTACGGAACCAAAGGGCTCTCCGGCGGCAAGCGGCGGGTGAGCCTGCCCGTCGAGTTCCAGCGGCTCATCCGGGCCGGCACCCACGTCCTGCTCATCGAGGACCTCGTCTCCACCGGGACCACGCTCAACCTGTTGATCAGCCTGGTCGAGCAGCTCGGGGGACACGTGGTCGGAGCCGGCTGTCTCTGGCGCCGGACGTCGGTGGAGCTGAACGACAAGCCGGTCTTCAGCCTCGTGAGCAGAGACTTTCCCACTTATTCCCCTGACGATTGCCCGTACTGCCGCCGGGGCGTCCCGCTCAACGAGGAGTTCGTCCGTCGCCGCGCGCATCGGCGGCCCTCGTCCGTGCAGGAGTCTCGGCCCTCCTGACCGACCGACGCCTGCCCCGCGCGCGGCGGTGGATCAATCGCGCCCTGCGGGCACTTTTCTTGCTGCCCGCTCTGACATGATCGTCCGACTCACCTCGCTCGCGATTGCGCTCGTGTGTGCCGCCCTCTCGATCCCGCACGCGGTCGACGCCGAGACGGTTCGGGTGATGTTCCAGGAAGGCGTGACGCGAGCGTTCCCGGTCGTTCGATCGCTGACCGGCCAGAAGCTGGCTCAGGGCGATCTGGTCCAGGTCGCGCGGGGCGACGTGGTCGATAGCCGGATGACGTTCCGCTTCACCGACGGCTCGCTCTACGACGAGCACGTGGTCTTCTCTCAGGCCGGCGTCTTCAGTCTCCTGCGCTATCGCCTCGTGCAGCGCGGACCGTCGTTTCCGGAGACCCTGGACGCGTCGATCGACCGCGAGCACGAGCGCTACGAGGTCCGCTACCGCGCCGACGAGGAAAGCCCCGAGCAGCTCTTGACCGGTCGCTTCGCGCTGCCCCCCGACGCGTACAACGGGATGCTCTCGCTCCTGCTCAAAAACCTGCCCGCCGACGAGAGCGCGATCGTGCAGGTGGTGGCCTTCACGCCGAAGCCGCGCCTGGTGAAGCTCCAGCTCCTGCCCCTCGGCAACGATCCGGTGCCGGTCAGCGACTCTCCGATGCGGGTGATTCGCTGGGCGATCCGTCCCCAGCTGGGCCTCTTCGCGTCCCTGCTCGTGGCCGACATCCCCGACGCCCACTGCTGGATCCTGCCCGGCGACGCCCCCGCCTTCCTGAAAGCCGAAGGGCCCCTGTACTTTCAGGGGCCCATCTGGCGAATCGAACCGAATTGACCGACATGGGGAGCCTAGCCACGGGCCCCCCAAACCCCCCGAACGCTCGGACGGCCCCGGGGAACCCGGGGCCGTCCTCGATATCACGGCGGCTGTTGTCGCGGGGCTACGCGGCTTCCCAGAGACCTTCGGCGACTCCGGCGGTCTTGTAGGCCTCGCGGATGCGGTCGAGGTTCTTGGTGAAGAGCAGCCCGATGCGGGCGAACGGCTCGAAGACCGGCCCCTGCCCGCCGATCAGCGGGAAGTTGATCTTGGGGTGCTTGCCGATCTGCGACTGGAGCGCGGTGCTCACCGCGGTGAGCCGCGCGTAGAACTCCTCGCGCTCCTTCTCCGCGCGCTTGACGATCGGGGTGATCACGCAGTCGACGGTCTGGCGCGCGAGCGAGCTGGCGCCCTCCATCGCGGCCTCGGCCAGCGGCACCACCGTGACCCCCAGCTCGCCGAGGAAGCGCTGGAGCAGCCGTCCGATCGAATCCTGGAGCAAGAGCTCCGGCAGACCGACCGTCTTGAATGACACGCGGCCGAGCTGCTCTCGCTCGTTGAAGAGCTGGCCCTTGAGCCAGTCCACGTGGGCCCGGTTCTCGGGGTCCTTCCACCAGTCCCGGATCATCTTCTTGCCGTAGTAGCGGATGGCCGCGTAGTACTTGTCGCCGGTCAGGAGCTTACCCAGGATGCTGCGCCACGAGTAGAACTTCGCCATCGCGTTCAGCGCCCCTACCTGCAGCTCGTAGGGCGACATCCGCCGCGGCTGGTGGACGACGTGGTGGCCGTCGTAGAACTGCCAGTTGCGGCTGACCACGTACTTCTCGCCGCGGGCGTAGATGCCGTCCCAGTCCGGCGAGCCGGGGATCGGGGTGAGGATCATGAACTGGATGGAGTCGATGTCGTGCTTGAGCGCGAACTCGGCGGTGGCGTCTAGGACGTCCACCTCGTCCTCGTCCGAGCCCACCACGAACATCCCGTGGATGCGGATCTTGTGGGCGTGGAAGAGGTCGATGGCGCGCTCGATCTTGGCCAGGTCCTGCTTCTTCTGGAAGAGCTTGAGCGTGCGCGGGTTGATGGACTCGAAGCCGACGTAGACGTTGAAGCAGCGCGAGTCGCGCATGAGCTGGAGCAGCTCGGGGTCGTCGACGGTCTCCGTGCGGACCTGGGCCCCCCAGTCCGGGGTCAGGTCGCGCTCGATCATCCCCCGCAGCAGCTCCTTCACCCGCTTCTTGTTGGCGGTGAAGATGTCGTCGGCGAAGAACGTGTACATGTTGCCGCGATGCGTCTCCAGCTCCTCCAGCACGCGGGGGATCGAGTGGGTGCGGAAGGCGTGACCGTACATGCCAGGCACCGAGCAGAACGTGCACGAGAACGGGCAGCCCCGCGAGGTCGCCACCGAGATGACCCCGCCCGGCTTCCAGCCGGTGATCAGGTGATAGTCGGGGATGGGGTTGACGTCGAGGTTGGGGATCTTCGGGCGCTCGGGGTTGTTCACCAGGTGCCCGTCGACGAGGTACGAAAGGTTCTGGATCTTCTCGACCCCGTGGCCGGCCTGGATGGCGTCGACCAGCTCCTGGAAGGCGAACTCCCCCTCGCCGCGGACCACGAAGTCCGCGTGCTCGAGGCCCTCCTCGGGCAGGAAGCTGGTGTGGGTGCCGCCCATCACGGCGATGCCGCCGGCCGCGCGCACGGTGTCGGCGAGCCGGTACGACTGGGGCGCGGTCGAGGTGATCGCGGAGATCGCCACGAGGTCGGCCGACAGCACCTCGTTCATGTCGACGTCGTGGATGTCCTCGATGTACACGCGCACGTCGTAGCCTTTGGCGCGCATGATGGTCGCGAGCAAGACCGAGCCGAGCCGCGGGATGGTGACCCGGCTGTAGATGTGAAGATGCGTCGAGCTGGGCTCCACGAAGACGAGTTTTTTGAGTGCGCGCTTCATCGGTGAGCTCTCCCCGAGGAGTGAGTTGACCGCTGGACGTTGGCGAGACCCTACCATTCGACCTTGGGAGTGTCAAACTCCATGCCGTCAGACCGCACGCCCTAGATGTAGGGGCAGCGACACCGTCACGCCCCCGTATATGGGATTTTGCCCTTGACAGGCCGCGACACCGCCACTAGCATGCCCGGGACAGCACCCGAACCGGGAAGGGGGTGAGACGATGGCGAAGAAGAAGGCGGCCAAGAAGAAGAAGAAGTAGGCGCCCCTGCGGCGCTCGGCCCTGTCGGCCTCCCGTTCCGGCAGGGCCGCACTATCTGGAGCGCTATTTGGGCCGGACGGCGGGACGCGGCTTGGTGGGCGGGCCCGGCTTGTCGGTCTTGAGCAGGCCCTTGACCTCGTCCATGAACTGATTGATGTCCTTGAACTGGCGGTAGACCGAGGCGAAGCGGACGTAGGCCACCTGGTCGAGCCGCTGCAGGTGTTCCATGACCATGTCGCCCAGCTCCAGGCTCGAGATCTCCTTCTCCGCGCGCTCGTGCAGCTTGGCCTCGATGTCGGCGACCACGTCGTCGACGGCCGGCACCCCCACCGAGCGCTTCTCGCACGCCTTCAGGATCGAGCCCCGGAGCTTGACCCGATCGAACGGCTCCCGCCGGCCGTCGCGCTTGACCACGTGGGGGAGGACGTCTTCGATGTACTCATAGGTCGTGTAGCGACGGTGACATTTCAGACACTCGCGGCGGCGACGAATGAACTCCCCGTCGCGACCGACCCGCGAGTCGACCACGCGGTCCTCGGTATGGCCGCAGAACGGACACTTCATCGCTCTCCGCCTCCGTTCAGCCCGTCACCGGATAGAGTGGGAACCGCCCCGTCAGCTCCTGCACCTCGCCGCGCACGGCCGTCTCGACCGCCGACGAGCCGCCACCGCCGAGCACGCGGTCGATGAGCGCGGCGATCTGGGCCATCTCGGGCTCGCGCATGCCGCGGGTGGTGACGGCCGGCGTCCCGATCCGGACGCCGCTGGTCACCATCGGGCTGCGCTTCTCGAACGGCACCGTGTTCTTGTTGACGGTGATCCACGCCCGGTCCAGCGCCTCCTGGGCGTCCTTGCCGGTGATGTCGCGGTCGCTCAGATCGATCAGGAGCAGATGCGTGTCGGTCCCGCCAGAGACGAGACGATAGCCTCGCTCGAGCAGCGCCTGCGCGAGGGCTGCCGCGTTGAGCACGATCTGCTGCTGGTATGCGCGCCACTCCGGCGTCCGCGCTTCGCGAAACGCCACGGCCTTGCCGGCGATGACGTGCATGAGCGGCCCGCCCTGCACGCCGGGCATGACCGTGCGGTCCAGCGCCTGGGCGTGCTCGGGGCGGCACATGACCATGCCGCCGCGCGGCCCGCGCAGCGTCTTGTGCGTGGTGGTCGTCACGAAGTCGGCGAGGCCGACCGGCGAGGGATGAAGGCCGGCGGCCACCAGCCCGGCCGGGTGAGCGATGTCCGCCATCAGCAGCGCGCCCACCTCGCGCGCGACCTCCGCGTAGGGAGCGAAGTCGATCGCGCGCGGAAACGCCGAGCCGCCCGCGATGATCAACCGTGGACGGTGGCGACGGGCCAGGTCCCTCACCTCGTCGAGATCGATCCGCTCGGTGTCGGCGCGCACGCCGTAGGGGACGATCTGGTAGAGCTTGCCCGAGAAATTCACGGGACTGCCGGCGGTGAGATGCCCGCCGTGGGAGAGGTTCGGTCCGAGGACCACGTCGCCCGGCTTGAGCACGGTGAAGTACACGGCCATGTTGGCCTGGGCGCCCGAGTGGGGCTGGACGTTGGCGTGCTCGGCGCCGAACAGCTCGCGCGCCCGCGCGATGGCCAGGTCCTCGACCACGTCCACGACCTCGCAGCCGCCGTAGTACCGCCGCCCCGGATAGCCTTCGGCGTACTTGTTGGTCAGCACCGAGCCGACGGCCTCGAGCACGGCCCGCGACACGAAGTTCTCGGAGGCGATCAATTCCAGGTTTCGGCGCTGACGCTCGGTCTCGTCGCCGATGGCCTTGGCGATCTCGGGATCGACGTCAGTGAGCCGGGACATGCCAGCGGTGCTCCTTCCGTTCGAGGGCGACGAGCTTGGCCAGGCGCCTGATGTGACGGTCGCCGGCGAAGGCGGTGTCGAGCCACACGCGCACGATCTCGATCGCGTCCTCGCCCTTGACGATGCGCGCGCCGAGGGTGAGGACGTTGGCGTCGTTGTGCTCGCGGGCCATCTGCGCGGTGTAGGCGTCGACGCAGGAGGCGGCGCGGACGCCCGGGACCTTGTTGGCGGCCATCGCCATGCCGAGTCCGGTCCCGCACACGAGAATGCCGCGCTCGGCGGCGCCGACGAGCAGCGCGTCGGTGACCGCGCTGGCGTAATCGGGATAGTCGACGGACTCGGCGGTGTGGGTGCCCACGTCGAGCACCGTGTGGCCCTGCCCCTCGAGCCAGACCTTCAGGAGTTGCTTGAGCGCGAAACCCGCGTGATCGGCGCCGAGGGCGATGGCCGACATACGGGCTTCACCATAGCGGTAGGGGCACCACGTGTCAAGGCACCTACATATGGCGTCCCGCCAGCGCCGGAGGAAACTCGAAGACTTCGAGCCGGGTACCGTCGACGCCCATGGCAATCAGGCGGGGGAGATCGAGGGGCGATTCGGCGGCGCGGATCTCGTCTTCGCTCACCCGCGTCGAGGGATGCTTGGGGACGAACAGGGTGCAGCAGTCGGCGTCGGGCTCGATGGAGATCTCGAAGGTGCCGAGCCGCTGGGCCTCGGCGGTGATCTCGAGCTTGTCCATGCCGATGAGCGGGCGCAGGATCGGCAGCGTCGCCGCCTCGTTCACCCGCGCGATGTTGGTCAGCGTCTGCGACGCCACCTGCCCCAGGCTCTCGCCGGTGGTCAGCGCGAGCG
Organism: Candidatus Acidiferrum sp.; assembly: GCA_035317605.1. Lineage (GTDB taxonomy): Bacteria > Methylomirabilota > Methylomirabilia > Rokubacteriales > CSP1-6 > DATHGT01. Next base: position 88,940 of record DATHGT010000209.1, on the reverse strand, counting down.
CGCCCGATTGTCGGCCGATCGCTTCGGTGATTCGCACCATCATGCGGCGGTACACGATCACCCGGAGGGGCGGCGGCACCGAGAGCACGACCTCGCGCTGGATCTCGCCGAGGGGGACCAGGAAGAGCTGCGAGCGATACTGCCATTCGGTGAGCCGCTCGACGAGGGCCCGCGCCTTGGCCTGCGAGGTGGCCGGCAGATAGGGCACGCTGTGAAAGTGCACGAAGATCACGCGGCAGCCGCGCTTCATCATGCGCCAGGCCGCCACCGGTGAATCGATCCCGCCCGAGAGCAACGCGGCCACCGTGCCCGCGGTGCCCACGGGGAGGCCGCCGGGGCCGGACACCCGCCCGGCGTAGACGAACGTCTCGGCGGGCAACACCTCCACGTGGATCTCGAGCTCCGGGTTCGTGAGGTCGACCCGCGCTCCCGTGCGCGCCACCACGAAGGCCCCCAGCTCGCGGTTCAGCTCGACCGACGTCATCGGATACGTCTTGAAGGCGCGCCGCGCCGAGATGCGGAACGACGCGAAGCGGCGGCCCTCGACGAGCGCCGCCACCGCGCCCTTCATCGCGTCGACGGAGGAGGGCACGCGCGAGGCCAGGGCGGCGCTGGCCACGCCGCACACCCGCGAGACGCGCGCGGCCACCGCATCCCCCCGCGCGTTGCCCTCGAGGTCGAGCAGGATGCGGCCGGGACGCTGGTGAACGCTCACCGGTCCGAGGTCGCTGGTGGCGCGCTCCAGGTTCCGCAGCAGATGCCGCAGGAACAGCGGACGGTTCCCGCGCTTGAGGCTGATCTCGTGATAGTGAACGATGAGTGACTGCCGCAGCCTGGCCACGCGCGGATCGCTCTAGTAGATCCCGCCGGGGAAGGTGGAGACCGCGGCGGGGCGGCCGGGGACGCGGTACATCTTCACGCCCGACCAGCCGCCGGTGGCCACGGCGTCCAGGATGCCGTCGTGAATGGCCCAGCTGCGGCCGCGCACGGTGGCGTCGAAGCCGCGCCGCCGGAACGGCGTGGAATCGTCGAGGAGCCGGTGGAGCGGACCGCCCTCCTGGAAGCCGGCGTGGATCTCGTCCATCAGCTCGCGCCCCATCAGGTAGTCGCAGCCGTGGCGCTCGTAGACGAGGGCCGAGTGGTAGAAGAGCGGCTCCACGAGGTAGCAATCGCGCCCGAGGATCCGGCAGAACCCGTCCATGCACTCGAGCACGCGCCCGAGCATCCGGAGTCCGCGCCGGACCTGACCGGGACCGAGACCGTCGCCGAGCGCGCGGCCCTCCTCGTCGAGGTTGCGCGACACGGTGCCGAGCAGCGTGTCCTGACCGTCGGCGTCGCGGTCGACGCCGTAGCGGGGGGCGGCGGGATCGTTGATCTGCACGAACGTCAGCTCGGGGACGCCGAAGGCGGACATGGCGATGTCGACGACCAGCACGGGGTCGCGGTCGTGACACCCCTCGCGCAGATCCAGGCGCGCCCACGAGCCCTCGTCCGGCGCGGCCACCCTGAGCGTGCGCTCCCCCGCCCCGTTGAGCAGGGTCCCCCGGTTCACCCCGAAGCGCGCCAGCAATTCCTCGGGGCACAGGCGCACGTAGATCTGCTCGCGCAGCGTCCACGGCAGCGCGTTGAGGTCGAGGATCGACTCCAGGGTCGGCCTGGGGCCGGCGGTCGTCTCACTCATCGGTGATCATCGCGCGCGCCCGCTCCAGCTCCTCCGGGGTGTTGAGGTTCATGAAGACCAGCGCGGGATCGGCGTGGCGGGCGATCTCGGCCTCGGGCACCTCGAGCACGCACACCTCGTCGAAGAAGCCCGAGACCTTGAGACGGCCCGCGCGCAGCCGCGCCTCCATGTGGGGCAGGCAGCCCTTGCCGTACACGGCGTGCAGGGTCTGCAGCTGATCGTCGGCGCGCGGGATCACCACGTCGGCCTCGCCCGCCCGCCCGACCACGAGGCGGGCCACCCCCGCGTGGAGGAACGGCATGTCGCAGGCCACCGTGAAGGCGGCCTCGCCCGGAGCCGCGGCCAACCCGGAATAGATGCCACCCAGCGAGCCGTGATCGGCGAACACGTCGGGGACCATGGGTAGATTCAGGAACCGATAGAGGTCGGGGGTGTTGGTGACGATGAGGACGTCGTCGACCACCTCGCCGACGACACCCACCACGCGCTCGATGAGGCGGCGGCCGCCCAGCTCGAGCAAGGCTTTGGGCGCGCCGCCCATCCGCGAGCTCTTGCCGCCGGCCTGCACCACGCCCGTCACCCGCACAGCGCCACCGCACCGGTCACGCGCATAGCGTGACCGCCCCCGCGCGCAGGACGCGCGGGACGTCCGCCGTGACGTCGACCACGGTCGACGCCGGGCCGCCGGCGGTGGCGCCGCCGTCGAGGACGAGATCGACGGCGCCGTCGAAGACCGCCCGCACGGCGGCCGCGCTGGTGGGCGGCGGAGCATCGGCGAGGTTGGCGCTGGGGGCCGTCACCGGCGAGCCGAGGGCAGAAACCAGGCCGCGGGCCACCGGGTGTGGGCTCAGCCTCACACCTATCGTTCCCGTTCCCGCCGTGACCTCCCCTCGGACTCCATCGCGGGCGCGCAGCACCAGGGTCAGCGCCCCCGGCCAGTGGCGGGCCATCAGCTCGCGGCCGCGCGCGGTCACCTCGGCCACCGTCTCGGCCATCGCGATCGAATCGACGAGGACGAGCAGCGGCTTGCCTTCGTCACGGCCCTTGACGGAGAAGACCCGTCGCACCGCCGCCGGATCGTCGGCCGCCGCGCCCAGCCCGTAGAAGGTCTCGGTGGGAAAGGCCACGAGACCGCCGGCGCGCAGGACGGCCGCCGCTCGCGCCAGCGCCGCCGCGTCGGGATTGACGGCGTCGACGACGAGGACTTCGGTCACCGCCGGGCGCGGCCGCGCGCCCCCTCTGGTCATGCCAGTCCCTTGCGGCCGATGTCGCGGCGAAAGTGCATGCCCTCGAAGTGGACATCGCCCACCGCGGCGTAGGCCCGCGCCACGGCCGTGGCCAGATCGTCGGCGGCGGCGGTGACGCCGAGCACGCGTCCCCCCGAGGTCACGAGCTTGCCGTCGCGCTCGGCGGTCCCGGCGTGGAACACGCGCACGCCCTCGCGCCGCTCGGCCGCGTCGATCCCGTCGATGGGCAGGCCGGTGCGATACGCGCCGGGATAGCCGCCCGAGGCGACGGTCACGCAGACGGCGTGTCGGACGCCGCGCGGCGGCGCGGGCAGCGCGTCGCCGCGGGCGGCGGCGAGCAGCAACGGCACCACGTCGCCGCCGGAGGCCGCGAGGATGGGCTGGCATTCGGGATCGCCGAAGCGGCAGTTGAACTCGACGACCTTCGGCCCCTCGGCGGTCAGCATGAGCCCGGTAAAGAGCACGCCGCGGTACGGCGCGCCCTCCGCCGCGAGGGCCCGGATCACCGGGATGACGATCGCGTCCATGATGTGCCGTGACATGGCCGCGTCGACGCGCGCCACCGGCGAGTACGCGCCCATGCCGCCGGTGTTGGGACCGCGGTCGTCGTCGAAGATCGTCTTGTGATCCTGGGCGAGGGCGAGCGGCACCACGTCGCGGCCGTTGGCGACGGCGAAGAACGAGATCTCTTCACCGCGCAGGAACTCTTCCACCACCACCGTCGCGCCCGACGCGCCAAACGCCCGACGCTCCATGCAGAGGGCGATCGCTTCGTCGGCCTCGGCGAGCGTCGCGCACACGATCGCGCCCTTGCCCGCGGCCAGCCCGTCCGCCTTCACGACGATCGGCGCGCCGAGCCGCCGGCAGTACTCGCGGGCCGCGGCCGGATCGGTGAAGCTCTCGTAGGCCGCGGTCGGGATACCGTGACGGGCCATGAGGTCCTTGGCGAACCGCTTGGAGCCCTCGATCGCCGCGGCCTTCAGCGACGGACCCAGCGCCGTCAGCCCGCGCGCGGTGAGCGCGTCCCAGAGGCCCGCGACCAGCGGGATCTCCGGCCCGATGATGGTGAAATCGACGCGCTCGCGCGCGGCGAAGCTCACGATCGCCTCGTGGTCGTCCACCGGGATCGGCAGGCAGCGGGCGTGGCGCGCGATGCCCGGGTTGCCGGGCGCGGCGTACAGCACGTCGACGAGCGGGCTCTGCGCGATGCGCCAGGCCAGCGCGTGCTCGCGTCCGCCCCCGCCGACCAGCAACACCTTCATGACATGGGAGGCCTAGCCACGGGCCCCCCAAGCCCGATTTCGATCATTGAAGGGCTCGGCTCGCCGCCCGAGCGCGACTCCCCTCGCACTGCCACCGCTCGGGACGCCCCGGCAAAGCCGTGGCGCCCCTCGTTCTCAGCGGGCTTCATTCCCGTTGCCCGGGCGGCTCGACGAACTCGAGGTGGGCGCGGGCGATCTTGGCCCACGGGCTGCCGGAGTCCAGCAGCAGGTAGCGCTGCCAGTGCACGACCGCGTCGGCGCCGCGACCGGTCCGGGCCAGCGCGGCGGCCAGGTTGAAGTGGGCGTCGGCGTAGTCGGGCGAGACCTCCAGCGCGCGTCGGTAGTGCGCGATCCCGCGCTCCACCTCGCCCTGGTCCTCGGCCAGCGAGCCCAGGTTGTAGGCCGCCTCCGCGCACGTCGGGTCGCGGGCCACCGCGGTGTCGTAGGCCGCGCGCGCTTCGTCGTAACGCCCCATCCGGTGGAGCAGCAGCCCGAGGTTGTTCCAGGCCGCCGCGTACGACGGATCGAGGGTGACCACCCGCTGGTAGGCTTCGAGGGCGTCCTTCCATTGCGCGGGATCGGCGTCCCACTCGCTGGCGCGCTCGAACCAGGTCTCGGCCTGCTCGCTCGGCGGCTCCAGCGGGCGGACCATGCCGGTGACCAGGGTGGCGGCGGCGGCCTCGGTGAGCGAGCCGGGGTCGAGCCCCAGCACGGTCTGCCCGGTGCGCGGATCGAAGCGAACGCGGTCGGACTGCGCGAGCAGCCGGCCGTCCTCGACGAGGAAGCGCATCTCGGTGAGCGGCTGCTCGAGGGTCGGGTCCTGGCGCCGCATCGCCGCCAGCGCCTGACGGATCTGCCGCACGGACGCGCCGGCATCGAGCAGCGCGCTCGCCGCCCGCGCCGCCAGCAGATCGCGAAACGTGTACCCGGCCGCGTCCTTCATCAGGTCGAGCCGCCGCAACTGCCCCAGCCGCTTCGGCGTGAGATTGAGAATCCGCGTCAGCTCCCGCAGCCCATAAATCCGCTCCATGCTTTCCACCCCAAAACCTAGCGCCGCACGCCGATCAAAATGATCCAGATGCTAGGCGGCGACGAGTGACGACTGAGCCGTATGCCGCATACGGCGCAGGGAGGAGCGAGGAGCCAACGACGCAGATGGGTCATTTTCATCGGCGTGCTAGTGGCGGAAGTGGCGGATCCCTGTCGTGACCATCGCCATGTCGTGCTCGTCGGCGGCCGCGATCACTTCCTCATCGCGCAACGAGCCGCCCGGGTGAATGACCGCTGTCGCGCCGGCACTCGCCACCACGTCGAGGGCGTCGCGAAACGGGAAGAAGGCGTCGGAGGCGCACACGGTCCCGCGCGTGGCGAGACCCACCTCGCCCGCCCGCATGACGGCCAGGCGCGCCGAGTCGAGACGGTTCATCTGCCCGGCCCCCACGCCCACGACCTGGTCCGGCCTGGCCAGCACGATCGCGTTGGACTTGGTGTGCTTGGCGATCTTCCAGGCGAAGCGGAGCCCGGCCATCTCCTCGGCTGTCGGCGCCCGTCGGGAGACGGTGCGGAGCCTCGCCTCGTCGAGGTCCACGAGGTCCGCGCCCTGGGCCAGCAGCCCGCCGAGCACGCTTCGATACTCGACGACGCCCGCGGGCCGAGCGAACGGCACCTCGAGCACCCGGCACTTCTGCTTGGTCCGCCGGAGCTGTTCGAGCGCGTCGGCCGCGAACGCCGGCGCGAACAGGATCTCCACGAAGATCCCCGCCAGCTCGGCCACGACCGACATGTCCAGCTCGCGATTGACTCCCACGATGCCGCCGTAGATCGAGATCGGATCGGAGGCTTTGGCCCGGGCCATCGCCGCCCCCACCGTCGAGGCCACGGCGACCCCGCACGGATTGGTGTGCTTGATCGCCACCGCCGCCGGCTCCGAGAACTCGAGGAGCAGCGAGAGCGCCTCCGAGAAATCCAGGAGATTGTTGTATCCAAGCTCCGGCCCGTGGAGCTGCCGCATCGCGCCCAGTCCGAACGGCGCCACGCCCGCCGGCCGATAGAACGCCGCCGCCTGATGCGGATTCTCGCCGTACCGCAACGCCATCGCGTGCTCGGCCTCGATCGTCAACGTCGCCGGGAATCGGTCGGACGCCGGACGGCCGTCGAGGTATCGCGCGATGGCGGCGTCGTACTCGGCCGTGCGACGAAAGGCCTCGAGGGCCAGCCGGGCGCGCGTCTCGTCGCCCAGCGCTCCGGTCGCGCGCAGCTCGTCGAGGACGGCGGCGTATTGACCGGGATCGGTCACGACGGCGACGCTGGTGTGGTTCTTGGCGGCGGCGCGGATCATCGTCGGCCCACCCACGTCGATCTGCTCGATCGCCTCGGCCCGGGTGACGCCGGGCCGCGCCACCGTGGCCTCGAACGGATACAGCGACGAGACCACGAGGTCGATCGGCGGGATCCCGTGCTGCTCGAGGGCGGCCACATGCTCGGGCACGTCGCGGCGGGCCAGGATGCCGCCGTGGATCTTCGGGTGCAGGGTCTTGACGCGGCCGTCCATCATCTCGGGAAACCCCGTGACGTCGGAGACCTCGCGCACGGCCACGCCCGATTCTCTGAGCAGCCGGGCCGTGCCCCCGGTGGACACGATCTCGATCCCGAGATCGGCGAGCGCGCGTCCAAGATCGGCCAGGCCCGTCTTGTCGTGAACGCTCACCAGCGCGCGCGCCACTTTCATGTCGTCTCCTTCACGAGGACACGGCGACCCGCGGTCGCCGTCGTCACGTTCACGCCGTCTCCTTGACGTGGACACGGCGACCCGCGGTCGCCGTCGTCACGTTCATGCCGTCTCCCCGACGTGGACACGGCGACCCGCGATGGCCAGACGTCCCTCGGCGAACAGGCGGATCGCTTCCGGGTAGAGCCGATGCTCCTCGACGAGGATGCGCGCGGACAGCGAGTCCTCGGTGTCGTCGGGCCGGAGGGGAACGCTGGCCTGGAGGATGACGGGCCCGGTGTCGACGCCGTCGTCGACGAAGTGCACGGTCGCTCCCGAGACCTTCACGCCGTACGCGAGGGCCTGACGGTGCGGGTGCAGTCCGGGGAACGCCGGCAACAATGACGGGTGGACGTTCATCAGACGGCCGGCCCACGCGCCCACGAACGCCGAGCCCAACAGGCGCATGAAGCCCGCGAGACACACGAGGCCGGGACGATAGCGCTCGAGCGTGGTCACCAGCGCCTCGTCGTAGGCCGCGCGGTCACCGTAGGCCTTGGGGTCGAGGACCAGGGCGTCGACGCCCTCTCGCCGGGCCCGTTCGAGCGCGGCGGCGCGCTCGCGATCCGAGACCACGACCACCACGCGCGCGGGGAACTCGTCGCGCCGGCACGCCTCGAGGATCGCGCCCAGGTTCGAGCCACGGCCCGAGGCGAGCACGGCGAGCCTCAGTCGTTCACCGCTCACCCCGTGTCCCCGCTAGGCGTCGAACAGGCGGAGCTGCGGCGTCGCTTCGGGCGAGATGCCCACCCTGTACTGGCCGGTGAAACACGCGTGACAGAAGTTCGCGGGGTCGGAGCCGGTGGCCTTCAGCATGCCCTCGAGCGAGAGGTAGCCGAGCGAGTCGGCCCCGAGGTAGCGGCGGATCTCCTCGACGCTGTGGCTGGCCCCGATCAATTCCTTGCGCGTCGGGGTGTCGATCCCGTAGTAGCAAGGCCACTGGATGGGCGGCGACGAGATCCGCATATGCACCTCGGCGGCGCCGGAGCTGCGGATCATCCGCACGATCTTGCGGCTGGTGGTGCCGCGCACGATGGAGTCGTCGATGACCACCACGCGGCGGCCTTCCAGCATCTCGCGCATGGGGTTCAGCTTGACCTTCACGCCGAAGTGACGGATCCCCTGCTGGGGCTCGATGAACGTGCGCCCGACGTAGTGATTACGGATCAATCCCATCTCGAAGTGGATGGCGGATTCTTCCGAGAATCCCAGCGCTGCGCTGGTGCCCGAGTCCGGCACGGGAATCACCACGTCGGCCTCGACCGGATGCTCGCGCGCCAGCTCGCGCCCCAGGGCTTTGCGCACGGTGTGGACGTTCCGGCCCCACAGGACCGAGTCGGGCCGCGCGAAGTACACGTACTCGAACACGCACTGCAGGCGCTCGGCTGGCGCGAACGGGTGCAGCGAGCGAAGGCCGTCCTTGCCGATCACCACGATCTCGCCCGGCTCGACGTCGCGCTCGGCCTTGGCCTCGATGAGGTCGAGCGCGCAGGTCTCGGAGGCCACCACCCACGAGTCCTCGAGGCGGGCCAAGGTGAGCGGCCGGAAGCCGCTGGGATCGCGCACCGCGTACATCGCCGCGGGGGTGAGGATCAGCAGTGAGTAGGCGCCGGTGACCTGTCGGAGCGCGTACGGAAGCTGCTCCTCCAGCGGGCCGGCCGGCGCCCGAGCCAGGAGGTGCAGGATCACCTCGGTGTCGGAGTTGGACTGGAAGATGGCGCCGTCGCGCTCCATCTCACGCCGGAGCGATTCCGCGTTGGTCAGGTTGCCGTTGTGGGCGATGGCGATGGGACCCTGCACGGTGTTGGCGGTGATGGGCTGGGCGTTGCGCAGACGCGAGGTCCCCGCCGTCGAGTACCGGACGTGGCCGATGGCCCGGTGTCCGGGAAGCCGGCGCAGCCGCTCGGTGCTGAACACGTCGGCCACCCACCCCATCGCCTTCTCGGTGTGCAGGCTCACGCCATCGGTGGCCGCGATGCCCGCCGACTCCTGGCCCCGATGCTGGAGCGCATAGAGTCCGAGGTAGGTGAGGTTGGCCGCCTCGAGGTGGTCCCACACCCCGAACAGACCGCACTCGTCGTGGAACTTGTCGTCAGCTGAGGTGGCGCTCAAATCCCGTCCTCCACGCGCGCCCGAGCGTATCGAGCGCGGCGTCGATCACCGTCTCCGTTCCGACCGTGATCCCGAGCCGTTCGCCCCCCGTCGTGCCGATCCACCGCCAGGGGATCGCCGATTCCGCCATCAGGGCTTCGAACTCGGGCACGCGCGACGGGTCGACCGTCACGATAACCCGTGACGGCCCTTCGCCAAACAGCGTCAGGTCCGCGCGCTGTCCAATCTCCGGGAGCGTCACCACACAGCCGACCGGATCGGGGCCGGTGACACAGGACTCCGCGAGAGCGACCGCGAGTCCGCCCTCGGCACAGTCGTGCGCCGCCGTCGCGAGTCCCGCGCCGACCGCGGTCTGCACGGCCGTCTGCACTCGCCGCTCCAGCTCGAGGTCCAGGGGGGCCAGCGTCCCCGCCAGCCGCCGGTGCAGCGTCCAGAGATACTCGCTGCCCCCGAAGCTCACCGCGTCTCCTCCGAGCAGGGCGATCCGGTGCTCGCCACGCTTGAACCACTGGGTCGCCGGCCGTCCGGCGTCCTCGAGAAGTCCCACCACCCCGATGATCGGCGTGGGCAGGATCGCTTGCACGTCGAGAGTGCCCGAGACCGTCGCCCCGCTGGGGCCGGACATCGTCCGGCCCGTGGCATCGGACGTCCTCAGGCTCGTGGTCTCATTGTAGAAGGAAACGTTGCCGCCCACTACCGGGAGCTCGAGCGCGCGGCACGCCGCCGCGATGCCGTCGATCGCCTCCGCGAATTGCCAGAGGATCTCGGGCCGCTCGGGCGAGCCGAAGTTCAGACAGTCGGTGACGCCGAGGGGCCGGGCCCCCGCGCAGCTCACGTTCCGCGCCGCCTCGCAGACGGCCATGGCCGCCCCGGCGCGCGGGTCGAGAAACACCTGCCGGCCGTTGCCGTCGGTAGCCACCGCGAGCGCGCGGCGGGTGCCCTTCACGCGCAGCACGGTCGCGTCCGAGCCGGGGAGCACGAGCGTGTTGATGCCGACCTGCTGATCGTACTGACGAAACGCCCACTCCTTCGACGCGATGGTCGGCGAGGCGAGCAACGCCACCAGCGCTCGATTGAGATCGCTCGGAGCGGGCAGGGTCAGCGGATCGAACGCGCGGCACTCGGCGAGCCAGGCCGGGACCGCGGTGGGCTTTTCGTAGCGCGGCCCGTCGGCCAGCGCGTCGACGGGCACCTGCGCGACGACCTCACCGCCGAGACGGATCGTGAGGTTGGAGTCGGCGGTGACCGCCCCGATCTCCACGGCGTCGAGCTCCCACTTGGCGAAGATGCGTCGGACTTCGTCCTCACGGCCGCGCGCGGCCACGAGCAGCATGCGCTCCTGCGATTCGGACAGGAGGATCTCGTACGGCGTCATCGCGGTCTCGCGCTGGGGAACGCGGCTCAGCTCGACGTCCATGCCGGTACCGGCGCGCGCGGGCATCTCGGAGGTGCAGCAGGCGAGCCCGGCGGCGCCCATGTCCTGGATGCCGAGCACGGCCCCGCTGGCCATCGCCTCCAGGCAGGCTTCCAGCAGCAGCTTCTCGGTGAACGGATCGCCGACCTGCACGGTCGGCCGGCGCTCGTGCGCGTGCTCGTCGAAGGTGGCCGACGCCATGGTCGCGCCGTGGATGCCGTCGCGTCCGGTCTTGTTGCCCACGTAGAACACGGGATTGCCGACGCCCTCGGCCCGCGCGCGAAAGAGGCCGTCGGCGCGCACGAGGCCCACGCACAGCACGTTGACCAGCGGGTTCCCCGCGTATTCCGGCGCGAACGCGATCTCGCCGCCGACGGTCGGGCAACCGAAACAGTTGCCGTACCAGCTGATCCCCGAGACCACGCCCTCGATGAGCCGACGCGTGCGGGGATCGTCGGGATCGCCGAAGCGGAGCGAGTCGAGCAGCGCGATGGGCCGGGCGCCCATGGTGAAGATGTCGCGCAGGATGCCTCCGACGCCGGTGGCCGCGCCCTGGAAGGGCTCGATGAACGACGGATGATTGTGGCTCTCGATCTTGAACACGACCGCCCAGCCGTCGCCGATGTCGATCGCGCCCGCGTTCTCGCCCGGCCCCTGCAGCACGCGCGGCCCCGTCTGGGGCAGCCGGCGCAGAAAGACCCGCGAGTGCTTGTAGGCGCAGTGCTCGGACCAGAGCGCCGAGAACAGGCCCAGCTCGGTGTAGGACGGCTCACGCCCCAGCCGCTCGATGATCCGGTCGTACTCGTCCGTGATGAGACCGAGCTCGCGAGCGAGGTCGAGCGTCGCCTTGGGTTCGGTGACGTTCAAACGGCTTGCCGGAAGGTGCCGTCCTCGACGAGGCTGCCGAGGAGCGACTGAAACAGCGCCAGTCCATCGACACCGCCCATGACCGCTTCGGCCGCGCGCTCGGGATGGGGCATGAGCCCGAGCACGTTGCCGTCCTCGCTGACCACGCCGGCGATGTTGTCGAGCGAGCCGTTGGGATTGGCGGCGCGCGTGACCCGTCCGTCGGCGTCGGCGTATCGGAACACCACCTGCCGGCGCTCCCGCAGGGCGGCGAGCGTGGCGGGATCGGCGTAGTACTTCCCTTCACCGTGGGAGATCGGCATCGCGAGCACGCGTCCGGCGAGGCCGCGCGTGAACGGGGTGTCGGCGTTGTCGACCGTGAGGTGCACGGACTGACAGCGGTACTGGAGACACTCGTTCCGCATCAGCGCGCCGGGGAGCAAGCCCGCCTCGCAGAGGATCTGAAACCCGTTGCACGATCCGAGCACCACGCCGCCCCGGGCCGTGAAATCGCCCAGGACCTCGACCACCGGCGAGCGGCCGGCCACGGCGCCCGCGCGCAGGTAGTCGCCGTAGGAGAATCCGCCGGGAAGAATCACGCAGTCGAGATCGTCGAGGTTGCGGTCGCGGTGCCAGACGTAGCGCACGGGCTGGTGCAGGACTTCGGAGATCACGTGGTGAAAGTCGCAGTCGCTCCACGTCCCCGGGAACACGACCACGCCGAATTTCATCGGTTCCTCATCTTACCGCCGGCATCGCTCCGACGGCAACCGCACGATCATTCGATCGCGTAGTCTTCGAGGATCGGGTTGGCGAGGAGCTTCCGGCACATCTCGTCGACGCGGGCGCGTGCCGCGTCGGCGCTCACGGCGTCGACGTCGACCTCGATCACCTTGCCCACGCGCAGGTCCGCGACGTCCGTGAACCCGAGACCGCCGAGCGCCCGCTTCACCGCCGCGCCCTGAACGTCGAGGATGCCGGATTTGAGCCGAACGAGTACCCGGACCTTCACGGTCGCGAGTGGCCCGCCCCGGCTCCGAGTAGATCCCTGGGGAGATTTCGGCGATTGAGCGGACCGTAGGTGGTCAGCGCGAGCTGCTCTTCGTCGAGCACGTCGTCGACGAGACCCTGGACCTCTTCGTACCGAACCGTGTCGATCGCCTCCAGCATGGCGTTCATGGTCAGGAACGAGCCGAAGTGCATCTCGTGCTTGGCCAGCCGGTTCATGCGGCTGGAGGTCGACTCGAGCGAGAGCATGAGGCTGCCCTTGAGGTGGTTCTTGGCCCGGGTCAACTCGTCGAGCGAGATCCCGTGCTTCTTGAGCCGCCGCAACTCCACGAGGATCGACTTGAGGACCTTGGAGAAATTCGCGGGATCGGTGGCGGCGTACACGTACACGGAGCCGGTGTCGCGAAAGGCCTGGACCCCGGAGTGAATCGAGTACGCGAGCCCCTGGCGCTCGCGGATCTCCTGGAAGAGCCGCGAGGACATGCTGCCGCCGATCACGTCGTTGAGTAGGAAGAGCGCGTAGCGCTCGGGCGCCGCGTGCGGAAGCCCCGGAAAGCCCATGACCAGGTGCACCTGCTCGAGCGTCTTGGGCACGATGTTGATGCCCGGACGCGTGTGCGGCGGCTCCTCGGGACGCGGCAGGCCCGGATGGCCGAACCCGTCGAAGCCCGCGCCGAACAGCTCCACCACCCGCTCGTGCGTGACGTTGCCGGCCACCGCGATGATGATCCGCGGCGGGACGTACTGCTCGCCGAAGTAGTCGACCACCTGCTCCCGCGCGAAGCCCGTCACGCCCTCGCGGGTGCCCAGGATCGGGCGGCCCAGCGGATGGCCCCCCCAGACGTGGGCGGCAAACAGATCGTGGATCAGATCGTCGGGGGTGTCCTCGACCATCTTGATTTCCTGCATCACCACGGACTTCTCGCGCTCGAGCTCCTCGGCGTCGAACCGCGAGCGCAGGAGGATATCGGTGAGCAGGTCGACGGCGAGCGGCAGGTGCTCGTCGAGCACCTGCACGTAGAAGCAGGTGTGCTCCTTGGTCGTGAACGCGTCCATCTGGCCGCCCACCGAGTCCATGGTGCGGGCGATGGCCTCGGCGGTCCTGGTCGTGGTGCCCTTGAAGACCAGGTGCTCGATCAGGTGCGACATACCGCCGCGCTCCACGGGCTCGTGACGGGATCCCGTCTCCACCCACACCCCGACCGCGACCGAACGCACGTGCGGCATCTGCTCGGTGAGGACGCGGATGCCGTTGCTGAGAACGCTCTTGCGGCGCTGTTCGATCATGTCACCGCTCGTCTCGCGGCGCTCGTCGCCTACGGCTCCTCGGGCGCCGCTCATCTCACACGACCGTCAGTCACGGGGTGGGTTGGCGGCGTTCGGATTCTTGAGCTTCTCGCGGTCGGCTAGGGCCGGCTGTTCACGGAGGGCCATCTTCCGGGAGAGACGCATCTTGCCGCTGCCGTCGACCTCGATGACCTTGACCAGCACCTCGTCGCCCTCGCTGAGGACGTCCTGGACGGAACGGATGCGCGAATCGGCGATCTGCGAGATGTGCAGCAAGCCCTCGGTGTTGGGAATCACCTCCACGAACGCCCCGAACTCGACGATCTTCTTGACCTTGCCGAGGTAGATCCGGTCGACCTCGACCTCGCGGCAGATGTCCTGGATCATCCCGAGCGCCTTCTGCACGGACTCGTTGTCGGGCGAGAAGATCGTCACGCGCCCGTCGTCCTCGACGTCGATCTTGGCGCCGGTCTGGTCCTGGATGCCGCGGATGACCTTGCCGCCGGGGCCGATGATCTCGCGGATCTTCTCGGTGCGGATCTTGATCGTCACGAACCGCGGCGCGTAGGGCGACAGCTCCTGGCGCGGCTTCTCCAGCGCCTCGCGCATCTTGGCCAGCACGGACAGGCGCGCGTCACGGGCCTGCTGGAGCGCCGAGCGCAAGATCTCGATCGACACGCCCGAGATCTTGATGTCCATCTGGAGCGCGGTCACGCCCTGCTCGGTGCCCGCGACCTTGAAGTCCATGTCGCCGTAGTGGTCCTCGGTGCCCATGATGTCGGTGAGGATCCCGACCCGGTCGCCCTCCTTCACGAGCCCCATCGCGATGCCGGCGACGTGGCGCTTGAGCGGCACGCCGGCGTCCATGAGGGCCAGCGACGCGCCGCACACGGTGGCCATCGACGACGAACCGTTCGACTCGAGGATGTCGGAGACGACGCGGATCGTGTACGGAAACTCTTCCTTGGGCGGCAGGAGCGGCTCCACCGCGCGCTCGGCGAGGGCGCCGTGGCCGATGTCGCGCCGCGAGGGCGAGCCGAAGCGGCGCACCTCACCCACCGAGAACGACGGGAAGTTGTAGTGGAGCAAGAAGTGCCGGTAGGACTCGCCCTCCAGCGACTCGATCTTCTGCTCGTCGGACTTGGTGCCGAGGGTGGCGGAGACCAGCGCCTGGGTCTCGCCGCGGGTGAATACGCAGGAGCCGTGGGCCCGCGGCAGATACGACATGTCGATGCTGATCGGCCGGATCTCGTTGACCTTGCGCCCGTCGACGCGAAGCCCGCGCTCGACGATGAGGCGCCGCACCTCGGCCTTCTCCACCTCCTCGAACGCCTCGCGGATGAACGGCTTGAGGCCCTCGTCAGCGGCACAGATCGCCTGCGCGACCTCGTCGAAGAGTCGGCCTACCGCGCCGGCCCGGTCCTGCTTTTCGTGCGCGGAGGTGAAGAGGTCGGCGAGACGGCTCGCGACCAGCTCCTTCACGCGCGCGGTCACCTCGG
Organism: Candidatus Acidiferrum sp.; assembly: GCA_035317605.1. GTDB lineage: Bacteria > Methylomirabilota > Methylomirabilia > Rokubacteriales > CSP1-6 > DATHGT01. The sequence goes on along the minus strand of DATHGT010000209.1, from coordinate 73,817 downwards.
CCTTGCGTCCGGCGGGGGCGTCGAGCACCCAGCGGGGCTTGCCGGCCCGAGCGACGAGCTCCTTTTGGGCACGCGCTAGCCGCTGGCATTCACGGTGCCCGAATGCGAGCGCCTCCAGCATCGTCTCCTCGGGCACTTCATTGGCGCCGGATTCGACCATCAGGATCGCGTCCTCGGTCCCGGCGACCACCAGCTCGAGACTCGAGGCCGCCTGCTGCGAGGTCGTAGGGTTGGCGATGAAGCGGCCGTCGACGAGTCCCACCCGGACGGCTCCGATCGGGCCGTCGAACGGAATACCCGACAGACACAGCGCCGCCGAGGCGCCGTTCATGGCAAGAACGTCCGGATCGTGGTCCTGATCACCGGAAATCGCAAAACAGATGACCTGCACTTCGTTTCGGAATCCGTCCGGAAACAGCGGCCGGATGGGCCGGTCGATGAGCCGGGACGTGAGGATTTCCTTCTTGACCGGAGCGCCCTCGCGCTTGAAATAGCCGCCGGGGATCCGTCCCCCGGCATAGGCCTTCTCGCGGTACTCCACGGTGAGCGGGAAAAAATCCTGGGCGTCTCGGGCCGACTTCGCGGCCACGCACGTGGCCAGGACCATCGTGCCGCCGTAGCGGACGACGACGGCGCCGTCGGCTTGCTTGGCGAGCTTGCCCGTCTCGATCGAGAGGCTGAGACCATTGATGTCGACGTCTACAGTGTGACTCATACGAACACTCGTCCTCGCTCGTCCGTCGCGTCTCGACGGACGTGATGATTGGAGCCGAGCACCGCGCGGCCCGTGGGGCCACGTCTCGCTCGGCCCGTGGAGATTGTCAGACCTGGGAAGGAGTCCGCCGTCACCGGCGGATACCGAGCCTCTCGATGACCGCGCGATACCGATCGGGGGTGTTGTTCTTGAGATATTCGAGCAGGCTGCGACGCTTGCCGATCAGCATCAGCAGCCCGCGCCGGGAATGATGGTCCTTCGCGTGCTTCTTGAAGTGCTCGGTGAGCCCGGTGATCCGCTCGGTCAAGAGCGCGATCTGCACCTCGGGCGAGCCGGTGTCGCCCTCGTGGACTCGGTACTGCTCGATCAGCGTCTTCTTCTGGTCGATGGTCAGCGGCATCGGAAGGCTTCCTCCAATCGCCACATCCGCGGGAGCGATCGCTCCGCCTGGATGGGTTCAAAAACCTTTGTTTTGTCAACAATTACGCCACAGAGTACCATGCGCTGCCCGCCAAGTAAAGTTACGGGTCACTCGGCGCGGGTGAGCTGCCGGCGGGCGGCCTCGACGTCGCGGGCGATCTGGGCGCGCAGCTGGTCGACGCTGCCGAACTTTTGCTCCCCTCTGAGCCGCGCCATGAAGTGCAGCTGGAGCGGACGGCCATACAGGTCGGCGTTCAGGTCCATCAGGAACGCTTCGATGGCCAGCGCGTTCTCTCCGAAGGTCGGCCGTATCCCCACGTTCACGACCGCCTGATGACTGGCGCCCTCGATCTCGGCCCGGCACGCGTAGACCCCGGTCGGGACCAGCAGCGGGCGCTCGGGATCCAGGTTCGCGGTGGGAAAGCCCAGCGTTCGGCCCCGGCCCGCTCCCCGCGTGACCGTGCCCGCGATCGAGTAGGGACGGCCGAGATAGCGGGCGGCCCGGCTCACGTCGCCGTCACGAAGCACGTTACGGATCTCCGACGACGAGACGGGGACGCCGTCGACGAGCAAGGCCGGCACGACGTGGGTCACCAGGCCGATCGGCCCGCCCATCGCGCACAGGAGGGCGGCGTCGCCGCGTGCCCCGCGGCCAAACGTGTGGTTGTACCCGACCACCACCTCCTGGGCGTGCAAGCGCCCCACGACGACGTCCTTCACGAACGCCTCGGGCTCGACCCCGGCCAGCTCCGGCGTGAAGGCGAGCACGAGCGTGAGATCGACGCCCGCCTCGGCGATCAAGCGCAGTCGCTCGTCGAGCGTGGCCAGCGGGGCGGGTGCGCGCGCGGGGTTGAGGACTTCCATCGGATGCCGATCGAACGTGCACGCCACCACGCGGACGCCTTGGGCCTGGCCGCGCGCGACCGCGGTGCCGAGGATCGCTCGGTGCCCGAGGTGAATGCCGTCGAAAGCGCCGAGCGCCACGACGGACGGACCGACGTCAGGCGGGTAGGACTCGAGTCCCCGGACGGTCCGCATGCAAGATCCGCGAAGGTTGCAAACGTCGGCCACCGCCCGTCAGCTCTCCGATCCCGAGCATGACCCCACTCTCGTCGTGAACCCGCAAGACGCCGTGCGGCGGGTCGAACGCGCACCCGAGGTCGATGGCCTGGCCGTGCACGAACGCCGTCGCGGCCGCGTCGTCGATGTGAGCGGCACGCAGGTGGCCGAGCACGGCTTCGGGCGGGAGCACGCGCGCCCACAAACCCTCCGGCGTCGCCACCGCGACCTCCGCCGCCGGCAGCGCGCGCTCACGATCGAAGGCCCCCACCCGGCTGCGCAGGAGTCGCTCGACGGCTCCCCCGCAGCCGAGCGCGGCGCCGAGATCCGCCGCCAGCGTTCGCACGTAGGTGCCGCGGCCGCAGACGATGCGAAGCGTGACCGTCTCCTCGGTCACCGCCTCGACGGCGATGTCGTGGACGACGACGTCCCGAGGCTCTCGCGCCACCTCGACGCCCTCGCGCGCCAGCTCGTACAGCCGCCGTCCTCGATGATGGAGGGCCGAGAACATCGGAGGCACCTGACGGATGCGTCCCACGAACGGCCGGGTCGCCGCGATCAGCCGCTCGGGGGTCAGCGAGGGCACCGCCGCCGTCGAGAGGACCCGGCCCGTCAGGTCCTGGGTGTCCGTGGTCACCCCGAAGCGGATCGTCGCCACGTACTCCTTGTCCTCGTCGGCGAGGAAGGGCACGAGCTTGGTGGCCTCGCCGATCAAGAGCGGCAGCACGCCGGTCGCGGCGGGATCGAGGGTCCCCGCGTGTCCGACGCGGCGGACGCCGAGGCGCCGGCGCAGCAGCGCGACCATGTCGAACGACGTCGCCCCGGCCGGTTTGTCGACGACCAGGACTCCCGAGCGGGAGAGTCGCGTCATGCGGGCGTGGTCGCCGCGAGACCGTCCCGCACCGCGGCCAGGACGGCGCGAGTCGCTTCGGCCAGCGCGCCGGCCACGGTGCAGCCGGCGGCGTTGGGATGGCCGCCGCCCCCGAAGCGAGCGGCGATCCGGCTCACGTCGACGTCGCCCTTCCCCCGCAGGCTGACCTTCACCTCGTCGCCGAGCTGACGCAAAAAACACGCGACCCGCACGGAATCGATCGACCGCGGGTAGTTCACCAGCTCCTCGGCCTCGATGAAGCTCTCGGGCACGATCCCGCCGGGCAGGGCGAGCCAGGCGATGCGGCCGTCCGGACTCACCTCGATGCGCCGCAGCGATTCACCCAGCCAGCGGAGGGAGTCGGCCTGCCGGCGCTCGTAGAGCTGCCCCGACACCAGCGCGGGCTGGGCGCCGGCGGCGACCAGCGCGGCGGCGATCCTGAACGTCTCCTCCGTCGTGTTCGAGTAGCGGAAGGACCCGGTGTCGGTGTGGATCGCGGTGAACAGGTTGGTGGCCATGGCCGGCGTGAGGCGCGCCTCCAGGGCCACCCCGAGGTGGTAGACCATCTCGCCCGTGGCCGCCGCGCTCGGCTCGATCCAGTTCACGTCGCCGTAGCGGCGATTGTCGGGATGGTGATCGATGTTGACGATCGTCGCCCCCGTCGCGCGGGCCGCTTCGAGCAATCCCTGCGTCCGGACGGGATTCGGACAATCCGTGAGGACGACGACGTCGAGCGGGCCGTCCACGGCCGCGAGGGTTCGATACCGCTCGACCCCGGGGAGAAACGACAGCACGTGCGGCGCGGGATGCGGCCCCCCCGCGGTCACCGTGAAGCCCCGCGCGGTGAGCATCTCGTCGATGGCCAGCAGCGTCCCGAGCACGTCGGCGTCGGGATGGACGTGGCCCAGCATCAGGGCCCTCCCGCCCGGCTTGGCCAGCGGGGTCAGGACGTCGGCGGGGATCCTCACGCCCGGTCCACGGACAGGCGCTTGAGCAGCTCCTGGATGCGGGCGGCGTGGGCCATGGAGCGGTCGGGACGGAAGTCCAGCTCGGGAGTCACCCGTAGTTCCAGGTGACCGCGCAGCCAGTGACGGATGAAGCCTCGCGCGTGGGTCAGCGCGGCGAGCGAGGCCGCCCACTGCGCGTCGTCACCGAGCACGGAGACGAAGACCTTGGCCAGGCGCAGATCCTTGGCGGTCTCGACCTCGGTGATGGTCACGAAGCCGAGGCGGCGATCCTTCAGCTCACGCTGGAGGACGAGCGAGATCTCCTCCTTGATGAGCTGGTTCACCCGGTCGAGCCGCTTGCCCTGCATCAGAGCAGCTCCACCGATTCCCCGATGACCATGCCCTCCACGTGGGCCTCGATGAAGTCGAGGGCCTTGGAGACCACCTCGTTGGCGTGACGGGAATCGCCGGACACGTAGGCCACCGCGAGCGTCGCGCGCTGCCAGCTGTCCTGGTGGTCGACTTCGGCGACCGCGACTTCGAAGCGCGCCCGCACCCGCTGCTTGAGCCCCTTGAGCACGTGACGCTTGTCTTTCAGCGACAACACGTCCGGCAGGTGCAGCTCGACGGTGCCGAGGGCCACACGCGCGGAGGACATTTGGGTGAGAGCCGCCGCTACAGCGTGCGCGCGACTTCCTCGGTCGTGTAGGCTTCGAGCACGTCGCCGGCCAGGATGTTGGGCACCGCCTCGACCCCGATCCCGCAGTCCTGACCGACCAACACCTCGCGGACGTCGTCCTTGAAGCGCTTGAGCGAGGTGACCGTGCCTTCGCCGAGGATGCCCGCGCCGCGGCGCACGCGGACCTTGGCGCCCCGCACGAACTTGCCCTCTTCCACGTACGAGCCGCAGATGGGGCCGAGCTTGGAGATGACGAAGATCTGGCGGACCTGGGCCCGGCCCAGGGCCGTCTCGCGGATCTCCGGCGCCAGCATGCCGGCCAGCGCCGCGCGCAGGTCGTTGATGGCCTCGTAGATCACGTTGTAGTGGCGGACGTCGACCCCGTTGATCTGGGCCTGGGTGGCCGCCTTGGGCTCCGCCTTCACGTTGAAGCCCAGCACGATCGCGTTCGACGCCGAGGCGAGCATCACGTCGCTCTCGTTGATGGCCCCGACGGAACTATGGATCACCTTCAGCTTGACCTCGTCGGTGGACAGCCGCTCCAGCGACTCGCCCAGCGCCTCCACCGAGCCCTGCACGTCGGCCTTGAGGATGAGCCGCAGCTCCTTGACCTCGCCGGTCTGGATCTGCTTGTGGAGTCCCTCCAGGGTGATCCGGATCGTGGTCTTACCCTTGCCCTTGTCGCGCTCGAGCCGCATGGCCGCGATCTGGCGCGCCTTGCGCTCGTCCGACACGGCCACCAGCACGTCGCCCGCCGACGGCACCCCGGACAGCCCGAGGATCTCGACGGGATCGGAGGGACCGGCCGAGGCGGTCTTCTTGCCCGCGGGATCGAGGAGCGCGCGGATGCGGCCGGAATAGGCGCCGACCACGACCGCGTCGCTCTCCTTGAGCGTGCCGTTCTGGATGAGCGCGGTGGCGACGGGGCCGCGTCCGCGATCCAGACGGCTCTCGATGATCACGCCCTTGGCCGCGCGGTTCGGGTTCGCGCGCAATTCCAAGATCTCGGCCTGGAGCGCGGTCATCTCGAGAAGCTGATCGATGCCGGTGCCCTGCTTGGCGGAAGTCCCGACGAAGATCGTCTGCCCGCCCCAGTCTTCGGGAACGAGACCGTGGTTCGACAGCTCGCGCTTCACCCGGTCGGGGTCGGATTCCGGCTTGTCGATCTTGTTCACGGCCACGATGATGGGCACGTTGGCGGCCCGCGCGTGGTTCAGGGCCTCCACCGTCTGCGGCATGACTCCGTCGTCGGCGGCGACGACGAGGATGACGATGTCGGTCGCCTGGGCGCCGCGCGCGCGCATGGCCGTGAACGCTTCGTGGCCCGGCGTGTCGAGGAACGTGACCTTGCCGTGCGAGGTCATCACCTGGTAGGCCCCGATGTGCTGGGTGATGCCGCCGAATTCCTTCTCGACGACCTTCGTCCGGCGGATGGCGTCGAGCAGCGAGGTCTTGCCGTGGTCGACGTGCCCCATGACCGTGACCACGGGCGGCCGCAGCGAGAGCTGCGAAGGATCCACGTCCTCCTCGTCGACGACGTCGCCCTCGACGGAGCGGATCTCGAGGTCGACGTTGAACTTGTCGGCCACGAGCTTGGCCGCGGTGGGATCCAGCAACTCGTTGACGGTGGCCATGACGCCGAGCTCGAGCAGGGCCTTGATCACCTCGGCCGACTTACGGCGCATCTTCTCGGCCAGCTCCGCGACGGTGACCGATTCCCCGACGCGGATCAGCTCACGCTTGACCTCCACCGGGGGGGCGGGAGCGGTCGGCGCCGCGGCCGCCGGGGTCACCACCTCGGCCTGACGCTCTTCGAAGCCGACCGGCTCCAGAGTCGGCAACACCGGCTCGACACCTGTTGGTGGTAGCGGCGCGGTCGTGGTGGCCACCGCCGGGCGTGGCGGCATCGCCGGGCGCGGCGGCGCGGCCGGACGGGGCGGTCCCACCGTGATGCGCGGCGGCGAGAACGGCTGACGCGGCCCCGGCCGTGGCGGCGCGGGCCGCTCCAGCGGACGGAAGGGGACGATCCTGGGCTCCGGCTTCCTCGTCGCCGGCGGCACCAGCGGCGCCGGCGGCGTGACGATGGGCTTCGGCGCCGAAGGAACTTGCGGTTCGAGCTCGGGCGTCGGCGGCGGCACGATCGGCTTGGGCTCGGTGACGACCTCGGCCACCGGCGACGGCACTTCCAACCCGTCGGACGGCATCTCCGGCGCGATGGGCGCGGGCTTGGGCTTGACGATCGTCGCTGCGGGCCTGAGCTCGACCTGGGCAGCCTCTTCCTCGCCCAGCGGCTTCTTGCGCGAGCGCAACGGCGCCTTGGCGACCACGCCGCTCCCGTCGGTGGCCACGGCCTTGGCTCGAGCGGGCCGCTTGGGCTTGGGCTCCTCCGGCAGCTCGCGACCCTTGCCGAGCTTGACGCGTAGGTTGTTGGCGAGCGTGGTGTCGAGCGGTGTCATCGCCCGTACGCCCTTCTGCCCCATCTCCTCGGCGGCGAGAATGAGATCCTTGCTCGTGACCCCCAGCTCCTTCGCCAGCTCGATGACCTTGATCTTTGCCACTGCCACGGTTCCCTCACCTCCCCGAAGACGTCACGAGGTTCTCGCCCCTCACCACATCCGATGCGGCCTCCACCGCGATCACCAGCGCCCCTTCCGTCCTCGAAGGCCGCCTGAAGGCCTGACTCAGCCGTCCGCCCTTGAGCAAGCGCGCGGCGCAGCCGGCGCCGCGACAGACGTAGGCGCCGCGACCGGCCGCCCGCCCGCGTTCGTCGACGACCACGGTGCCTTCGTCCCGGCGAACGAGGCGAACCAGCTCGCGCTTGTCACGCACCTGTCGGCACGCGACACACGTCCGACGCGGCTCGCAGGTCACGCGCTCTCCGTCCCCGGCGCGGGCGCGGGTTCCTCGGACGACGCCGCCGACGCCGACACGCGGTTCGCCGCCAGCTCCTGAGCCGCCGCGAACACCTCGTCGGCCTGCTCCGGGCTCGGCAACACCTCGCCCAGTCGCTGGCGTCCCGCGGCCACGATCGCGTCCGGCGAGTCGAGCCCGCTCCCGCGCAGCGCCTCCAGCGCGTCGGGCGTCATCCCGCGCAGCTCGGCGAGCGCCGGGCCCGAGGTCGCCGGCTGCGACCGCTCGGTCTCGAGATCCGACTCGCTCTTGATATCGATCCGCATCCCGGTGAGCTTGGCGGCGAGGCGCGCGTTCTGACCCTTCTTGCCGATGGCCAGCGAGAGCTGATTGTCGGGCACGATCACGAGCGCCGACGATTGCCCCTCGGCATCCGGCTCGCCGATCGTGACCGACGAGACCTTCGCGGGCGACAGTGCGCGGGCCACGAAGGTCGCCGGATCGTGCGACCACTCGATGATGTCGATCTTCTCCCCGCGCAGCTCGCGGCTGATCACCTGGATGCGCGTGCCCCGGAGGCCCACGCAGGCGCCGATGGGGTCGACGTCGCGCTTGGTCGAGGCCACCGCGACCTTGGCCCGCTCGCCCGGCTCGCGGGCGGCGGCCTTGACGAGCACGATGGCCTCCTGGATCTCGGGGATCTCGGTCTCGAAGAGACGCACCAGGTAGCCCGGATGGGTCCGCGACAGCGTGATCTGCGGCCCCTTCGTGCTGCGGCGGACCTCGAGCACGAACGCCCGCACGCGATCGCCGGGATTGTAGCGCTCGCCCAGGATCTGCTCACGCTCCGGCAGGATCGCCTCGGCCTTGCCGATCTCGAGAATCACGTTGCGCTTCTCGATCCGGTGAACGATCCCGCGCAGGATCTGGCTTTCCTTGCCGGCGAACTCGGCGTAGATCCGCTCGCGCTCGGCGTCCCGCACGCGCTGCAGGATGACCTGCTTGGCGGTCTGGGCGGCGATCCGGCCGAATTCCTGGGGCGGCAGCTCCTGCTCGAGCTCGTCGTCCAACTCGGCGGCCGGGTTCAGCGCCTTGGCGTCGGCCAGACTGATCTCGAGCTTGGCGTCCGTGACCTCGGTCACCACCCGCTTGCGGCCGTAGACTCGCAGCACGCCGGTCTGGCGGTCGAGGTGCATGCGGACGTTGTCGGCCGCGCCGAGGGTCTTCTTGGAGGCCGAGAGCAGGGCAGACTCCAGCGCCTCGAAGAGGATCTCTTTTTCGATCCCCTTCTCCCGGCCGATCTGCTCGATCACCGTGATCAGTTCTCGATTCATCTCCCGTCACATGCTTCGCCGCGGCCAGGGCACCTGAACATCCAGCCGCGCCTTCGTGATCTCCGCCCGCGGAACGTCTACGCTGCCGCCGCTCTGCTCGAGCGTCAGGCGCTCACCCCCGACGTCTGTCAACCGTCCCCGTACCTCCGCGCCCCCCGCGAGCCAGCACCGCACGGCCTTTCCGATCGCCCACCGGTACTCGCGATCGCTCCGGAGTTGCCGGTCGAGCCCCGGGGAGGACACCTCGAGGTCATACGCCTCGCTGATCAGCCCCGAGACGTCGAGCACGTCGCCGATCTCCCGGCTCACGCGCTCACAGTCGCCAACCCTCACGCCGGCGGGCTTGTCGACGAAAATGCGGAGCACGCCACGCGGGCGGTGAGGGCGCCACTCCAGATCGACCAGCAGGAGCCCGTGATCGCTGAGCACCGGCTGGATGATCTCTTCGATCCGGTTGTCCCGCTCGTCGTCCTGCATCGCCACACCGCGAAAGGAAAAAAGTGGGCAAAGCCCACTTTTTCAGGACTTTAGCACGTGTCGCCTCGCCTGGCAAGCGATCGCGCGCGCCGGCGGGCGGAGAACGGTCAGCCGGCCTCGAGGAGCTCGCGAACGGTCGCGATGATCTCGTCCCTCGGCACGCGCCGCTCCTCGCGCGTACGGCGCGACCGGACCTCCACGAGTCCGCTCTTGACCCACGCGTTGCCGAGGGTGACACGCACGGGAATGCCCAGCAAGTCCGCGTCCTTGAACTTCACGCCGGGACGCTCGTTGCGATCGTCGATCAGGACGTCGAGTCCGTGCTCGCGGCACTCGGCGTACAGCGCCTCACCGGCCTTGGCCTGGGCCTCGTCGCGGACGTTGACGACCACGATGTGGACGGCGAAGGGCGCGATGCTCGGCGGCCACACGATGCCATCGGCATCCGCACGCTGCTCGATGGCGGCGGCGGCGATGCGCGCCGGACCGATCCCATAGCTGCCCATGACGATGGGACGCTCCTGGCCCGTCTCGTCGAGGTAGCGGGCGCCCAGGGCCTCCGAGAACTTGGTGCCGAGCTTGAAGATGTTGCCGATCTCGATCACCCGCTCGACGGTCAGCGCCTGGCCGCACACCGTGCAGGCCTCTCCGGGCAGGACCGCGTGCAGGTCGGCGAAGCGGCACGGGAAGTCGACGTCCGGCTTCACCCCGCGCACGTGGAACCCTTCGCGGTTGGCTCCCACGACGTACGTTCCCCCGCGCAGGGTCTCGTCGGCCACGATGGGCACGCGGGCGCCGAGCGGTCCGACCGAGCCCACCGGCGCGCCGAGAAGCGCCGGGACCTCGTCGGGGTGCGCGGGCCGGCACTCCTCGCCCACCGCGCGCAGCAGCTTGCGCTCGTGCAGGTTGTGGTCGCCGCGCACGAGCACCAGGATCGGTCCCCCGCGCGGCGCGACGTAGAGCAGCGACTTGACGGTCAGCCGCGGATCGATCCCGAGAAGGGCCGCGACCTGGGCGATCGTCCGCGCGTTCGGCGTCGCCACGTCTTCCCGCGCGCCCTGGGGAAACTCCAGAGCCGGCGGGACCGACCGCGCCAGCTCGACGTTGGCGGCGTAGCCACAGCTCGCGCACATCGCGATCTCGTCCTCGCCGGCCGCGCTGGGGGCCATGAATTCGTGAGCGCTGTGACCGCCCATCATGCCGGTGTCGGACTGGACGACGTGAAAGACGAGCCCGCACCGCTCGAAGATCCGCCGATACGCGCGCTCGTGGGCGCCGTAGGAACGATCGAGGGCCGCGTCGTCGGGATCGAGCGTGTAGGAGTCCTTCATCACGAACTCCCGCGTCCTCAGGACGCCCGAGCGGGGCCGCGCCTCGTCGCGCTCCTTGGTCTGGATCTGGTACCAGATCTGCGGCAGATCCCGATACGACTTGATCTCGCGGGCGGCCAGCCACGCCACCACTTCCTCGTGGGTCATGCCCAGACACATCTCGCGGCCGTGGCGGTCCACGAGCTTGAACATCTCGGGAATACCGTCCCAGCGGCCCGACTGCTTCCAGATCTCGGCGGGGTGGATCACCGGCATCGTGATTTCCTGCCCGCCGATCGCGTTCATCTCCTCACGGATGATCGCGGCGACCTTGTCGAGGACGCGCTGGCCCATCGGCAGCCAGACGAACACGCCGGCCGCGAGCTGACGCACGAGCCCGGCCCTCAACATGAGCCGGTGGCTCAGCGCCTCCGCCTCGGCCGGCTCTTCCCGCAATGTTGGAACGAGCGAAGTGCTCAGATGCAAGGGATACCGATCCTCCTGCGGTTTCCGAGCGCGGGCTTCGCCCGCGCCATGTCGGCCCCCCTCAATGCGCTATTTGGCGTCGGGGGTCTTGTTCGGGCCCTTGACGCCCGGGTCGTAGACGAGGCGCTCCACGGGCTTGCCGCCGAGGATATGAGACTCGAAGATCTCCTTGAGGTCCTCTTGCTTGACGCCCGAGTACCACACGTTGTCCGGATAGACCACGATCATCGGACCGTGACCGCACTGCGAGAAGCAGCCGGCCTTGTTGATCCGCACGTCGGTCTTGAGCCCGGCGCGCACGGCTTCGGCCCGCAGGAACTTGACGTGCGCTTCGACGTCGCCCCGCGTCGGACAATCCTCACCGCTCGTGCACACGAAGACGTGGCTGTTGTACTGGCCCATCAGGCTCCCCCTCTGGCCGCCTCGGCGGCCTCTTGGGCCGCGCTCAGGCGGCCCCTCCGGCCGCGGCGTGGGCGGCCTTTCGCTCCGATATGAACCGATCGACTTCCTCGCGCATCGCCTGCACGATGTCCTTCTCCGGGACCTTGCGGACGACTTCGCCATTCTTGAAGATCAGCCCGATGCCGCGGCCGCCGGCGACGCCGATGTCGGCCGCGCGCGCTTCGCCGGGTCCGTTGACCTCGCAGCCCATCACCGCGATGTGGATCTCCTCGTTGAGCCCCCGGAACTCGTCCTCGACCTCTCTGGCGAGCTTGACGAGATCGACGTCGGCCCGGCCGCACGAGGGGCAGGACACGAACGTGAGTCCGCCCTTGCGCAATCCGAGAGCCTTGAGGATGTCGAGCCCGACCCTGACCTCTTCCGTCGGATCGGCGGACAGCGACACGCGAATCGTGTCGCCGATCCCCTCCGACAGCAGCGCCCCCAGGCCCACCGCGGACTTGATGGTGCCGACACCCGGGGTCCCGGCTTCCGTGACGCCGAGGTGGAACGGATAGTCCACCTGGTCCGCCAGGATCCGATACGCCTCGATCATCATCAGCGGATCGGAGGCCTTGAGCGAGATCTTCATCTCCGGATAATTGCAGTCCTCGAGGATCCGGATGTGACGCAAGCCAGACTCCACCATCCCCTTGGCCGTCGGACCTCCGTATCTTGCCAGGAGGTCTTTTTCCAGCGATCCGGCGTTCACCCCGATGCGAATGGGGATGCGCTTGTCCTTGGCGAGGTTGACGACCTCATGGACGAACTGCTTGCCGCCGATGTTGCCGGGATTGAGCCGGAGTCCGTCCACGCCCTGCTCGAGCGCGATCAGCGCCAGCTTGTAGTTGAAGTGGATGTCGGCCACCAGCGGAATGCGGATCTGGCGCTTGATCTCGCCCAGCTTCTCCGCGGCCTCGCGGACGGGAACGGCGCAGCGCACGACCTCGCAGCCCGCCGCCTCCAGGGCCCAGATCTCGAGCAGCGTGGCCTGCACGTCCCGCGTGTCGGTCTTGGTCATGGATTGCACGGTGATGGGCGCGTCGCCGCCGACCTTCACGCCGCCCATCTGGATCTGCCGGGTCTTGCGTCGCGTGATCATCAGGATCTCCTGTCATGGGGGCCCAGAAATGGCCCCCAAACCCCCAAACGCTCGTCACGCCCCGGCGAAGCCGAGGCGCTCCTCAAAATTGCTCTGACATGCTATCGGAAGAATCGAAACGCGTCGATGCGTACGAGATCGTTATAGAGCGCGTACACCATCAGCAGCATGAGCAAGACGAAGCCGAGCTGTTGGGCGGCCTCGCGCTTCCTCAGCGAGAGCGGCCGGCCCATGACGCCCTCGATGACGAAGAAGAACAGATGCCCCCCGTCGAGCATGGGGACCGGCAACAGATTCAACAACGCCAGGTTCACGCTGATGATCGCGGTGAAGAGGGCCAGCGACGCCGGCCCCTCCTTGGCCTGACGGCCGGCCTCGGAGGCGATCTGGATCGGCCCGCCGATGTTGGACGAGTCGATCTGCCGGGAGACGATCTTCCAGAGACCCTTGGCGGTGAGCGCGGTCATGTCCCACGTCTTGACCGCGCCATGCCACACGGCCTTGTGCGGCGGATACGGCTCGTAGTTCACGGTCCGGGTGACGATGCCGACCCCGATGCGGCCGACCTCGACGTCCTCTCCGGCCGCGTTCTTTTCCTTCACCGCGTTGGCCGTGACGGTCAGCGGCAGGCGTCGCCCCTCGCGCTCGACCGAGACCTCGAAGGTCTGGCCCGCGCGCTTCTGGATGGCCTGCATCAACTCTTCGGGCGTGAAGACCGGCTGCCCGGCGACGGCGACGACCGCATCGCCGGCCTTCAATCCCGCCTTGTCCGCCGGTGAGCCGGAGTTGACGGAGCCGATCTGCGGCTGGAGCTGCGGCCCGACGCCGACGTCCCAGGTCTGGTGCGTGTCCTTGAAGATCGGGTCCCGCGCCTCGGTGAGTCGAGGCGTCACGTTCACGTCGTGGAGGGTGCCGGCGCGCGACACCGTGAGACGGAGCGGGCGTCCCCCGGAGGCTGCCACCACGCGCTCGAGATCCTCCCAGTGCGCGATGCGCCGACCGTCGGCCTTCACGATCGTGTCGCCGGTCTGCAGCCCGGCCGCGGCGGCGGCGCCGGCGGGGGCCACGCGGCCGATCGTGGGAGGCCACACGGGACGACCCACCGTGGCGAGCACGACGGTGAAGATCACGGCGGCCAGCACGAAGTTCATGCCGGGCCCCGCGAAGACGATCAGGAAGCGCGCCCACAGCGGCTTGAGGGCGAAGGCCTTCGCGGGATCGTAGGTCAGCGTCCCGCCGCCCTCCAGCGGGTTCTCCTCGCCCATCATCTTGACGTAGCCACCCATGGGGATGACGGACAGACAGTACTCCGTCTCCTTGCCCCGCCAGCGCAGCAGCACCGGCCCGAAGCCGATCGAGAAGCGCTCTACGCCGACGCCCGACCAGCGGGCGACGATGAAGTGCCCCCATTCGTGGATGAGGATCAGGACGCCGATGACGACGATGAACGAGAGGACGGTGGTCATCGAGCCACCGCCATCGGTTGGTCGATCAGCGCGTTCACGAGGCGCCGCGCGTCGGCGTCGATGGCCACGCAGTCGTCGACCGCCTTCGGCTCGCTGGGGGGCATGGTGTCGAGCGCGCGCTCGATCAACTCGGCGATCCGGGTGAAGGCGATGCGGCGGTCGAGGAAGGCCGCGACCGCGACCTCGTTGGCGGCGTTGAGCACGACCGGGGCCGAGCCCCCCTGCTCCAGCGCCTCCCGCGCCAGGCGCAGGCACGGGAACTTCTCGGCGTCCGGCTCGAAGAAGGTGAGCTGGCCCACCCGCGGCAGATCGAGTCGCGCCCCCGGCGTCGGGCGGCGCTCCGGATAGGTGAGCGCGTAGAGGATCGGTACGCCCATGTCGGCGACGCCGAGCTGGGCCATGACGACCCCGTCGATGTACTCGACCATGGAGTGAACGATCGACTGCGGGTGGACGACCACCTGGACCTGGTCCGGCGCGACGTCGAACAGCCAGCGCGCTTCGATGATCTCGAGCCCCTTGTTCATCAGCGTGGCCGAGTCGATGGTGATCTTCGGACCCATCTTCCACGTCGGATGGCGAAGCGCGTCCTCGACGGTCACGGACGCGAAGGCCGCGCGCGGCAGCTCGCGGAAGGGACCGCCCGAGCTCGTCAGCAGGATGCGGTGCACGTCGGCGCGATTGTGGCCGCAGAGACACTGGAAGATCGCGCTGTGCTCCGAGTCGACGGGAAGGAGCGCGACGCCCCGGCGCCGGGCCGCGGCCGTCATCAAGCTCCCGGCCATCACGAGCGTCTCTTTGTTGGCGAGGGCCACGGGACGGCCGGCCTCGATGGCCGCCATCGTCGGCAGCAGTCCGGCCCCACCGACGAGCGCGGACAGCACGATGTCGGCGTCGACGTCGCGCGTGAGACTCACCAGACCGTCGGCTCCGGCCAGCAGATCCGGTCGCGGCCGCGGCAGCAACGCGGCCAGCCGATCCACGGCGGCCGGATCCAGCAACGCCACGGCCTGGGGTGAATACTTCCGGCACAGGTCCGCGATCAACTCGACGTTCGATCCCCGCGCCGCGAAGCCGGCGATCGCGAATTCCTCCGGGAAGCTCGAGACCAGCTCGAGCGCGCGAAGCCCGATCGAGCCGGTGCCGCCCAGCAACGTCACCCGCTTCATCCGCGTCCTCCGACCCAACTCGCGTAGTAGAACAACGCCGGGGCGTTGAACATGAGCCCGTCGAGACGGTCGAGGACGCCCCCGTGCCCCGGGATGAGACCTCCGGTGTCCTTGGCTCCCAGGCTTCGCTTGATCACCGACTCCACGAGATCACCAATCTGTCCCACGATTCCCAGCATGACCCCGGCGACGATCGCTGTCGACATCGACCAGTGGGGCAAGAGCCATGCCCCGAGCGCGGCGGCGACGATGGTCGAGACCGCGAGCTGACCCACGGCACCTTCCACGGTCTTGTGCGGGCTGACCGCCGGGGCGAGCTGGTGACGACCGACGAGCGAACCGACGGCGTAGGCCGCCGACTCGCCGGCCCACGTGGTGCCGACGAGGAACAGCACCAGGGCCGCGCCGTCCGAGCGCGTCTCGAAGGCGACCCCGTGACCGAGCAGCCAGCCGACGTAGACGATGGCGAGCATCGTGGTCGACACGGGCTCGAGGGCGGCGGCGTCGCCGGTCCACACGGGCACGCTGAGGACGGTGGCGACGGCGAGCGCGAGCACGAAAGCGGTGACCCCCGGCAGGCCCGGCATCGCGAAGCTCGCGGTCACCGCCACCGCGCCCACCACGCCGACCCGCGAGTAGCCGCGGCGTCCGGCGCGCTCGACCATGCGCAGCAGCTCCCAGGCGGCGATGCCGCTGAGCGCGACCACGAGGAGCACGAAGAGCGCGCGGGGCGCCCCCATCACGATCCAGACGAAGAGGGGGATGCCCACCGCGGCCGTCGCCGCGCGCTTGAGCAGCGTCACCGGCAGCCCCGCGGACGGTGGCGTCGGCACGGCCACCACCGCGGCCACGTCACACCCCACCGAAGCGGCGCGTCCGGTGCTGGAAATCGGCGAGCGCGCGATAGAGCTCGAGGGGGCCGAAGTCCGGCCACATCGTGGGGGTGACCCACAGCTCGGTGTAGGCGATCTGCCACAGGAGGAAATTCGACACCCGCATCTCGCCGCTGGTACGGATGAGGAGGTCGGGGTCGGGAATGCCGTCCGTGTACAGCGCGCGAGTGATGTGCTCCTCGGAAATGTCCGCGGGGCTCAGCTCGCCCGCCCGCACCTTCTCGGCGAGCGCGCGAAAGGCGTCGAGCAGCTCCTCGCGTCCCCCGTAGTTGAACGCCATCATGAGGTTCAGCCCACTATTGTGCTCGGTCGCGGCGACCACCCGGTCGATGCCGCGCCGGACGGCCAGCGGCACGCCGTGGGAGCGGCCGAGCACGCGCAGCCGGACGTTGCGCGACATCAGCTCGGGCAGCTCGCGGACGATGGCCTCCTCGAGCAGCCGCATGAGGGTTGAGACCTCGTCCTCCGGCCGCGTCCAGTTCTCGGTGGAGAAGGCGTAGAGGGTCAGGTAGCGCAGCCCCAGCTCTTCGGCGGCGCGGAACACGGCGCGGGCGGTCTTGACGCCTTCGCGGTGGCCGGCCACGCGAGGGAATCCCCGACGCGTGGCCCAGCGCCCGTTGCCGTCCATGATGATGGCCACGTGCGTCGGGAGCGGTTGGGACCGGACGATCTCCAGCAGCTCCCGCTCGCCGAGAGATTCGAGGAGCGCCCCGGCTTTGCCGGGGCGCAACGAGCGTTGGGGGGGTTGGGGGGCCATGTCGGGGCCCCCCAACTCGTCAATCGGATTGAGGGCCATGCGCGCTCATCTTACTAAAACGAGAGGATCTCCTGCTCCTTCTTCTTGAGCAGCTCGTCGACCTTCGCCACGAAACGGTCGGTCGTCTTCTGGATCTGATCGTGACCGCGGCGCTCCTCGTCCTCGGACACCTTCTTGTCCTTGGACATCGCCTTCAGCTTGTCGTTCGCCTCGCGCCGGACGTTCCGGATCGCGACGCGCCCCTCCTCCGCGATCTTGTGGACGGTCTTGGCGAGCTGCTTGCGCCGCTCTTCGGTCAAGGTCGGCATCGTGAGGCGGATGAGCTTGCCGTCGTTGGCGGGATTGAGTCCGAGGTCCGATTTGTTGATCGCCTTCTCGATGGCCTGGAGCTGGGTGGCTTCCCACGGCTGGATCAGCAGCGTGCGGGCGTCGGGCACCGAGACCGAGGCCATCTGGTTGACCGGGGTCGGCGTGCCGTAATAGTCCACGCGGATCGTGTCGAGGAGCGCGGCCGACGCCCGGCCGGTCCGCACCGAGACCAGCTCCCGGGTCAGCGAGTCGATGGCGGTGGTCATCCTGCCCTCGAGATCTTTCAGAAGATCCTGCATGGTCGTTTCTCCGCTCACGCCGAGACGATCGAGCCGACCGGCTCGCCGAGCACGATCCGCTTGATGTTCCCGGGCAGCGTCAGGTCGAACACGATGATCGGCAGCCCGTTCTCCATGCACAGGGAGATCGCGGTGGTGTCCATCACCTGCAACCGGCGGCTCAGCACCTCGATGTAGGTCGTGCGGGCCAGGCGCTCGGCGCCGGCGTCGAACTTGGGATCCGACGAATAGATACCGTCGACCTTGGTCGCCTTGATGATCGCGTCCGCGCCGATCTCGATGGCCCGGAGCGCGCCGGCGGTGTCGGTGGTGAAGAACGGGTTGCCGGTGCCGGCGGCGAAGATCACCACCCGTCCCTTCTCGAGATGCCGGATGGCGCGCCGGCGGATGTAGGGCTCGGCCACCGCCCGCATCTCGATGGCCGAGAGTACCCGCGTCTGCAGCCCGGCTTTCTCGAGCGCGTCCTGGAGGGCCAGCGCGTTGATGATCGTCGCCAGCATGCCCATGTAGTCCGCGGTGGCGCGGTCCATGCCGCCGGCACTGGCGGCGATGCCGCGAAAGATATTGCCCCCGCCGATGACGATGGCCAGCTCGACCCGGAGATCGATCACGTCGCGGATCTCGGCGGCGATGCGCTCGAGCACCGGCGGATCGATGCCGTACCCGACGCTCCCGGCCAGCGCTTCACCGGAGAGCTTCAACACGACGCGGCGGTACACCGGGCGGGGCGGTTCCGCTTCCGCCCCCAACGCTAACCGCCCTCGCCGACCTGGAACCGCGCGAACCGCTTGATGACCACGCGCTCGCGGGTCTTCGCGTTGACCGCGTCCACCAGGTCCTTCACCTTCATGGTGCCGCTGGCGTCCTTGATGAACGCCTGTTCCATCAGGCACTGCTCGGTGAAGAACTTCTCGAGCTTGCCCTCGATGATCTTGTCCACGATCTGGGGCGGCTTCTTCTGGTCGACCATCTGCTCGCGGTAGATCTCCCGCTCCTTCTCGAGCACGGTGGCGGGCACGTCCTCGCGACTCACGTAGGACGGGTTCGCGGCCGCCACCTGCATGGCGAGATCCTTGACCAGGGTCTGGAAGTCATCGGTGCGGGCGACGAAGTCGGTCTCGCAGTCGACTTCCACGAGTACGCCGAGCTTCGACCCGGCGTGGATGTACGACCCGATCACGCCTTCCTTCACCTCGCGCTGGGCGCGCTTGGCCGCCCCCGCGACGCCCTTCTTGCGCAGGTACTCCACCGCCGTCTCGAGGTCGCCCTGGCTGGCCTGCAGCGCTTCCTTGCAGTCCATGACGCCGGCGCCGGTCCGATCGCGCAACTCCTTGACGTGCTGGGCGCTCGACGCCATGCGCTAGGCCTCCACCTCGGCCTCGACCTCGACCGCCGGCTCCGGCTCGGCCCCCTCGTCGGTCTCGTCCTTGTTCAGGGTGCCGCGGCCCTCGAGGATCGCGTCGGCGATGCGCGAGGTGATGAGCCGCACCGCGCGGATCGCGTCGTCGTTGCCGGGCACGGGATAGTCGATGCCCGTGGGATCGCAGTTGGTGTCGACGATCGCGACGATGGGGATGCCCAGCCGCTGGGCCTCGGCCACCGCGATCTTCTCCTTGCGCGGATCGATGATGAACACGGCCGAGGGCAGCGTCTCCATGGACTTGATGCCGATCAGGGCCTTCTCGAGCTTCAGCCGCTCGCGGTCGAGCTCGAGCGCTTCCTTCTTGGGCAGGCGCTCGTACTCGCCCGCTTCCTTCATCTCCTCGATCTTCTTGAGGCGCGCGATCGACTTGCGGATGGTCTCGAAGTTCGTGAGGGTGCCGCCCAGCCAGCGCTGGTTGACGTAGAACATCGCGCAGCGGTTGGCCTCGTCGAACACGGTGTCCTGGGCCTGCTTCTTGGTGCCGATGAACAGGACGGTCCCACCACCGGCGGCGAGCTCGCGGACGGCGGCGTAGGCTTCGCGGAACTTCTTGAGCGTCTTCTGCAGGTCGATGATGTAGATGCCGTTGCGCTCCCCGAAGATGTACTTCTGCATCTTGGGGTTCCAGCGCTTGGTCTGGTGTCCGAAGTGGACGCCGGCTTCGAGCAGCTCCTTCATCGTCAGTGCGGCCATCGTTCCTCCTGTCGGTTCGCCTCCGCCGCGCGTCCGGGGTCGTCCCCCGGCACCGACGTGCGCGGCGTGCGGGTTGGATGAATTACGTCGTGTACTTGGCGTTGAGTCGGACGTACTCCTCCGAGAGGTCGCACGTCCAGACGCGGTCCTCGCCCCGGCCCAGGCCGAGGTCGATGGTGATCGCGTATTCCGGTCTTCCCATGATCTCGCGGATCCGGCCGATGCGCGCGCCTTCCCTGAGCATGCCCTGCTCGACCAGGGGCTCGTCGTCGAAGGCGATGGTGACCCGCTGCTGGTCGACCCGCGCGGCCGATCGGCCGAGGGCCATCATGATCCGGCCCCAGTTCGGATCCATGCCCGAGATCGCGGTCTTGACCAGCGGTGAGTTCGCCACGGTCCGCGCCGCGATCAAGGCGTCCCGGCGCGTGGCGGCCCCGCGCACGGCGACGGTCACGAGTCGGGTCGCGCCCTCGCCGTCGGCCACCAGCATGCGGGCGAGCCGTTGCATGAGCGCCTCGAGGGCGCGCGCGAACGCGCTGAACCCGCGGGCCCCCGGCTCCAGCGGCGCGTTCTCGGCGATCCCGTTGGCGAGCACGGCGACGGTGTCGCTGGTGGACTGATCGCCGTCGACGGTGACCCGGTTGAACGTGCCCTCGACCGCGCGGCGGACCACCGTGCGCAGCGCGTCCGGGGCGATCACCACGTCGGTGGCCACGAAGCAGAACATGGTGGCCAGGTGCGGCTCGAGCATGGCCACGCCCTTGGCGATCCCGCCGATGGTGACCGGACGTCCCCCCACCTCGACACGCAGGGCCGCTTCCTTCGGCCGCGTGTCCGTGGTCATGATCGCCTCGGCCGCGGCTCGCCCACCCTGAGGTGAGAGCGCCTTGACGAGCTTGGGCAACGCGGTGCGGACGCGGTCCATCGGCATGGGGACGCCGATGACCCCGGTCGCCGCGATCAAGACGTGCTTGGCGGGAATGCGCAGGAGCTCGCCGACGAGCTTGGTCATCTCGCGGGCGTCGCGCACGCCCTGCTCGCCCGTGCACACGTTCGCGCACCCGCTGGAGGCGACGATGGCCTGGGCCACCCCGCTGCGGACGTGCTCCATCGAGACCAGGACGGGCGCGCCCTTGACCTGGTTCGAGGTGAAGACGGCGGCCGCCCGCGCCGGCGTGGGCGAATAGACGAGCGCGAGGTCCTTCTTTCCGCTGGGCTTGATGCCGGCGGCCAGGCCCCCCGCCAGAATACCGGGGACCGCGGTCACCCCACCCTCGAGCCATTCGAGCTCGGTCATGGGTACACGGGTGGGGCGGACAGTCCGGTCCGCTCGTTCCAACCGAACATCACGTTGAGGTTCTGGACGCCGTTGGCCGAGCCCCCCTTGCCGAGGTTGTCGATGGCCGACACGCACACCGCGCGGCCGGTCCGGCGGTCGGCGACGACGGTCAGGTCGCAGTAGTTCGAGCCGACCACGCCGCGCGTCGTCGGCCGTTCTCCCTCGGGGTGCACGCGGACGAACGGCTCGTCGGCGTAGAAATCACGATAGGCGGCCAGCAGATCCGGAGTGGAGGCGTCGACGGCGAGCGGCACCGAGGCGGTCGTGAAGAGCCCGCGATTGAGCGGGACCAGATGCGGCGTGAACGACACGCGCACGGGCCGGCCGGCCAGCGCGCTCAGCTCCTGCTCGATCTCCGGCGTGTGGCGGTGCGTGGCGATGCCGTAGGCCTGCACGTTCTCGTTGGCCTCGGTGAAGAGGTACATCGGATCGATCGTGCGCCCCTGGGCGCCGGCCCCGGTCACCCCCGACTTGCCGTCGATGACGATGCCGTCGGTGCGCGCGAGCCCGCCCTTGAGGAGCGGCGCGATGGCCAGCACCGCCCCCGTGGGATAGCAGCCTGGCGCGGCCACCAACCCGGCCCCCGCAATGACCTTTCGGTATAGCTCGGGCAGCCCGTACACCGCTTCGGCCAGCCCCTCGGGATCGATGTGCGGCGCCTTGTACCAGACCGTGTAGTCCTCGGGGTCCCGCAGCCGATAGTCCGCGGACAGGTCGATCACGCGCACGCCGCGGCGACGCAGGACGGGCACCGCCTTCTGCGACTCCATGTGGGGCAGGGCCAGGAACACGGCGTCGGCCGACGCGGCCAGGCGCTCGGCGTCGAGATCGCTGAAGGCGAGGTCCGTGAGACCGCGCAGGTGTGGATAGACGCGGGCCAGCGGCTCGCCGGTCTGCCGCTCGGACGTGACCGCCGACAGTGTCACCTCGGGGTGCTGGAGGAGGACGCGCAGCAGCTCCGCCCCCATGTAGCCGCTGCCCCCGGCAACCGCGACGCGTAGCCTGGCCATGCGCTACCGCTTCGAGTACTGGAACTTCTGGCGGGCGCCGGGCTGGCCGTACTTCTTGCGCTCGCGCATCCGGGGATCGCGCGTCAGCAACCCTGCCTTCTTGAGCGGCGGGCGAAGCTTGTCGTCGAAGCGCACGAGCGCGCGGGCGATCCCGTGGCGGACCGCGCCCGCCTGACCGGAGGGACCGCCGCCTTCGACCGTCGCGATGACGTCGAACTGGCCGTGCGTGTTCGTGATCTGCAGCGGCTGCGCGATGATCATGCGCAGGGTTTCGCGCGGGAAGTAGTTCTCGAACGAGCGGCGGTTCACCACGATGCGGCCCGGCCCGGGGCGCACCCAGACGCGCGCCACCGAGGTCTTGCGACGTCCGGTGCCGTAGAAACGATCGATGACCGCCATCACTTGATCTCCAACTCTTGAGGCTGCTGCGCCTGGTGCGGATGCGCGGCCCCGCGATACACCTTGAGCTTCTTGGCCATGGCCCGGCCCAGTCGGTTCTTGGGAAGCATGCCCTGCACGGCCCACTCGATCATGCGCTCCGGATGGGTCTTCAACATCTTCTCCGCGCTCACCTCGCGGAGCCCGCCGATGTAGCCGGTGTGCCAGCGGTACTGCTTGTTCTGGAGCTTGCGCCCGGTCAGGTGGATCTTCTCGGCATTGAGGACCACCACGTGGTCACCGACGTCGAGGTGCGGAGCGAACAGAGGCTTGTGCTTGCCCCTCAGAATCGTCGCGACACGGGTGGCCAGGCGCCCCAGCACCTTTCCCTCCGCGTCCACGACGTACCACTTGCGTTCGATCTCGTTCTCCTTCGGCATCGGCGTCGGCATGTTCTCCCCTTCGAGCGCGCCTCAGGCTAAATGGGCCTCAGGACAGACGAATTTGCAAAGACGTAGCTTAGAGGAAAACCCGCATCCTGTCAACGGCTCGGAGGGACTGCGCCCCGGTTTTGCGCCGGCACAGAACGGGCACCACGGTCAGGGTCGCGTCTTGTCTGGCCAGGGGCAGAGCGCGCGGACGGGACAGACCGGGCAGGCCGGCTTGCGGGCCGTGCAGGTTCGACGTCCGTGGGCCTGGAAGAGATGGCTGGCCCGCGTCCAGCTCTGCCGCGGCAGAACCTCGGTGAGCTGGTCGTGGATCTCCACAGAGTCCTCGGACCGGGCGAGCCCGAGCCGCTGGGAGACGCGAAAGACGTGGGTGTCGACCGCGATCCCCGGCTCGCCGAACGCGTTGCCGAGCACGACGTTGGCCGTCTTGAGCCCGACCCCGGGCAGGGCAACGAGGGCCTCGCGGTCCCGCGGCACCGCGCCCTCGTGCTTGTCGACGAGGGCGCGGGCCATTCCTACGATGGACCGGGCCTTGGCGCGGAAAAACCCCGTCGAATGGATGGCCTTCTCGAGCGTTTCGGGCTTGAGCCGGGCGTAGTCGGCAGCCGAATGGTAGGCGCGAAACAGCGCCGGCGTCACCATGTTCACGCGCTCGTCCGTGCACTGCGCGGACAGAATCGTCGCCACCAGGAGCTCGAGCGGCGTCGTGAAGTCGAGCGCGATCTTCGCGTCCGGATAGGCGCGCTCGAGCCGCGTCAGGATCTTGCGGCCTCTGGCCTTCTTCGCGTCGGGCGATTCCTTCATGGCGACCTCGATTCAGGCCCCCCGATTCGGACGGAGCCCGGCGTGACGGTGACGGGGGCAATGGCCGCGGGGAACGGCAGCCGGCTCGCGATACCCCGCGAGGGGTCGAAGCTCGCCATGATCCAGTTGACGAGCAGCGGCGGAACCGAAATGCTTCCGACCCTGACCCGCTCCGCGACCAGCACGAACAGCCGGTCAGTCCGGGGGACGAACCGCACGCGCGCAGCGACGTCGGGACCCGGCGTCTCGAAGGTGAGATCCACGAACCCGGTCCCCAGCGAGAGCGACATCCGGCCCACGCCCTTCACTTGCCCCAGAAATGACCGGAGGTCCGCCGCCTCGACGGTGGCCCGCTCGATGCGGAGACGGCCGGCGTCGAGCGGGTCGAAGCGTCCCGTTCGCGCCGCGCTCCAGGGATTGACGAGCGCATCCTCGATCACGACGAGCACGTCGCGCACGCGGAGCAGGGCGGGCTGCCGCTTCCGCAGCTCGCCCACGGTGGCCGCCGCCGCCGCGATCTCCAGCCGCGTGATTCGCCCACCCAGGATGCGGGCGTCGTAGTCGAGCCGGATCTCGAGCCCCTCGACGTCGCGCATGACCTCGCCGAGGCGCGCTCGCAGGCCGGCGGTGACGGCGCGCGCGAGCGCGTCCGGGGTCACGTCGAGATCGTCGGCGAGGCGGCGCGCGCGCACGGAAGCGATCGAGCCGTCGGGCAGCCGGAACTCGCCGATCACGGGAAAGGCGCGGGCGAGGGCGGCGTCGGCCGCGATGCGTTCGCCGACCTGCCGCGCCTTGTCGATCGTCAGCGGCGGTCCGAGGTCCCCCGACTTCAGGACCATGTAGTCGATGCCGATGGGCTCGCCCTCCCAGGCGCGCGCGACGCGAAGGTGAAGACCGTCACGCAGGGCAAAGTAACGGAAGTTGGACGGAGAAAAGTACGGATGATTCGCCACGATGCTGACCGTGCGCGGAGCGCCGCCGCTGTCGCGCGCAATCGCCTCGAGGATGGGCCGGTGCGGCCACCGCGCGCCGTCCGGCGGCGGCGCGAGCGCGGCCGAGGACACCTGCCAGAGGACCGCGGCGGCGAGGGCCACGCCCGCGCCCCATCGCCCGGGTCGCGGCAGCGCCTCGAACCCGAGCGCGCAGGCGACGGCGATCATCGGCATCAGTGGCAGCAGGTAGCGCATCTGCTTGTTCTGGAGCAGGAGGAACACGAGGAACGGCGCGAGACCGGCCAGCAGGTACCAGCAGCGCCGGCGCAGCGCAACGCCCACGCCGATGACCACGAGCACCGTCGCGATCACGCCGACCTGAGACGGACTGTTCAGCGGATAGTACGCGAGGCTCGCGGAGCTCAGAGCCGCGGGGAAACCCGCTTCCTCGGCCTGCTTGAACGACCGGTTCTGGAACTGGGTCGCCAGGCCCAACGCGCGCGGACCGTACCACGGCAGCGCGACCAGAACTGCCACCAGGCCGGCCAGCGACGCGTGGAGCCACGCTCGCCGGCTCCGCATCCCGATCGCCACCACGAGGCAGGCGGGCGCGACGAACACGAAGAACGGCGGCTTGGTCAGCATTCCGAGCCCGAGGAGCGCTCCGGTGACGATCGCCCACGTCGGCCGCTCGAAGTGGTCGGTCGCGAGCAGGGCGGCGAGAAACGTGGCCACCAGGGACGCGAGCGGCAGGTCGAGCTGAAAGTGCAGGACGTGGTGGACCACGAGGGGTGCCGTGCCGAAGACGACCGCCGCGACCACCCCGCCGGTACCACCGGCCAGCCGACGGCCCAGGATGTACGTCGAGACCATCCCGAGGCCGAGAAAGGCGAGCATCACGACGTGACCGAAGGCCGCGTCGGACGGGAGCACGCTGTAGACGAGAGCGGCCGCGCACGGCACGAGCGGCGGGTAGAAGGACGAACGGGCGAAGACGGCGCCGAGGTCTCCGGCCGCCACGTCCTGACGGCAGCGCAGCGCGTTCTCGAGGTGGTTGGCGTAGTCCCACTCCGGCGGGCGGCGATCGATGGCGAGCCAGATCGAGGTGACGGCGATCAATCCGAGAAAGACGGCGGCGACCGTCGCCCGTTGCCGCGTCGCGGAACTCACGGCCGCCGCGCGACCGCAAACAGCGAGGTCCCGAAGGGCAGCGGGAGCATCGGGACCACGTGGCGCTCCAGCGAGAACAGGCGATCGAGAAGGCCGTTGAGCACGGGCCCCGGCCGCCTGAGATCGTGGCCGTCGTCACCACGCCATCGCTTGTACAGGCGCTGCCCGGCGATGGCCGGGAACAGGACGGTGTTGAAGTAGGTCAGCCGCTCGACCCGATAGCCGGCGCTTTCGAGGAGGCGGCGGAAGCTCCTCGCGACGTACCGGCGGCGGTGACCGAGCACGGCGTCATGCCCGCTCCACAGCCACGGATAGGCCGGCACGGTGAGCACGAGCATGCCGCCCGGCACGAGCACTCGATGCACGGCCCGCAGAGCGGCGGCGTCGTCATCGAGATGCTCGATCACGTCGAGCAGCAGGGCGACGTCGGCCCAGCCGGGAGCGACCGGCAAATCGTCGGGCAGCGCTCCCTTGCGCGCGTCGAGCCCCGAGGCGCGTGCGACGGCCAGGAGGGCGTCGGTGGCTTCGATGCCGACGGTTTCGCCCAAGTCGCCGAGGGCGCGCAGGACGGTGCCCGTCCCGCAGCCGATGTCGACCAGACGGAGTCGGCGGCGCGGAAGCACGCGCCGCACCGCGCGGTCGATCACCCTCAACCGACCGCGGAAGTACCAGTGCTGGCGATCCTCCTCGACGTGAGTGGCCACGTATGCCGGGTCCACGGGTCAGCGGCCGGGATCCGGCCCGAGGCGAGGAGGGCGCTCGCTCACGCGCGCGTCGCCAGGAACGAGCCGAGCCGGCGGAGGCCTTCCTCGATCCGCTCGAGCGAGGCGGCGTACGAGAAACGCAGATGTCCCTCGGCGTTGGCGCCGAAGGCCGCCCCCGGCGTCACCGCGACGTGACAGCGCTCGAGGATTTCGTGCGCGAAGGCGATCGAATCGCGCGAGAAGCGCCGGGCGTCGGCGAGGACGTAGAACGCGCCCTTCGGCTCGGCGCCCACCCCGAGACCGATGGCGCGGAGCCCCGCCACCATGGCCCGGCGTCGCTCGTCGAAGATCGTCCGGAACCGGCGCGTCTCGTCGGCGGCCTCGCGGAGCGCGGCCACCCCCGCCCACTGGACGAATTCGTTGGTCGAGATGAAGAAGTTGCCGAACGCCTTCTGCAGCGAGCGCACGTGATCCTGGGGCGCGATGAGGTAGCCGAGCCGCCAGCCGGTCATGGCGAAGGCCTTCGAAAACCCGTTGAGGACGAACGCGCGATCCGTGAACTCGAGGATCGAGCGATCGCGGCCCTCGTAGTTCAGGCCGTGATAGATCTCGTCGGAGACGACGGTCGGGCCCAATCCCGCGATCGCCGCCATCCGGTCCGCCGAGAGCACGCCCCCGGTGGGATTGGCCGGCGAGTTGATCAGGATCGCGCGCGTGCGGGACGAAAGCCGCGGGCCGATGGACTCCGGCCGGTACTGAAAGCCGTCCGCCTCGCCCACGTCCACGTACACGGGGACGCCGTCGGCGTAGCGGACGAAGTTCGGATAGCAGGCGTAGTACGGGTCGCTCAGGATCACCTCGTCGCCCGGATGCACGAGATGGCCGAAGAGCAGCAGCATGGCCGGCGAGGTTCCCGGCGTCACCAGGATCCGATCGGGCGAGACCTCGACGCCGTACGTCGCCGCGTAGTGCTCGGCGATCGCCTCGCGCAGCGGCAGGATCCCGAGGGTCTCGACGTAGCGTGTCCGGCCGTCCTTGAGCGCCTTCTCGGCCGCTTCGCGGATCACCGCCGGCGTGTCGAAGTCCGGCTCGCCGAATTCGAGATGGACGACGTCGATCCCCTGCCGCTCGAGCGCCTGGGCGCGGTCGCCCATTTCCACGGCCAGGAACGGCTCGATGCTCTGCATCCGAGGCGCCGCCGTCATCGGCGTCCGACCCGGCGCCTGGCCATCGCGACCTCCCACAGCATGCGCGGTCCGTTACCGAGGACACGGACCTTGCTCCCGGCCTGATCGGTCCAGTTCACCGGCACCTCGGCGACGCGATAGCCCAACCGGCGGGCGAGGAGCAGCAGCTCCACGTCGAAGGCGAAGCCGGCCGTCCGCAATTTTTCGAAGAGGTCCACCGCTGCCTTGGCCGTGAAGGCCTTGAAGCCGCACTGCGAGTCCGTGACGCCCGGAACCACGAGGTGCTGGACGATCCAGTTGAACACGTGTCCGGCCACGACGCGGTGCCGGCGCGCCGACACGGAGACCGAGGGATCCGGCAGCGCGCGCGAGCCGATGGCGACCTCGGCTCCGCCCATCAGCGCGGCCTCCAGGCGTTTGACTTCCCCGATCGGCGTGGCGCCGTCGGCATCGGCGAACAGGCGGAAGTCGCCGCGGGCGGCCAGCATGCCGCGGCGCACGGCCGCGCCCTTGCCCTCGTTCCAGTCGTGACGGAGGACACGCACGGCCTCGTGCGTGCGGGTCACCGGCGCCACCGCGTCGTGGGTGCCGTCGGTGCTGCCGTCGTCGGCGATCAACACTTCGTACGCCTCACCCCGACCGTCGAAGTACGTCACGATCTCGGCGAGGTACCGCGGCAACCGCCGCGCCTCGTTGAACGCGGGAATCACGACAGACCATCGCGGCCGGCTCACGAGTCGGCTGCCGCGTCGCGCCGCCGCCGTCGGCGCGCCACGCCGGTCGCGTGGGCGGCCCGCACCACACCGTCGGCGACGGCGGGCGCCACCGCCTTGTTGAACACGCTGGGGATGATGTACTCCTCGCTCAGCTCGCCCGGAGCGACGGCGGCGGCCAGCGCCCGCGCCGCCGCGAGCTTCATCTCGTCGTTGACCGTGCGCGCCCGCGAGTCGAGGAGTCCCCGGAAGAACCCGGGGAAGCAGAGCACGTTGTTGATCTGGTTCGGATAGTCCGAGCGGCCGGTAGCCATGACCCGGACGTGGCGTGCGGCCTCTTCCGGCCGGATCTCCGGCGTCGGGTTGGCCATGGCGAACACGATGGGGTCCCGGCCCATGCGCTTGAGATCGCGGACCGTGAGGATCCCCGGCACGCTCAGACCGATGAACACGTCGGCGCCTTCGACGGCATCGGCCAGCCGGCCCTTGACAGACCGGGGGTTGGTCGTCGAAGCAACCCAGCGCTTCATGAAATCCATCCCGACCGTGCGGCCGGGGTGCAGGGTGCCGTGCTCGTCGACGCCGATGATGTCGCGCACGCCGCTCGACTGGAGAATCTTGATCGTCGCCGTTCCCGCCGCCCCCACCCCGGTCACCACGACCCGGATGCGCGCGATGTCCTTGCGAACGATGCGAAGCGCGTTGAGCAGCGCGGCCAGGACGACCACGGCGGTCCCGTGCTGGTCGTCGTGGAAGACCGGGATGTCCAGCTCCTTGCGCAGCCGCTCCTCGACCTCGAAGCAGCGGGGGGCGCCGATGTCCTCCAGGTTGATCCCGCCGAAGGTCGGCGCGATCAGCTTGACGGTCTCCACGATCTTGTCGACGTCCTTCGTGCCGAGACAGATCGGAAACGCGTCGACGCCGGCGAACTCCTTGAACAGCATGGCTTTGCCTTCCATCACCGGGAGCGCGGCCTCGGGCCCGATGTCGCCGAGGCCGAGCACCGCGCTGCCGTCGGTGACGACGGCCACCGCGTTCTGCTTGATCGTCAGCGCGAAGGCCCGCTGCCGATCCTCCTTGATGGCGAGGCAGACGCGAGCCACCCCCGGCGTGTAGGTCATGGAAAGGTCGTCGCGGGTGCGGATCGGCACCTTGTTCCGGATCTCGATCTTCCCGCCCCCAGGTGGAGCAGAAACGTCCGATCCGACACGTTGCTCACCCGGACTCCGGGCAGGCGCCGCAGGCGGCCCACGAGCTCCTGGCCGTGGACGTCGTCGCGCGCGTTGATCGTGATGTCGCGGATCACGCGATCGCGACTGGACTGGACGAGGTCCACCGCCCCGATGTCGCCGCCGGCCTGCCCGATGGCCGACGCCACGCGCCCGAGCATGCCCGGCCGGTTCTTGATTTCCAGCCGGACTGTCAGGCTGTAGCTCGCGCTGGGTGCGACCGCCACGAGGTGGTTACTCCGAGGACGGCAAGGAGGCTGAGGAGATTCGACAAAGATTCATCCGGACGAGGGATCATAACAGAGCAACGATGCGCTGAATAGATGAACACGCCTCCCCAGTCCCACGGATACGAGGTGCGACGGGCGCTTCGTTTTCCACGTCTTCAGCCGCTCGTCAAGGCGTTGGCGTATTTTTTGAACTTTTCTCGGACGGAAACGAACGTCTCGCTCGGCGCATCAAAAGACCGAGATCTCAATACGGGTGACACCATGACATTTCGCGAGCCAGATCGAGAGTCCCGCGGCGGCACCACCGAGGTGGTGCCGACCGCACTGATTGCCGAGGACGAGACGGAAGAGCGGACGGCGCCTCTGACCGAGGAGGAGCCCGAGGAAACGTCGCGGGTGCCCGCGGAGTCGCTGACGTCGTATTCGTCGAAGGGCGAAGACCCTGTCCGCCTGTACCTCAAGGAAATTGGCAAGGTCCCGCTGCTGACCGCGCGCCAGGAAGTCGAAATCGGGCGGCGCATCGAGGTCGGCCAGATCGCGCTGCGACGCGCGCTGGCCGGCATCCCGATGGCGGTGACCGCGCTCCTCGAGGTCGGCGACCGCCTGCGACACGAGGGGATCGCTGCGGACGACGTGATCGTGCTCCCGGCCGGGGGCGAGATCGACGCCGCCGAGATCAAGCCCGTCGTCCAGGCTTTCGCGAAGATTCGCCGGCTCGAGCGGGAAATCGCTCGGCTCCAGGAGGCGCTGGGCGACAAGCGGCGGACGGCCAATACGCGGAACAACTACGTCGAGTGGATCGCCGCCAACCGCGAGGCCATCCAGAAGGTCGTGGCGGCCATGCCGCTCAAGCCAGCCCTGATCGACGATCTGGTGGCCAAGGTGCGCCGCCACTGCGAGCGGATCGGACGGCTCGCCCAGGAGGCCCGGCGGGGCCGCAGCACCACGCCCACGCGCGAGCTTCGGACGCTCGAGCGCGAAGCCGGTCTGCCCCGTCGCCAGCTCCAGGCCCTGCTGATCGAGATCGAGACCAGCGACCGCGAGGTTCGCCGGGCGAAGAAGGAGCTGATGGAGGCCAACCTGCGGCTCGTGGTCTCGGTGGCCAAGCGCTACCTCGGCAGCGATCTGTCGCTGCTGGACCTGATCCAGGAAGGCAACATCGGGCTCATGAAGGCGGTGGATCGCTTCCAGTACCGCCGCGGGTTCAAGTTCTCGACGTATGCCACGTGGTGGATCCGCCAGGCCATCACGCGCGCGATCGCGGATCACTCGCGGACCATCCGCATTCCCGTCCACATGGTGGAGACGTTGAACCGGATCTCGCGGGTCAACCGGGCGATGGTCAACGAGCTGGGGCGCGAGCCGACGCCCGAGGAGCTGGCGCAGCGGACGGGGGTGCCGGCCAAGAAGGTCAGGCTGATCCTCGAGTCCTCGCGCAAGCCGCTCTCGCTGGAGACGCCGATCGGCGAGGACTCCGAGCTGGGCGACTTCCTCGAGGACAAGTCGGCGGGGTCGCCGAACGACAGCCTGCTCACCCAGGACCTCACCACCCAGGTCGAGCGGGCGCTGGCGATGCTGTCGCCGAAGGAGAAGGAGATTCTCCGGCTGCGCTTCGGCATCGGCGAGGAAGGTGAGCACACGCTCGAAGAGGTGGGCCGCCGCTTCGCGGTCACACGCGAGCGGATTCGTCAGATCGAGGCCAAGGCGCTCCGCAAGCTCCGCCACCCCCTGCGTGGCCGCAACCTCCGCGCCTTCATCGAGAATTAGCTCGGAGGGGGCCTCGACGGCCCCCTCCGAAGCCTCCCCGCTCGAACGACGCTTACTCCAAGACCGCGACGACCTCACCTTCTTGGACGGTCTGGCCTTCCTGGACGGGGATCGACTGGACGCGGCCGGAGCGGGGGGATTCCACGGGGATTTCCATCTTCATGGATTCCAGCACGATCACCGGGTCGCCCTCCTGTACCGGGTCGCCGGGATGGGCGACGATCTGGAAGACGACGCCGGTGATGTGGGCCTTGATGTCCTCAGGCATTGAACGCTCCTTGCTCGACCATCTGGGTGTGCACGGTTCCGCGCCGGAAGTCGGGATGCGCCATCACGCGGCGGAGAAAGGGAATCGTGGTCTTGACCCCGTCGACGACGCACGCGGCCAGGGCTTCTTCCATCTTCGCGATCGCCTCCGGGCGCGTGGCGCCGTGCGTGACGACCTTCATGAGCAGCGGGTCGTAGTGAACGGACACGGCACTTCCCGAAGCGACGCCGCACTCGACACGCACTCCCTCGCCCGCGGGCAGCACCAGCGTCGTGATCGTTCCCGGTGACGGCAGAAAACCCTTGGCGGGATCCTCGGCGTACACGCGGACTTCGATGGCGGCTCCGCGCTGGATGATCTCGTCCTGGCGCCACGGCAGCGGCTCACCCGCCGCCACCCGCAGCTGGGCCACCACGAGGTCGAGTCCGGTGACCTCCTCCGTCACCGGATGCTCGACCTGCAGACGCGTGTTCATCTCGAGAAACCAGAACGCCCCCGCCGAATCGACGAGGAACTCCATGGTGCCAGCGTTGACGTAGTCGATGGCGCGGGCTCCCGCCACCGCGGCGCGCGTCAATGCCGCCTTGGTCTCGCTCGGCAAGACGGGCGCCGGCGACTCTTCCACCAGCTTCTGGTGCCGTCGCTGGATCGAGCACTCGCGCTCGTGGAGATGGAGCACCGTCCCCCGCCCGTCGCCCAGGATCTGGACCTCGACGTGCCGCGCCCCCTCGGCGTACCGCTCGACGTAGAGCGCGGGATCGCCGAACGCGGCCTCCGCGCGCCGCCGCGCGGTCGCGTAGGCGGACGCCAGATCGCCGGCGGCGTTGACGCGCGCCATCCCGATGCCTCCTCCACCGCCCGCGGCCTTCAGCAGCACGGGGAATCCCACGGCCGTGGCCTCGCGCTCGGCGTCGGCCACGTCGCCCACGGGGCCGTCGCTGCCGGGCAGGACCGGAAGTCCGACCGAGGCCATCAGCCGCCGCGCCTGGATCTTGTCGCCCATGAGTCGGATGGCCTCGGGCGACGGACCCACGAACGTGAGACCCGCGTCCCGACACGCCTCGGCGAAGCGCCAGTTCTCGGAGAGAAAGCCGTACCCGGGGTGGACGGCGTCAGCGCCGACGCGGCGGGCCGCCCCGATGATCGCGTCGATCGAGAGATAGCTCTGCCGCGCGGGAGCGGGACCGATGGCCACCGCCTCATCCGCATCGGTGACGTGGGGCGCGCCCGCGTCCGCCTCGGAGTACACGGCCACGCTCGCGATGCCGACACGGCGGCACGCGCGCATGATCCGCCGGGCGATCTCCCCCCGGTTCGCCACGAGCACCTTCAATTAATTAGATTGGGGGGCCCAGCTACGGGCCCCCCAAGCCCCCCTTACGTTCGGAGCGCCGCGGCGTTGCCGCGGCGCTCCTCTGGAATGCTAGCCGGCCGGCTCCGAACGGACCAGCTCGGCCCCGACGATTCGCCACCCGGCATCGCCGCGACGCCACTCGAGCTGGACGACGGAAATCGCGCGGGGTCCACGGAGGGCGAGCTTGACGAAGCGGTACGCGCCCACGCGCGCGCACGCCACCACCGACGCCTCGACCGTCTGCCCCACCACGCGGTACAGGTCCCGCACGGCATCGCGGGCCGGCCCGATCGTCTGGCCGGCGACGGTCCCGAGGTCGCCGTCGACGACGGCCCGACGATGGGCATCCAGCGCGGCGGCGAGATCGCGGTCGATCACGGCGGGATCGAAGACGGAATCGAGCGCGACGAGATCGGCGCGAGGATCGGGCGGCGCGGCGTCGCGCCCGACTCGGTCCCGCGCGCCGGCGAGACCCTCGACGCGTCCCAGCTCCTCGAGCAGGCGGCGCTCCCACTCATCGGCGAGTGCGAGATTCGAGGCGCGCAGTCGCTCGAGGATCACCGCGCCGGCGGCCACGTGGCGGCGCTCTTCCTCGAGACAGCGGAGCAGGATGCGCCGGGTCGGCGGCTCGTAGACAGGATTGGCCTCGTCGAGGTGCGTCCGGTAGGCGGCGACCAGATGCGGCTTCAGCACGCGGTACACCGAGACCACGCGAGCGATGCTCTCGTGCCTCGCCTGGAGGCCCTCGACCAGCTCGACGAGGTGGGCGAAGCCCTCGCTCGGCGGCTCGCCCTGAGCGCGGGCCCGCAGCTCGGGCAGCCGCCGGCCCCAGAGGTCGGCGTGCTGGGCGCAGTCCCACACGTGACGACCGAAGAGGAGCTTGACCGGCAGCTCGGGGGTGAGCGCGATCCACCCGCCGAGGATGCGGAGGAGGCGCTCTTCCAGCCACCGATAGTGTCCGATCCGGCGGGCCGAGGCGTCGACCGACGCGTATCCCGCCAGCGGATGCGCGGTCATCAGTACGCGAGCGAGCGCTGGGTGCTGCGGACGAGCTGCTCGATTTCCTCGTCGGTGAACCCGGCGAGGCGGCGGGCGTCGCGAGCGATCGAGATCCCGATTTCGTCGGGCCCGCCGTCCTTGCGGACGCCGCCCAGGTTGAAGCGCTCGTCGATGCTCTCCTGGAATTCGATGGCCCGCCGGCGGCGCTCGGGGTCGCCCCGTGTCAGCTCGTTGAGCCAGCGGGAGCCCATGCGCACGTGGGTGATCTCGTCGGCGAGCACGTAGTCGACCGCGCGCTCGACGATGGGGTCGCCGATCCGGGCCGCGATGCGGATGAGCTGGTTGAAGACGTCGCAGGCCAGTCCTTCGAGCCCGCGGTTGACCCCGGCCACGCGGGCCGCCGCGTCCTCCGCGCACGCGCAGCGCCAGAGGATGGTCGACTCCGGGTACTCGCCGACGAACCCGCCGAGGTGATCGAGCAGCCCGAGGTAGATCTCGACGTGGCGCGACTCGTCCCAGACCTGGCGCGCCATGTCCATCGTGAACTCCCAGGGCGCGTCGGGGAAATCGCAGACCGAGCGCCCGGCTCCTTCCATGGCCTGCAGCTCGCCGACCAGGATGCCGTGGACGCGCTCCCGGATCGACTCCTGGCTCGTGAGGTCGGGGAAGGCCGGGAGGCCCTGCTCCACCCGCCGGGCGGCGACGTCCCGCGCGCGCATGCGGACGAAGCGCTCTTCCCGCGCGAGCTTGTCGTAGGCGATCGGTGTCGTCATGGTGGCGTCATTATACGTCGGCGCCGAGGCGGCTCGAAGGTCGCGACGGCGAGCGGCCGCTCACTCCCGGCCGGACCGTCGGGGCAACAGCGAGGCCGGCCTGAGCGTGCCCTCGCCGAAGCGCTCGGTGAGCCGATCGACGACGGGTCCCAGGCGGTCGCGACGCACCGCGCCGGGATCGAGGAGCGGAAGCTGGCCCTGCTCCCCCGGCCCGAGACCGGACGCCGAGAGCCCGATGAGTCGGACGGGCTCTCTCACGGCTTCGCGATCCAGCAGCGTGAGGGCCCGCCGATACAGCTCGAGCCCGTCGCGGGTGGGATCGCCGGTGTGACTGCGGGTCAGCGTGCGGAAGTCGGCGTAGCGGAGCTTGAGCGTCACGCGCGCCGCCGCCAACCGCTCCTCGCGCAGCTGACGGGCGACCCGCTCGGCGTGTCGTCGCAGCGTCCGCCGGATCTGTTCCGGGTCCCGGCAGTCGACGCCGAACGTGGTCTCGGCGCCGATCGACTTCGCGGCCGTGGACGGCTCGACCGCACGATCGTCGCGACCGAACGCCAGCTCGTGGAGATGCCGGCCGTGCTCGCCGAAGCGCCGCTCGAGCGTGGAGGCGGGAATCCCCTGCAGCTGACCGATGGTCGCGATGCCCATGCCGGCCAGCGCCTCCGCGAGCACGCGCCCCACGCCCCAGACGCGCTCGACGGGCAAGGGCGCCAGGAAGCCGGCCTCGGTCCCGGGCGGCACGATCACGAGGCCGTCGGGCTTGCGGAGATCCGAGGCCACCTTGGCCACGAACTTGTTGGCGGCGAGTCCCGCGGAAGCGGTGAGACCGGTCTCGGCGCGGATGCGGGTCTTGATCGCGCGAACGGTCTCGGCGGGCGGCCCGAAGAGCGCCTCCGTCCCGGCGAGATCGAGGAACGCTTCGTCCACGGACAGCGGCTCGACCAGCGGCGAGAACTCGCGGAGGATCGCCATGATCTCGGTGGAGACTCGCTGGTACTTGTCCATGTCGACCGGCAGATACACGCCCTGCGGGCACAGCCGCACCGCGCGGCTGATCGGCATCGCCGAGCGGACGCCGAAGGTGCGGGCTTCGTAGGACGCGGCGGACACGACCCCGCGTCCACCCGGACTCGCCCCCACGATCACGGGCCGCCCGCGCAGATCGGGTCGGTCGCGTTGTTCGACCGACGCGTAGAACGCGTCCATGTCGACGTGGGTGATGGTGACTGTAGCGGGAGCGCCGGAGCCGCCGTGAACCGTGGGTGGCCTGTCCAAGAAGGGTGTGGCTCCGTGGCTCTAGGACGGCGCGCGGGCGCTCAGGCCGATGTCGGCGGCCACGCCGGTCAGCGCGGCGACGACGAACGCGATGTGCTCGTCGAGGTCCACGCCCAGCTCCTCGGCCCCGCGGTAGACGTCGTCGCGGTTGACGGTCCGCGCGAAGGCCTTGTCGCGGAGCTTCTTGCGCACCGACGCCGGCTCGAGCCCGACGATCGCGCGGCCGGGACGCACGAGCGCGCAGGCGTGGACGAACCCGGAGAGCTCGTCGCAGGCGTAGAGCGCGCGGTCGAGGCGCGAGATCCGTGGCATCCCCGAATAGTCCGCGTGGGCCAGGATCGCGTAGACGATCGGCTCGGGGACGCCGCGCGCGAGCAGGATCTCGGCGCCCTTGGTGGGATGGGCGGGCGCGCGCGGATGCATCTCGTAGTCGAAATCGTGGAGCATGCCCGCGATGCCCCAGGTCTCGACGTCCTCGCCGTAGCGAGCGGCGTACGCGCGCATCGACGCCTCGACCGCGCGGGCGTGCTTGCGCAGCCCGTCGCCCGACGTGAACTCCGTGAGGATCGCCCACGCCTGCTCCCGTGAGATCACGGATCGACCCGGACCTCCGCCGCCTTGCGCAGGGCCTCGACCTCGCCCTCGAGCGTTCGGATGCGGTCGAGGAGATGCTCGATGGCCTTGGCCACCGGGTCGGGCAGGTCGGTCTGGTTCATGTCGATCTCGCCGGTCACCCGCTGGCCGTCCCGATAGGTGATCCTGCCCGGCACGCCCACGACCACGGAATTCGGCGGGACGTCGCGCACCACGACGGAGCCGGCGCCGATCCGGCTGCCCTCGCCGATCGTGATGGCGCCGAGCACCGCGGCGCCCGTGCCCACCACCACGCCCTCGCCGAGGGTGGGATGTCGCTTTTCCCGCCGGAGGCTGGTGCCGCCGAGGGTCACCCCCTGGAGCAGGGTGACGTTGGACCCGACCTCCGTGGTCTCGCCGATGACGAGCCCCATCCCGTGATCGATGAAGAGGCCGCGCCCCAGACGCGCGGCGGGATGGATCTCGATGCCGGTGAGGAACCGCGAGACGTGAGAGAGCCAGCGGGCGAGGGTCGGCCAGCCCGCGCGCCAGAGCCGGTGGGCCACACGGTGCATGGCGAGCGCGTGGACGCCCGGATAGCACAGCAGGACTTCGAGCGTCGACCGCGCGGCGGGATCCCGCTCGCGCACCACGCGGACGTCGTCGCGGATCGCGTCAAACACGGCCGGGCCTCCCGGCCTCGCCCCCGTCGCGCCGACGGAGATAGTCGAGGGCGGCGTTGCGCAGCGCGCCCGCCGCCACGTCGGCCGCGTGCCGCCGGTCGTCCGGCAAGCCTCCGAGCGCGGTCTCGACGTCCTCGGGCTTGAGGGTGACCAGATCTTCTACGGTCCGCCCGCGGGCGAGCTCGCTGGTCGCGCTGGCGGCGGCGATGGTCGGTCCGCACCCGTAGGTCTGAAACCGCACCTCGGCCGCCCGTCCCGCCCGCACCCGCAGGAAGACGCGGGTGAGGTCGCCGCAGCCCGCGTACTCGTCCTCGCCCACCCCGTCGGCGTCGCGCATGAGGCCGGCGTTGCGCGGGTTGAGGAAGTGGTCGACGAGCGTCGGGCTGTATCTCACGTCGTCACCGGCGTTCTGGAGGGAGACGCGAGGCGAAGCTTGGCCACGAGGGGCTCGATGGCCTCCACCACGTAGTCGACGTCCTCGGCGGTGGTGGAGCGGCCCAGCGAGAAGCGGACGGCACCCATGGCCCAGTCGACGGGAATGCCCATCGCGACCAGCACGTACGAGGGCTCGACGTTGCCCGCCGTGCACGCCGAGCCGGCCGAGACCGCGATCCCCTTGAGATCGAGCCCCAGCACGATGGACTCGGACTCGACGTGACGGAACACCACGTTGGCGGTGCCGGGCAGCCGCGCGACCTTGGCGCCGTTGAGGCGGGTCTCGGGAATCCGCCCGCGGATGCCGTCCCACAGCCGATCGCGCAGCGCCGAGAGCCGCTCGGCTTCCCCACCCATCTCGCGCGAGCGGATCTCCACGGCCGCGGCCAGGCCCACGATCCCGGGCACGTTCTCGGTCCCCGCCCGGCGCCGCCGCTCGTGCTCGCCGCCGTGCTGGACCGCGACCATCTTGGTGCCGCGCCGGACGTAGAGCCCGGCCGCGCCCTTGGGGCCGTAGATCTTGTGGCCGGAGAACGACAGGAGGTCGATGCCCATGGCCTCGACGTCGATGGGAATCTTGCCGAACGTCTGCACCGCGTCGACGTGCAGGGGCACCCCGTGCTCACGCGCGATGGCACCGATCTCGGCGATGGGCTGGATGGTCCCCACCTCGCTGTTGGCGTGCATCACGCTGATGGCCAGCGTGTCCCGTCGGAGCGCGCGCTTGACGTCGTCGGGATCGAGCCGGCCCTGGTCGTCGACCGACAGATAGGTGACCTCGAAGCCCTGGCCCTCCAGGGCCTCGCACGTGCGCAGGACCGCGTGGTGCTCGATCCGCGAGGTGATCACGTGGCCGGCGCCGCGGGCCAGGGCCAGGCCCTTGACCCCGAAATTGTCGGACTCGGTGCCGCCCGACGTGAACACGACTTCGTCCGGACGGCTGCCCAGGAAGCGCGCGATGGTGGCGCGCGCGTCGTCGACGGCGTCGCGCGCGGCCCGACCGAAGCCGTGGACGCTCGACGGATTGCCGTAGACTTCGCCGAAGAACGGCAGCATCGCCGCCAGCACCTCGGGGTGCACGGGCGTCGAGGCGTTGTGATCCAGGTACACGGTCCTCCTCATCGCTTGCTCCCCTTCCATCGCGATGTTAGCCTCGCCACGCGATGGCGATCGCCAAGAAAAAACTGGGCATCCTGCTCTCCACGTCTCCCGAGCATCCCAACCTCGAGACCGCGATCGGGCTCGGCGAAGCGGCGCTCTCGCGGGGCGCCGATCTCTATCTGTATCTCATCGACGACGGCGTGCGCGCCCTCGCCGACCCGCGGCTCCGTGCCCTGCCCGGCCGGGGCGCCAAGCTCTTCGTGTGCGCCTACGGCTGCCAGAAGCGGCGCATCCCCCTCGAGGACGATCCGGCGATCACCTACTGCGGGCTGGTCGTGCTGACCGACCTGATCAACGCCACCGACCGCTTCGTCGCCCTCAACTGAGCCGGCCCGGGTCGTGACGGAGCCAGCGCCGGTCGTCGTCCTCATCTCCATCGACCCGCGCCAATCCCATCGCGCCTTCGAGGCCATGCGCATCGGGGTCGGCATCGTGGCGGGGGAGAACGCGGTAACGTTCGTGCTCGCGGGGCCCGCCGCCCACCTGCTCGACGCCGACACCGACGAGCTGGTCGACGGCGACGACGTGGCGAAGTTCCGGGCCAGCCTACAGACCCTCGGGATCCCGTTCCACGTCGAGGCCACCGCGATCCCCGCCGACGACTGGAACGAGGACGGCCACGAGGTCATCCCGGTGACGGCCGACGAGATCGCCGCCCTCGTGCGCAACGCTCGGCGGGCGCTGGTGTTCTGATGGCCCGCGTGCTCCATCTCCTGCCCCGCGGCGCGCCGCTGGCCGCGACGGTCATCCGCCAGGACCTGGACGCCGGCGACGAGGTGATGATCGCGCTCCTCTCCGAGCGCCCGATCGACCCGCCGCTGCCGAGCGCGGCCGCCGTCCACCGCGTGCCGGCCGACTGGAGCTACGACCAGCTCCTCGAGCAGATCTTCGCCGCCGATCGCGTCGTCACCTGGTAGCGCGCGCGCCGCCAGAGACGTCACCGGTTTCGATACTCGTCGAGCCACGCCATCTGGATGGCCTCGAGGACCTTCTCGTTCGACGCCTTGGGGTCGTCGCTGAAGCCCGGCAGCTCGGTCACGAACCGGTGAAGATCGGTGAAGCGGACGGTCAGCGGATCGGTGTCCGGGTGGAGCTCCGACAGCGCGATCCCGATGTCCTCGGCGTCCCGCCAGCCCATGGTCATTGGGGAATCTCCACCACCACGTCGCCCCGCACCACGCACTGGCAGCCGAGACGGGAGTGAATCGTCAAGCCCTCGGCCATGTCGAGCCGGTCCTCCTCGTCGGGCTCCATCTCGGAGAGGTTCGCCTCGCCTTCCTTCACGATCACGTGGCAGGTCGTGCACGCGCAGCTCCCGCCGCAGTTGTGCTCGAGCCGGATGTCGTGGGCGAGCGCGATGTCGAGCAGCGAGCCCGGCTTGCCGTGGTCGGCCAGCGGGTACTTCGCGTCGTCGACCTCGACGGTCTTGCCCAGGGGCAGAAAGGTCACCCGGTGCACGGCCACGGTCAGAGATCCTCGGCGCGGCGGCTCTCGAGCGCGCCGCGCAGCGCCGCGTCCATCATCAACTCGGCCAGGTGCTCGGTGGCCCGGTTGAGATCGGAGGTCAGGTCACGAATCGCGTCGCGAGCCTCGCCAGCGCGGGCTCGTTCCAGTTCGGCGACCGCGGCTTCGATCCGAGCGCGCTCCTCGCCCGAGACCAGCGCGCCGCCCTGGCCGAGGGCGCGGCGGACGTGGGTCAACACCGTATAGGCCTCGTTGCGCGCCTCGATGAGCATCCGCGCCTCCACGTCGGCCTCGGCGTGCTCGAACGACTCTTCGACCATGCGCTCGACGTCGGTCTCGGAGAGCCCGTACGTCGGGCGGACCTCGATGGAGGCGGCCTTGTCGGTCCGCTGCTCCCGCGCGGTCACCTGAAGGATCCCGTTGGCGTCGATGAGGAACGTGACCTCGATCTTCGGCATGCCGGCCGGCATGGGATCGATGCCGCGCAGCTCGAAGCGGGCCAGCGAGCGGCAATCCTTGACCAGCTCGCGCTCGCCCTGGAGCACGTGCATGTCGACGACGGTCTGCCCGTCCACCGAGGTCGTGAACATCTCGCGGGCGCTGGTCGGGATCGTGGTGTTCCGCGAGATCAAGACGCTGACCACGCCGCCCAGCGTCTCGATCCCGAGCGAGAGCGGGGTGACGTCGAGCAACAGCATGTCGGTGATCCCGCCCCCCAGGATGCTTCCCTGCACGGCGGCCCCGAGGGCCACGACCTCGTCGGGGTTGATCTGGCTGTGCGCGGTCTTGCCGAAGAGTCCCTCGACCCGGCGGCGCACGAGCGGCACCCGCGTGGACCCGCCCACGAGCACCACGTGGTCGATGTCCGAGGCCTCGAGCCCGGCGTCGGCGAGCGCGGCCCGGCACGGCGCCAGCGTCCGCTCCACCAGCGGACCGATCAGCGTCTCGACGTCGGCGCGCGCGACGTCGCGGTGATACGTGAACCCCTCGAACGGCAGGGTCAGCCGCGTGCGCTCCTCGCCCGACAGCCGGATCTTGGCGGCCTCCGCGGCCAGCCGCAGCTCCTGCATCGCTTCGGCGTCCTGACCGAGGTAGACGCCGTGACGCTCGCGGATGTCCTCGAGCAGCCAGATCACCATCGCGCGATCGAAGTCGTCGCCGCCGAGACGGGTGTTGCCGTTGGTGGCGAGCACCTCGAAGATCCCGTCCCGCACGCGCAGGATGGAAATGTCGAACGTCCCGCCGCCGAGGTCGTACACCGCGATCACACCCTCGTGGAGCTTCTGGAGACCGTAGGCCAGCGACGCGGCGGTCGGCTCGTTCACGATCCGGACGACGTCGAGTCCGGCGATCCGTCCGGCGTCGCGCGTGGCCTGCCGCTGGCCGTCGTTGAAGTACGCGGGCACGGTGACGACGGCCTTCTCGATGGGCTCGCCGAAGTGCGCCTCGGCCCGCTCGCGCAGCGACCTGAGGATGACCGCCGACACTTCGGGAGGCGTGACCTCGCGGTCGCCGACCCCGAGTCGCACCGTGCCCTCGCCCTCGCACACGCGGAACGGGAAGTAGCACAGCTCGTCCTTCACGTCCTCGTAGCCGCGGCCCATGAAGCGCTTCACCGAGTACACGGTGGACGCGGGCTGGCGCACGAGCTGGCGCCGCGCCGCCTCGCCGACGAGGACGCCCGCGGGCGTGAAGCTCACGATCGAGGGAAGCAGGGCGTGTCCCTCGGCGTCCGGGATCACCCGCGGCAGTCCGGTGCGCTCGTCGACGTAGCCGACCAGACTATTGGTGGTTCCGAGATCGATGCCGACGATGCGCTCGCTCATCGCGCGGGAGGGGCTTCGGAGGCCATGGCGTCCGTGAGAGCTTCGTCGAGATCGCCGATGACGGTTCGCAGGTACGCGCGCGTGGCCAGCGATTCCTTGAACGCGCGGAGGGCCGCGGCCCGCTCGGACGTTTCGCCGGCATCCCACGCGCGGCTCAGCGGGCCGACCAGGCGCGCCTCTTCAGCCGCCTGCCGCTCCCGCAACCGGTCGCGCTGCTCACGGAGCGTCTGCCGGGTGGCGTCGTCGAGCGTGCCGGTCTTGGCCTCGGCCAGCGCCTCCTGGATCTCGAACATCTCGGCGAGCAGCTCCGGAGGGGCCTGGGGCTTGACCGTCGCCCCTTCTCGCGTCTCGCGCCCCTCCTCGAGCCTCACCAGATATTCGACACGCGCGATGGGATCGCGGAGCGCCCGGTAGGCCGCGTTGAGCCGCGCCGAGGCCTCGAGGGCCTGCGCCTGCGCCTCGGGCGACGCCGCGTGGTGGAAGTCGGGATGGTAGCGGCGCGACAGCTCGTAGAACCGCCTTTGCAGCTCCGCCCCATCGATGTGCAGCCGTCGCGGGAGTCCGAACACCTCGAAGTGGTTCATGGGTACTGACGCCTTGTCAGTGTTTCGAGGGGTGCCACGGCTTTGCCGGGGCGCCCCGAGCGGCGGCAGTGCGAGGTGAGTCGCGCTCGGGCGAGGAGCCGAGCCCTTCAATGATCGACATCGGGCTTGGGGGGCCCGAGGCTAGGCCCCCCATCTCAAGCAGAAAACGACGTGCCGCAGCCGCAGCTCGATTTCGCGTTCGGGTTCACGAACGTGAAGCCGCCCGTGAGGCCCTGGCGCACGTAGTCGAGCGTGGTGCCGTTCAGATAGAGGTAGCTCTTCTTGTCGCAGACGACCTTGATGCCCTCGAGCTCGAACTCGCGGTCGTGCGGTCCCATCTCGGTGTCGAACTCCAGCGAGTACGACATGCCCGAGCAGCCCCCGCCCTTCACGCCCATCCTGAGGAACGCGTTCTCGGGCAGGTTCTGGGTCTGCTTGAGCTCTTTCACCTGCTGGGCGGCGTTTTCCGACAGTGCCAGTGCCATGACCTCTCCTTTAACCGCATGGGGGGCCGAGCCACGGGCCCCCCAAGCCCCCCTTGCGCTCGTCGCGCCCCGGCAAAGCCGCGGCGCTCCTCGAGTCCACGCTTACTTTTCCGCCGACGCCGTAGCCCCGGCGTGCTTTTCTTTGTAATCGGCCAGCGCGGCCTTGATCGCGTCCTCGGCCAGGACCGAGCAATGGATCTTGACCGGCGGCAGCTTCAGCTCGTTGACGATGTCGGTATTCTTGATCTTGCCGGCCTCGTCCACGGTCTTGCCCTTCAGCCACTCGGTGGCCAGGCTCGACGAGGCGATGGCGCTCCCGCAGCCGAAGGTCTTGAACTTCGCGTCCTCGATGACGCCCGTTTCCAGATTCACCTTGATCTGGAGCTTCATGACGTCGCCGCACTCCGGCGCGCCCACGAGCCCGGTCCCCACGCCCAGCGCGTCCTTGGGAAAGGACCCGACGTTGCGCGGGTTGTTGTAGTGGTCGACTACCTTCTCGCTGTAGGCCATCGTCCGCCCCCCTTACCTTACTCAGCCTTCCACTGGATGGACTTCAGATCCACGCCTTCCTTGGCCAGCTCGTACAGCGGCGACATGTCTCGGAGACGCTTGATCACCTCGATCGTCCGCCGGGCC
Source organism: Candidatus Acidiferrum sp. (assembly GCA_035317605.1). Taxonomy (GTDB): domain Bacteria; phylum Methylomirabilota; class Methylomirabilia; order Rokubacteriales; family CSP1-6; genus DATHGT01. The sequence continues at coordinate 29,692 of DATHGT010000209.1, read as the reverse complement.
ACGAACTCGACCTCTTCCTCGGTGTTGAACCGGTGCAGGCTGAACCGGATCGAGGAGTGGGCCAGCTCCGTGCTCGCGCCGAGCGCGGCGATGACGTACGACGGCTCCAGCGTGGACGACGTGCAGGCCGAGCCCGAGCTGAGCGCGGTTTCCTTGTTGACTCCCATCAGGACCGATTCGCCCTCGACGTAGGCGAAGGAGATGTTGAGGTTGTGGGGGAGGCGACGCTCCGGGTGTCCGTTGAGATACGCGTCCTCGACGCTGCCCAGGATCGCATCCTGGAGTCGGTCGCGAAGCGTGCGGAGCCGCGCGCTCTCCTCCGGCATCACCTGGGCGCAGATCTCCGCGGCGCGGCCGAAGCCGACGATCAGCGGCACCGGCAGCGTGCCCGAGCGCATGCCGCGCTCGTGACCGCCGCCGTCGATCATCGGGGCCAGGCGCACGCGGGGCGCCTTGCGCCGGACGTAGAGCGCGCCCACGCCCTTGGGCCCGTACATCAGGTGGGCGGTGCACGAGAGCAGGTCGATGCCCATCGCCTCGACGTCGACGGGAATCTTGCCCACCGCCTGGGTGGCGTCGGCGTGGAACAGGATGCCGCGGGCCTTGGCGAGCTTGCCGATCGCCGCCATGTCCTGGATGGTGCCGACCTCGTTGTTGGCGAACATGACCGAGACCAGGATCGTCTTGTCGGTCAGCGCGCTCTCGATGGCCTCCACCTCGACGAGGCCGTCGGGCCGCACGGGGACGTAGGTCACGCTGAAGCCGTGGCGCTCGAGCCGTTTGCAGGTGTCCAGCGTGGCCCGCTGCTCGATGGCGGTCGTCACCAGGTGCGTACCCTTTTCCTTGTACATCTCGGCCACGCCCTTGAGCGCGAGGTTGATCGACTCCGTCCCCCCCGACGTGAAGATCAGCTCCTTGGGGTCCCGCGCCCCGATCAGCTTGGCGATCCGCTCGCGCGCGACGTCGATGGCGCCCTCAGCCTCCCATCCGAAGGGGTGATTGCGGCTGGCCGGGTGGCCGAACTTTTCGGTGAAGTACGGCAGCATCGCCTCGACCACCCGAGGATCGGCGGGGGTCGTCGACTGCGAGTCCATGAAAATCGGGAACTTCAGGGCCATCAGCTCTGTCTCCTGTTCACGCCGTCCGTCACGCCTTGATCGTCATCAGCTCGGGGACGTCGGCGCCGGCCAGCTCGGCCAGCGTCATCCCGTCCAGCAGCTGACTGATCGCCGCCTGTATTTTCTGCACGGGCCGCCGGAGGTTGCAGCGCGCCATCTGCGGACAATCGCTGTCCTCGTCGAGACACTCGACGATATTGATTGGCCCTTCGAGCGCCCTGACGACCTGCCCGACCGTGATCTCGATCGGCCGCCGGGCCAGCACGTACCCCCCGCGCGGACCGTTCTGGCTGACGATCAGCCGCTCCCGCGCCAGCCGCTGAAGGATCTTCGCCAGCAGCTCGGGCGGGATCGCGAATTCCTCGGCGATGCGCTTGGCGCTGACCGCGCCGAGCTCCTCCTGGACCGCGATGTAATGGATCGCCATCAGACCGTAGTCCGCTCGCTTGGTAAATCTCAGCATTCTCGAGCCTCCCAGGACATGGCGATCGTTTCAATCGGCGACCGAATTGGTCGTATTTTGGCACTTGCCGGCGCCGGGGTCAAGTCCGACGGACGCGTCCGGTCAGCTGCCGTCGATGGTCTTCCAGGCTTCGCGCAGCTGGGCGGCCGTCTGTTCCGGCGAGATCTCGGTGACGAGGATGCCGCCGATCCGGTTGGCGCGCTCGGGCTGACCGACCAGCTCCAGGTGCCAGTGGTAGTCGTCGCGGATCGTGGTCCACTCACCCTGGAGGATGCGGGAGCGGAGGTTCGGGGCGGTGTGCAGGTCCAGCTCGTAGCCCGGGTCACCAAACCTCTCGGCCAGGATCCGGAAGTACCCGGAGATCAGACGGGCCAGGTCGGGGGCCGTCTCCGGGGTGAGCGACTCCTCGAACGCGCACCCGTGACGGCGGGGCAGGATCCACGTCTCCAGGGTCCCGCGGGGGGCATAGGGCACCAGCGCGACGAACGACGGGGTGATCCGCGCGATTCGCTCCTCGGCCCCGATCTCCTGCCGCAGCATGTCGCAGTAGAGGCAGCGGCGCTTGTACTGGTAGTACTCGCGGGCCTCGCGCAGCTCGCGGCGGGTCTCGTCGAAGACGATGGGGATCGCGGTCACCCGCGAGTACGGATGATGCGGGGCCACCCCAGGCTTGCGGTGGCGGCGCGAGACCAGGATGTCCCGGATCTGGCCGTCGCGCTTGAGGTCGAGCAGGCGATCGCGATACATCCAGAGCACCGACTCGATCTGCTCCGGATCCATCGTGGCCAGGGTGTCGTCGTGACGGGGCGATTCGACGATCACCTCGCTGGCTCCGCGCGGGCTGATCTTGTCGAACATCCCGACCCCCTCCCGCACGAGCTCGTCCTCGATCCGGAAGTACGGGTCGGGCTCGGGGACCACGCGGACGCTCCACCCGGGCGTGTTCGCCGCCGACCCTTCCTTTCGGTACGCCGCGATTTCCGGCCCCGAGGCGCTCTCGGCACCCGGACAGAAGGGGCAGTCGCCCTGGGGCAGCGGCTGGGGCTTGGGACGAACCAGGACCCACTGTCCCCGCGTCGGGTCCTTCCTGAGATCGTTCAGGCGAGGCTCCGCTAGTCCTTGATCTGACTCTTCAGCTTGCGCAGGTGCTGCCGGGCGACGTCCACCCAATCTTTTTCGGACGGCAGTTGCGAGGCCAGTGCGATGTATTTCTCCCACTGAGCCATCGCCTCCTTCGGGTCCACCCGCTCGTAGACCACCGCGAGGTTGTACATGGCGCCGGTGTGCTTGCCGTCCAGCTCGACCACCTTCCGGTATTCCTCGATCGCCTCCTTGTAGAGGCCCTTGTCCTCGTAGACCTCCCCGAGCCCCATCCGCGCCTCGACCGAGGTGGGATCGAAGTCGATGGCCTTCCTGTAGGCGTTGACGGCCTCGTAATAGAGGCCCTTCTCGGAGTAGTAGATCTTGCCGAGACTCATGTGAACGCGCGGGTTGACGGGATTGAGCCCGAGCGCCTTCTGGTAGGCGACGATGGCGCCGTCGGTGTCGCCCTTGGCCGCCTTCGCGTCTCCCAGCCCCACGTGAGCGTCGGCCAGGAACGGGCGCAGATCGATGGCCTTGCCGTACGCCTCGATGGCCTGATCGAACAGGCGGCGGGGCTGGGCCAGGAACAGGTCGCCGAGCGCCTTGTACGGCTCGGGATAGTTCGGGTCGAGCTGGGTCGACGCGCGAAATTGCGCGGCGGCCTTCCAGCGGTTGCCGAGGGCCTGGTGGACGGTGCCGAGCGTGTACTGGGCGACCACGAAGTTCGCGTCGGTCTCCACCGCGCGGGCGAGCAGGTCCGCCGCGCGCTCGTAGGCCTCCTGGCCACCGTGGCGCGCCGCGCTCTGGGCCAGCGAGAACAGCTCGAAGGCCTTCAGTGACCGGGTCGGCCGCGCGGCCTTCTCCATCCGCGCCGCCTCGGCGTCGGTGAGGGTCACCTTCATGGTCCGGGCGTAGGCCACGGGCATGCTGGCCAGGCGGGCGAGCAGCTCTCCGTCGGGAACCGTGATCGGCTCGAGCGCCATCGTGTCGGCGCCGGTCCCCTTGATCTCGTGGAGCCGCGGGCGGATGGTCAGCTCTCCTCCCTTCCGCGTGATCTCCCCGAAGATCGCGGCGTCGGCCCGGACGTTCCGGGTCGTCTGGAGCACCAATTGTGGTCCCCAGACGTCGGCGTGGCCGAGGCCGGGCAAGCGCGTGGGATCGAGCTGGTTGAACGCGGAATGCTGGGCCAGGCCGAGGCTGATGATCTGCGCGACGCCCTCGCCCATCCAGCGGTCGTCGGCGGGCAGAGCGGACGCGTCGAACGGCAGCACGAGCACGAGCCGGGGCTTGACCGCCGCGTCGCCGGGCGCCGCGAGGGCCAGGGCCAGCACGGATACGACGAGCGCCACCAGCCTCACGCGCCGTTGGCCGTCACGCATGCCTTTCGCTCCTCCCGTTTCATCCCGGAACGTTGCCGTCGTCGTCCCGCCGCCGCCCCAGGCGGGTCACCCAGCTGAACGCCGCCGGCCCGACGCGCCGAAGCGCGATGTCCGGCACCAGCAGCACCGCGACCAGCCCGACCAACCACGGCCAGATCTCGACCGCGATCCGCGACTGGCGCCGGAGCTTGAGGAACGCTTCGCGGGGATCGTTGAGAGGACCGCCCCCCGTGAGCTCCGACATCTCGCGCAGCCCCGTCTCGTCCACCCCGAGGTCGCGCAACTCCTCAGCGTACGGTACCACCAGTCCCGCAAGCTGCGAGCCGACAACGCGCTCGTTGCGTCGCTGGGCCATGCCCACCAGGTAGACGCCCTCTTGCGGCGCGGGGAACCGGCCCCGATAGCGGCCGGGAGCGACCTGCTCGAGATCGATCACCGTCCGCTCGCGGTTCGGCGCCACCACGCCCACCTGCGAGTCGAGGAAGTTGATGAACTCCCCTTTGCCGTCGATGGCGTCCACCACGACCTCGCCCACGTTGTCGTGGCGCTCGACCATGGCCACGGTGTCGCTGCGCGAGCCCGTCCGCAGCGTCCACCGGGTGAGCTGCGCCCAAAACTTGTTGAACTCGCGCCAGCGCAGCCACAGCACGCCCCACTTGGCCTTGGCGTCCGACGTGAACGCGGCCGTGCGGCCGAGCCCGTACCGCCAGGTGGCGAGCACGGGATCCTCCTGGTGGCTCATCAGCACGAGGTCCGCGGTGCTCTTCAGCGTGGTCGCCACGTAGCCGCCGAGCGGCGGCGCCGCCTTCCAGTCGAGGTCCTGCATGGCCTCGTGCTGGGGCGCGGTGAGCTGGGGCCGGAAGGGCTGCTCGACGATCGACGCCTTCGAGGCGAGCTGGGTCTCCAGCGTGAAGATGCGGGGGATCGTCTGCGAGTCCTCGGTGTAGTAGAAGCGACCCCGGCCCCACTTGGCGACGTCCACCATGAGCTGCAGATCGGCGTCCTTGCCGATGGCCACCGTCGACACCGTGATCTTGTCCTTGGCCATGCGCCGCAGGAGACCCTGGAAATCGCCGCGCGTCATCTGGCCGTCGGAGAGGAAGATGACGTGCTTGAGGAGGGCCGGGCGCTCGAACAGCACCGAGTACGACTCCTTCAGCGCTGGATACCCATCGGTGCCTCCTCCGGCCTTGATGGTGGCGATGGCGTGATGGATGGCGCCCTTGTCCTTGGCCGCGCGGATGGGGACGTCCCACAGGAACTCGGTGTCCCAGCTCATGACCGCGACCTCGTTGCGGTCGTCGAGCAGGTCGACGACGAGGTGGGCGGCCTCCTTGGCGAGGTCGAGCTTGGTCACCTTCTCGTCGGTCGACATGGCCATCGAGCCCGAGCGGTCGATCGAGAGCACGACGGCCAGGCTCGGGATCTCGACCTTCTGCTTGACTTCCATGGTCACGGGCAGCGCTTCCTCGATCGGGGTCCGGTAGTAGCCGCCCAGCCCGAAGCTCTCCTCGCCGCCGACCATGATGAGCCCGCCGCCGTGGTCGCGGACGTAATCGCGGATCTGCTCCATCTGGACCTTGGTGAGCTTCAACGAGGAGACGTTGGACAGGATCACCCCGTCGTACTTCTGAAGCCCGGCCACGTCCTTGGGCACGCCCGACGGCTCGACCACCGAGACCTCGATGTTCTGCGAGCGCAGCGCCCCGGCCAGCGACTGGGCGTGACTCTTGTCCTTGTCGGCGATCAACACCTGTGGCCGGCCGCGCACCACGATCGAGCCCACCGCGCGGTTGTTGTCCTCGATGGTGTCGCCCTCGACCTCCAGCGCCGCCTGGTACACGTGGATGCCGCTGGTCTCCAGCGACTGGCGATAGCTGAACACGTTCTTGCCCGCGCTCAGCCGGACCACCTGGGCCCCGAGGAACTCGCCGTTGCGGAAGAGCGACAGCCGCCCCTCGGTGTCCTTGAGGCTCCACGTCACGACCTTGGCCTGGAACGGCTCACCGAACTTGACTTCCTGCGGCAGCACCATCGCCTCGGCCGCGACCTCCTGGGAGAAGGTGAGCGGCGCCGCCACGTAGAAGATGTCGGCTCCGCCGTCCTTCGCCGATTGCGCGGCGGACAAGCCGTTGCCCGCCGTCTGGCGGCCGTCGGTCAGCAGCACGATGCGGTTGGCCTGACCGGGCGGCAGCGTGGCGAGCGCGAGCTGGATGGCCTGGAAGAGGTTCGTGCCGCGGGCGGCCACCTGCGACTTGGGCCGCTCGAGCTGGCCCTTGCCGGTCAACGGCTGGTCCACGACCGGCTGCTCACCGAACACGATCACGCTGTGACGATCGGACGCCTTCTCGTGCTTCACGGCCTCGGCCGCGAAGCGATAGGACCGCTCGCGCGCGGCCAGGCTCACGCTGTCGGAATGATCGAGCAGGAACACGACGTTGAGCCGGTCCACCCAGCGCGGCATGGTCGGCCGGAAGAGCGTCAGGCACAGCACGACGATCAGCGCGCCGCGGACGGCCAGCGCCCAGCGATCGCCCCGCATCGCGGGCAGGCTCAGGCGCCCCGCGCTCTGGCGTCGCCAGTAGAGCAGCCCTTCCAGCGCGAGGAGAATCAGCGCGGCCAGCACGAAGAGCTGCCACAGCTCGCGCTGGACCGGCACCGGCGCCGTCGCGACCGACGCGCTCGGCGTCGGGGGCGGCAGCGGGCGCGGAACCAGGTTCGACTCCTCGGCGTCGGTGAGGTTCACCGCCACCTTCATCTGCCCGCGGGAGGTGGTCAGCGTGTAGAGGCCGACCTCGTCGGTCTCGGTGAAGCTCACGACGCCGCGCGTGACCTGTCCCTTGACCGCGCGGCCGCTGGGCGTCGTCACCGTCACCGAGTTGACCCCGTGCTCGGCGGGAATCAGGATCGGCTGGCCGGTGGTGAGCGAGAGGCTCGCCTGATCGACGCCGGCCGGATGCAGCCAGCGCAGGCCGTTCGAGAGGATCAACGGGAAGGCCACCCGCAGCGGGAAGTCCGTCTTGAACAGGTCGAAGCCGATGAAGATGGCCTTGCGGTCGGTCTCCTCCAGCGCGTAGATCAAGGGCCCGCCGACCGCTTCCACCAAGGGCCGCCCCGCGGCCAGAGGCCGGATGCGGAGCGCGTCCTCGATCGTCACCTTGGCGAACTCGACGTGGCGCATGACCGGGTGCGCGCGATCCCAGTCCATGATGACCGGGCGCTCGATGCGGCCCAGCGTCTCGATGGGAACGTCCGCCGGCACCCCGTTCACGAACACGAAGCGCCCGGGCCCGACCTTGGGCGGCGACACCGAGTCGATGATCACGATGTCCGCCTCGCCCATCCCGCCCTGGTATTGATCCGGGGTGCGCACCTCGAGGGTGACCTGAGGATCCGTGCGCAGGACCTTTTCCAGGAAGAGGTTGCCGGGGCTCACCAGCAGCACCGACATCTTGCGCGGCGCCGGCAGCACGGCGTAGGCCACGTTGTCGGTCGGCAAATCGTCGCGGATCTGCAGCCGCGCGGTGATGGTCCCGCCGCCGCCGTGGCTGAACGGCAGCACGACGGACCGGCGCACGTTCGGCTCCAGCGTGACCGACTTCTCGGCGATCGACTTGTCGTCGACCTCCAGCGAGAAGCTGAACGTCTCCGTGTCTTTCGTGTAGTTCACCAGCGACACGAACGCCTGATACTCGAACGAGCCGTAGTACGTCTTGCGGACGGCGAGGTTGGTGATCGCGACGTTGCGTCCGCCCTGCCCCACGCCGATCCAGTGCAGCCGCGGGTCGGTCATCTCGGGCGTCTGGGCCAGCGTGAACGAGCCGTCGGTGAAGACGTGGATCTCCGCCCGCGGATCGGTGCCGACCAGCGCGCGCGCCGTGCGCACCGCCTCGGTGATCCGGTGGGGCAGATCGCGCGCCTGGGCCGCCCGGATCGCGGCCACCGCACGGTCGCGATCGCGGCCGAGGGGCACCAGCACGCGCGGCTGCACGCCGGTCTCGATCACCATGACCTCCGCCCCTTCGCCCAGGCGGTTGACCAGCGCGATCGCTTCCGACTTGGCGACGCCGAAGCGCGACGGGCTCACGTCGCGGGCCTTCATCGACGCCGAGGTGTCGAGCACGACCACGACCTTGCGCGCCCCCTGCCCCATGATGGTGGCGGTGGGACGGGCCAGCGCGAGGGCCAGGGCCAGCAGGGCCAGGATCTGGAGGATCAGCAGCGGGTCGCGCTGCAACCGCTGGAAGAACGCGGAGGCCTCGCGATCGCGGAGCGCCGACTCCCACAGCAACAGGCTCGGCACGGTCTGCTCGCGCCGCCGCACCTTGAGGAAGTAGAGGAGCACGATCGGCAGGGCCAGCGCGAAGGTGGCCAGGGCCAGCGGGGACAGGAAACTCATGCGAGCACCAAGCCGCGAAGCTGCGACAACATGAACGATTCGAGTGGCGTATCCGTGGTCAGCCGCCGGTAGCCGATCTCCTGGGACCGGCAGAACACCTCGATCCGATCGAGGAACTGATGCAGGCGCTGCCGGTAGGCGCGCATGGCCTCGCCGTCCACCGTCAGCTCTCGGATCTCGCCGGTCTCCGAGTCCTGCAGCCGCAGGTCGCCGCCGAGCATCGGATTGAGCTCGCTCGCGTCGAGCAGGTGGACGACGTGGACCTCGAACCGCCGCTCCAGCAGCGCGCGCACCCCGCTCTCGAACCCGAGGGGATCCATGAGATCCGAGATGAGCACCGCGATCCCGGGCTCGCGCGCGCGCATCGCGTAGTGACCGAGCCCGTCGTTGAGGCCGGTCGCGCCCGCGGACCGGACCGACCCCAGAAAGTCCATGAGGGCCGGGAACTGGTTGCGCCCGCGCGTGGGCGGCCAGCCCTCACTCAGCCGCTCGCGCAGCACGGACACGCCGACGCGCTCGAGGTTCACCAGCCCGACGAAGCCGAGCGCGGCGGCCAGGCGGATCGCGTAGTTCAGCTTGGTCGGGCGGCCGAAGTCCATCGAGCGCGAGGCGTCGACGAGCAAGTGCAGGCACAGGTCTTCCTCGTCGACGAAGAGCTTGACGTGCAGGCGATCGAGGCGGCCGTAGACGTTCCAGTCGACGTAGCGCAGATCGTCCCCGACTCCGTAGGCCCGGTAGTCGCAGAACTCGACGCTGTGCCCCTTGCGCGGGCTGCGCCGCTCGCCCCGGCTGCGTCCCCGGAACGCCCGCCGCGAGGCCAGGGTCAGGCGCTCGAGCTGAGCCAGGAAGTCCGAGGTGAAGACGACCTCGCGCTCGGCCGCAGGGACGCTCATCGCTCGTCGAGCGCCTGGAAGTAGTCCTTGATCTGGGTGTGATAGTCGCGCGGCACCTGCTCGCGCGTGATCGCGTCCTCCATCATCTTTCGGTATTGGCCGATCACGCCCAGATAGCTCAGGCGCGAGCCCATCTTGCCGCCGCGGCCGGTCATGTTGGTGTCGTAGCCGTCCTTCTTGCCCTGACGCGATTCGCCCTCGACGCCGACGTCGTAGGGATTGGCGCGCAGCCGCTGACTGGCATCGCCCTTGGGCGAGGCGCTCTTGCCCTTGCCGGGCAGGAAGCCTTCGCCTTCACCGAAGTCCTGCTCGTCCGGTCCACCGCCGGTGCCGCGGCCACGGTCGCCACGCTGACCCGAGTTGCGCTCGCGACCGCCGCGCAGGTTCTTGCCGCCGCGCCCCTGCTCGTCCATCGCGCGCATCTTGTTCAGCGCCTTCTCCATCGCCTCGAGCGCCTTGTCGGGCTGGCCGCCCTCGAGCGCGTCCATCCCTTCCATCGCGTCGCCGCTCCAGTTGGCGCCGCCCTTGCGGCCGAGCCGCTCCATCTCCTCGAGCAGCTCGCGCAGCCTCTGCGGAGAGATCTGGTCGGGGCGCAGGCCGCCGGTCAGCGCCTTGGACTTGCGGAACACCATCTTGTACTGGCTCTGCGTGAAGTCCGATTGAAGGTCGGGCAGGCGATCGACCTGCTCGAGCAGCTTCAGCCGCTCGTCGCCCTTCTTCAGAAAGCTGTTGAAGTCCGGCCGCTGGTTGCCGAGCGAGGTGTCCTTGAAGATCGCGGAGAGATCGCCGGCCGTGGGCGAGGCGCCGGTGCCGCCGCGCTGATTGAAGTCGCGCTCCTCCATGGCCGGACGCTTGAGCGCGTCCTTGGGAACGAGCCGGCGGTCCTGCTCCATCATCGCCAGCTCGCCGCGCTCCTTCGTGTCCGACTGATCCGTCGACGTCGAGAGGTCGGGCAGTCGCCCCGACGGCATCGGCAACGGCGGCGAGACCGCGAGCGCGAGGCCGATGAGGACCGGAACCGGCAGCCAGCGCACTTCGCGCGGAACCCGCCGGCGCACGATCTGTCGCGGCGTCAACGCCTGGACGTGCGCGATGGCGTCGGCGACGAGCGCGTCCACGAGCGGCGTCCGATCGGGACGTCGCGCCCACTCGAGCGCGGTGGCCACCCGATCTTGCAATCCGAACGCGCCGTCGGCCAGACGGGCCGCGTCCTCGTGGGGAACACGCTGGAAGAGTCCCCAGAGCCCACCGGCCAGCAATCCGAGCAGCACGAGGCCGCCCGCGATGGGCAGCGCCAGGGATCCGAACGGTGTCTTGAACAGGAGCACGAGCGCGGCCGCCGCGGCGCCGTACAACAGCCCGCGCAGCGCGTGGTATTCGGCGCGCCGCCTGCGCACCTGTCTCGCCACCCGCTCGGCGAGCCTGGCCAGCGCCTCGGTCTGCTGGATCGGTCCCCTGTCCGCCGTCACCGGAGGAAGGCCTCGCGCCCGGCGCTCATGCGCTCCTGGGCCTTGTCGACGATTTCGGCGACCAGTTTGTCGACGTCGACCGCTTCCGCCTCACCCTCGAAGTTGAGGATCACGCGATGCCGCAGGGCCGGTGCGCTGAGCGCGCGGATGTCGTCGGCGCTCACGTTGTAGCGGCCCTGGGAGAGCGCCATCACCTTGGCGCCGAGGACGATGGCCTGGGCGCCGCGCGGGCTGGCGCCGTAGCGGACGAACCGGCGGCTGATCTCCGGCGACCCCTCCCAGTCGGGATGCGTCGCCATCACGATCGTCGAGGCGAGATCGCGGAGGTGCGTGGCCAGCGGCACCTCGCGAATCAACTCACGGAAGCCCTGCACCGCGGGGCCGGTCATCACCTGCTCCACCGCGACCGGGTGTACCTGCGTGGTCCGCTCGATGATCGCGTTCAGCTCCTCGATCGCCGGATAGCGAACGCGGAGCTTGAACAGGAATCGGTCGAGCTGGGCCTCGGGCAGCGGATACGTCCCTTCCATCTCGATCGGGTTCTGGGTGGCGAGCACGAAGAAGGGCGAGGGCAGCGGGCGAGAGGAGCCGGCGACCGTCACCGAGCCCTCCTGCATGCCCTCGAGCAGCGCCGACTGGGTCTTCGGGGTGGCGCGGTTGATCTCGTCGGCGAGCAGGATGTGGCCGAAGATGGGGCCGGGCTGAAACTGGAAGTGCTTCCGCCCCTCGGCGTCCTCCAGGATGATGTTGGTGCCGATGATGTCGGCCGGCATGAGGTCGGGCGTGAACTGGATGCGCGAGAAGCTCAACTCCAGCCCCTCGGCCAGCGTCTTGATCAGGAGCGTCTTGCCGAGACCGGGCACGCCCTCGAGCAGCACGTGGCCCCCGGCGAACATGCCGATCAGCACGTGATTGATGATGTCCCGGTGTCCGACGATGACTTTCTCGACCTCGGCGCGCAGCCGCTCGAAGGCCGCCACGAACTCCTGGACCCGGGCTTCCTGCGTCATCGTGCTCTCCTTTCAACCCTGGCGAACCTCGATACTATAGCAAGCGCGCGACCACACCCGGTCTCGTCATAACATCGCGGAATTGCAAGCGGGGCCGCGGCCGCCGGAACCTCGTCGCTCCTTTTTGAAGCACCACGGATCGTCATGTCCGTTCTCCACGCACCACCGGACCTTCGCAGGACACCAGGAGGTCGACCGCGAACGCTCCCCGCCCTCGGGGGCCGACGATGATCGGGTTCACGTCGAGCGAGGTCAGGCGGTCGCCGAGCATCGCGGCCAGCTTGGCCACGGCGGCGATCGCGTCGATCAGCGCGGGCACGTCGGCCGCGGGCGCCCCGCGGTAGCCCGTGAGCCGACGCAGGACGCGAACCTCGCCGAGCATCGCGCTGATCTCGCGTCGGGTCACCGGCAGCGGCCGGCAGCTCGTGTCGCCGAGCAGCTCGGCCTCGATTCCACCGGCGCCCACCACGAGCAGCGGGCCGAACGCGGGATCGCGCGTGACGCCGACGATCACCTCGACGCCCTGGACCATGCGCTGGACCAGCAGCCCTTCCACACGCCGGCCCCGCGCCGCCCTCAGCAGCCGAGTCGCCGCGCGCTCGACCGCCGGTGCGGTGTCGAGGCCGAGCGCGAGCGCGCCGGCTTCGGTCTTGTGGGCCAGATCCGGGGAGACGACCTTGAGCGCGACGGGGAATTTCAGCCGCCGGGCCGCGCGCGCCGCCTCGATCGGCGAGCTCACCAGGGCCTCGGCCACGAGCGGCACCCCCGCGCGCCGCGCCAGCGACGCGAGCGCCGCGTAGGTCGCGGGCGGATCGGCGGGGGGCGCGGGCCTCCGGCTCCCCCGCGGGCGGCGCGTCCACTCCGCGCGCGCGTCGGCGACCGCGCGTCCCGCGGCGAGCGCGCGCGCGGCACTCGCCGGGTTCCTGAAGCACCCGACCGCGTGCTCGTCGAGCAGCGCGCGGCCGGCCTCGATCACGCTGCCGCCGAGCCAGCAGGCGATCACCGGCTTGTCGGCGGCCTTCGCGACGCGGATGATGTTCTGCGCGCGGTCGGCGCCGCCGCTGGTGGCGGCCACCACGACCGCGTCGAGGTTGGGGTCGGCGACCAGCGTCTCGAGCACGCTGCCGAAGAGCGCTTCCGAGAGGCCCGCGGTGACGTCGACGGGGTTGTCGCGCGTGCGCGCGTACGCGGGCAGCATCCGCCCGAGCGTGTGCACCGTCGCCGGCGCCAGGCGCGGCAGCCCCACGCCATGCGCCTCGAACTGATCGGCGAGCATGATCGACGCGCCGCCCGAGGTGGTGACCACGGCGGCGCCACGGCGAACGACCCGCGACTCGCGGCTCAGGAACCCGCCGATCTCCACGAGATCCTCGAACGTGTCGACCTCGACGATCCCGAGCTGGCGCGCCACCGCGCGCCACGCGGCCGACGAGCCGGCGAGCGCACCGGTGTGGGTGAGCGCGTTGCGCTGGCCCGCCGACGAGCGTCCGAGCTTGAGCGCGACCAGCGGCTTGCCCGCCCGCAACAGGCGCTCGGCGGCGGCGCGGAAGCGGGCGCCGTCGCGAATGCCCTCGGCGACCAGCGCGACGGCCCGCGTGCGGTCGTCGTCGGCGAAGTACTCGAGACACTCCGATACGGTCACGCCGATCTCGTTGCCGGTCGACACCATCGCGCTCACGCCGATGAGCCGGTCGAACGCGCGGTTCACCACGACTCCGCCGAGCGCGCCGCTCTGCGAGGCGATGCCCAGCGCGCCCGGGATGAGCCGGTCGACCGCGCCGGCCGACGAGAACGTCAGCGGCACGCGCTCCCAGCAGTTCACGAACCCGAGCATGTTCGGCCCGAGCACGGTGATCCCGGCCGCGTCGGCGACGGCGCGCAGCCGCGCCTCGTGGGCCGCGCCGGCGGCGTCGGTCTCGCCGAAGCCGGAGGTCATGATCACCGCGTTGGGGATCTTCAGACGCGCGGTTTCCTCCAGCACCGGCAGCACGTCGCTCTCGGGCACCCCGATCCACACGGTGTCGGGCCGATCGGGCAGGTCGGCGAGCGTCGGGTACGCGCGCAGCCCGCCGATCTCCCCGTGCCGCGGGTTCACCGGGTAGATCTGGCCGGGATAGCCGTGCTTCTTGAGATACAGCAACGGCCGCGCCCCCGCGCGGCTGAGATCGCTCGGACAGCCGACCAGCGCGATGCTGCGCGGCGCGAGGAATCCGGCCAGGCGCAGCGACGTCATGCCGCCGGCACGGTAGCCACCTGTCGGTATGCGTCGAGATGGCCGTCGATCTCGCGCTCCGGCGGGTAGCGGCGCTCGACCAGGCTCCGGCCGGCCGCGCCGAGCCGCGCGCGGAGCGCGGGCTCGACGGTCAGGCGCTCGGCCTGGGCGAGCAGCGCGGCCTCGTCGCCGAACCGCAGTCCGGTCACGCCGTCTTCCACCAGCGAGCGGTTGCCTTCGGTGTCGGAGGCGAGGACGGCGCGGCCCATCGCGAAGGCCTCGAGAACCGCGTTCGCCATGCCGCCCTCGGAGAGCGAGCAGTTCAGCACGACGTCGGAGGCGGCGAGCAGCGACCGCATCGACCCGTGCGGCACCTCGCCCACGTGCCTCGCCCACGGCCGGTCCCTCAGCGCGGCCTCCAGCGCGAGGCCCTCATCGCGATCGACGATCGGACCGGCGTAGAGCAGACGGACCTCGGGACGGCGCGCGGTGAGCACGTCGAAGGGGGCCAGCGGCAACCGCGGTCGCTTGACCGCGCGGATCCCCGCCGGGAACAGGAACAGCACGCGGGAGGCGGGCAGCGCCCAGCGGTCGGCGAGAGGAAACGCCGGGCCGCGCTCCAGCGAGACCGCCTGGGCGACCACCACGAAGCGCTCGCGCAGATCGGGCAGCGCGGAGGTGACGCGATCGGCGATGGAGCGATGGAAGGCGATCAGCCGGCTCGCCCCTTCGAGCACGCGGCGCACGATGGGCGCGCGGGCCGGATCGAAGAGATCGTGATTGGCGTCGGTGCCCGTGAGCGTGACCACCAGCGGCGCCTCGAGCCGTCGAGCCAGGCGCAACGCGAGCGGGCCGACCCGGAACGCGTGAAAGCCGTGCACGAGGTCGGGGGCGAACGCCTCGACGTCGCGCTCGATCGCGGCGTCGGGCGTGAGGGCGAGATCCCAGAGGCCGACGTCGACACCACGCGCGCGCAGCCCGGCGGCGATGCGCGCCACGGTCACCGCGTTGCCGCGCACCGACGGAGACGCGAACGGCGTGAGCAGCGCGACCCTCCGCGACATGGCCCCGAGGATACGGGCAAGCCCGAGCGGAGTCCAGCTATCGAGACTCCGAATCCGCGGCGACACCGCTTGCATCCCACCTTATAATCATGGCGATGTCCGGCTCAAACGACCCCGCGTCGTCTTCGTCGGAACTGCAGTGCCGCCGGATCGCCGAGCTGCTCGGCGACTACCTCGAAGGCACGTTGCCCAAACACACGGCGGAACTCCTGGAGTGGCACATCGAAGGCTGCGCGCCCTGCGTGGCCTTCATCAACACGTATCGCGGCACCGTGAACGCCACCCGCACCCTTCGCGACGTCGAGATTCCCCCCGAGCTGAAGACGCGCCTCCTCAGAGTCCTCCAAAGCAAACCCGCGGACTAGGAATCGGAGTAGCGCGGGCCAAGCCCGCGCACGGAGCGGGACGATCTTCTGCGTCTCGCTGATTCGGTCTAGTTGATTCGGAGGACTGGAGTGGGGACGACTTCGCCGATCTCCCAGCACGGTTCGTTCTGTTCGGCGAAGGCGGGGATCACGGCGTCGGCGCGGTCAGTCGCCACGGAGAAGAGCAGGCCGCCCGAGGTTTCGGATTCGAAGAGCAGCGAGACGAGCGCGGGCGGGACGGCGGCGGCGATCTGCAAGCGGTCGCCGAAGATCGTCTCGACATGTCGGCGGTTGCGGCCCATGCCGCCGCTGAACTTTCCCGCCGCGGCGAGATCGAGGGCCTGGGGCAGGAGCGGCAAGCGCGACGCGGAAATCGCGAGCCCCGCCCCCGAGGCCTGGATCATCTCCACGGCGTGACCCATGAATCCGAAGCCGGTGATGTCGGTGGCGCCGCGGGCGCCGGCCGCCGAGGCCACCCGCGCGGCCACGCGATTGAGACGCAGCATGCTCGCCACCGCCGCGGCCAGCGCCTCGTCGGTCGCGGCCTGGTTCTTCCCCGCCGTGGTGACGACCCCGACCCCGAGCGGCTTGGAGAGAAAGACCCGGTCGCCCGGACGCAACCCGCCCTTGATGAACACGCGATCGGGATGCACGCGCCCGGTCACGCACAGCCCGTACTTCGGCTCGGCGTCGACCACGGTGTGGCCGCCCGCGATGATGCCGCCCGCCTCCGCGACCTTCTCGGCGCCGCCGCGGAAGACCTCCGCGATGATCGTCTTGGGAAAATCGCGCGGGAAGCCGGCCACGGCGAGCGCGAACATCACCTCGCCGCCCATCGCATAGACGTCGGACATCGCGTTGGCGGCCGAGACCGCGCCCCACGTATAGGCGTCGTCGACCACCGGCGGAAAGAAGTCGACGGTCGCGACGATGGCCAGCTCGGGCCCCATGCGGTACACCGCCGCGTCGTCGGCCGCGCCCAGCCCCACCAGCAGGTCAGGATGGGCCGTGGGATCGACCGGCTTCAGCACCGCGAGCACCTCCTGGAGATCTCCAGGAGCCATCTTGGACGCTCAGCCGGCGCAGGAGGCGAAGGACGTCAGTCGGATCTTCTCGTCTGGTGTCATGACACTCCTACGATGGCGTCTCGCCGGCCTCGGATTCGACGAAGGTCACGAACGCCTCGGCCAGGGGCGAGCGCGTGCGCTCGCGATGGGTGACCAGGTAGAACGACCGCGCGAGCTTGAGGTCGCGCACCTTGACGCAGTGGACGAGACCGGCGCGACATTCGTCCTCCACCGCGCGCCGCGAGATGATCGTGATGCCGACGCCGGCCCGCACCGCCTGCTTGACGGCCTGGGTGGAGCCGATCTCACCGGCCACGCGGAAGGCGTCGAGGCTCGTGTCCGCGTCGTGCAGCGCGCGCTCGAGCGCCTCGCGCGAGCCCGAGCCCGGCTCGCGCACGATCAGCGGCTCGGACCGCACGTCGGCCAGCGCGACGGTCTTGCGTCCCGCCCAGGGATGGCCGGCGGGGACGGCGATCACCAGCTCGTCGCTCATGAGCGCGCGCGCCTCGAGGGTGCGCTGCGCCGGCCGCGCGCCGACCACGCCGACCTCGACGCGTCCCTCGTCGACCCACTCGCTGACCTGCCGGCTCGAGGCGACGCGCAGGCTGATCAGGATGTCGGGGTACTTGGACTTGAACTGGCCGATCAGCGCGGGCAGCACGTACTCGCCCGGGATCGTGCTGCCGCCGACGATCAGCGTGCCGCTCATGCGTCCCTGGAAGCGATCGATGGCCTGTCGCGCTTCCTCGGCGAGCTTGAGCATGCGGCGGGCGTAGTCGAGCAGGACGCGTCCCGCCGGAGTCGGCGTCGCCCCGCGCCCGAGCCGATCGAGCAGCGACAGCCCCAGCTCGACCTCCAGAGAGCGGATGTGCTCGGAGATCGTGGGTTGTGTGAGGAATAGCGCTTCCGCGGCCCGCGAGAAGCTGCCGAGCTCGGCGACTTTCGCGAACACTTCGAGCCGGCGAAGATCCATCAGTCCCGGCCCTCCGTGCCTCAGCCGCCGGCCGGCGGGAGAGTCAGTGACAGCCGCAACCGCCGCCGCAGCAGCCGCCGCCGCCGCCGGCGGGCACGCTCGACGCGACGGGGCCGCCTTCGCTCTTCATCGAGAACAGGGACAGCATGCGCTTGACCGACGCGCTGCCGCACGACGGACAGCTCGCGGCCGCCGCCGTCGTGGTCACGTACCGCTCGAAGTGTCGATCGCAATCCCCGCAGCGGTACTCGTAGATCGGCATCGGCTACTCGCCTCCCCGCTGCACGTAGCTCTTCACGAACTCCTCGGCGTTCTCCTCGAGGATGTCGTCGATCTCGTCGAGCAGCTTGTCGATGTCTTCCTTGATCTTCTTGCCCTTCTTGGCCAGCTCGGGGTTCGCTGCGCCCCCCTCACCGCCGCCCTCTGCAGGCTTCGTCGGTCGCGTTTCTTTCCTTTTTTGCTCTGCCATGTCGCCCTCCATCGGGCACGGGCCGATGTCGCACGGTCCACATCGCCTACGCCCGGCATTCTAGCATGCCGTTCTCGTGCCAGGCGCATGGGTCAGGACCGGCGAAATTGTTTACTCAACGTCAGCGTCTGGTGTTGATAGGAGGACCCGAGCCCGACGCCGTAGAGTCGCTCCGGCCGGGCGGCGACGCGCTCGAACCACACCTTGAACGACGTCTGACCGTCGTACAGCATGAACGGCACCTCGCGGGCCCGCACCTCCATGACGACCTTGGTGCCCAGCACCGATCCGTCTCCGTACCCGAAGCCGGGATCGAAGAATCCGGCGTAGTGCGTGCGGATCTCGCCGGCTCCCGCGTCGTACACCACCATCTCGGCCGCGAACTCGGGGGGCACGCGGATCCGCTCCTTCGAGACCAGGATGTAGAACCGGTTCGCTTCGAGGATGTACGCGTCCCGACCCGGCCGCTTGATCGGCTCCCAGAACTCGGCGGGATCGTAGGCCTCGGTGCGCGCGAGATCGACGGCCGGCGGATTCGGATGCGCGCGATATCCGATGACGGCGTCGGTGTCGCGCCCGGAGAGATCGACGCCCATGCAGAGCCCGTCGTTGAAGACCACCCGCTCGAGCGGGATCGGCCGGTCGTCGGCGTCGTAGAGCAGCGGGGTCCGGCCATAGAGCGCCTCGAGATCCGCGTCGCCGAGCGCGGTGTCGCCCGAGAGCAGGCGAAGCTGGTTCAGCGAGTGGCCGGCGTGGACGCGGACCGGAAACGATTGCGGTGAGACCTCGAGATAGAGCGGCCCGCGATATCCGGCGGAAATCTCGTCGAAGCGCGGGGTGCCGTCGGTGATCACGCGGGTGAAGATGTCCAGGCGCCCGGTGGTGCTCTTGGGATTGCAGCGACCACGGACGTGAGCCGGCAAGGCCAGCGTCTCCAGCAGTGGCACCAGATAGACGGACCCGCGCTGAAGCGTGGCGCCGCCTTCGAGCGACACGCGATCGATCATCAGCTCGCGCTCGCCCGCCCCGGCCGGCTCGAGTCGGTCCCGCACCGTCTGGCCCCAGGGCAGGAAGCTCGCGCGCAACTGGTACGCGACCGCGCCGAGGCGCAGGTCGAGACTGGCCGGCTGGAACTGCGGCTCACTGAAAGGCGCGGCCGAGGAGATCCAGCCGGCCTCGACAGCCGCGCGGATCGCCTGATAGGGCAGCACGCCGGGCGCGACGTGCGTCACGAGACGACTCGGCTCAGGGCGCCTGACGTGTCGACGGGCAGTGAGCGGGCTTCGCCTTTCACGCCGGCGGCGTCGAGCGTGTGCTCCATCGCGCGGGCGACGGTCGCGGCGGTCACGTCGTCATCGGCGACGGCGAGCAGCGAGGGACCGGCGCCGCTCAGCACGCACCCGAGCGCGCCGGCCGCCCGCGCGGCGGCCACGACCTCGGTCATCCAGGGAAACAGCCGCAACCGATAGGGCTCGTGCAGGCGATCCTCGAGCGCCGACGGGAGCAGGTCGACGCGGCCGGACTGGAGGCTCGCCAGCAGCAGTGCCACCCGCTGCACGTTGAACACCGCGTCGGCTCGGGACACCGACTGAGGCAGGATCGCGCGGGCTTCGGCCGTCGACATCGAGACGCCGGGGACGAGGATGATCCAGCGCAGCGAATCCGGGACCGGCAGCGAGAGAGCGCGCGCGCCATCCGCTCCGCCGTAGGCCACCGTGAGGCCGCCGAGCAGCGCGGCGGCGACGTTGTCGGGGTGCCCCTCGGCACGGGCGGCGAGGGCCAGCAGCGTCTCGCGGTCGAGGGGCGAGCCCAGCAGCGCGTTGCCGGCGACGAGCCCGCCCACCCACGCGGCCGCGCTCGATCCGAGTCCGCGCGCCAGCGGGATCCGGTTCACGCAGGCGAGCGCGCATCCGCGAAAGGGACGTCCCGCGGCCTCGTGCGCCGCGCGCACCGCGCGCACGACCACGTTGTCCTCACTCGTGGCGAGCTGCGCCGCCCCCTCGCCCTCAATTGTTACCGTGACCCGCTCGGACTCTTGGGCGTCGATCTCGTTGTAGAGCCCGAGCGCCAGCCCGAGCGCATCGAACCCCGGCCCGAGATTCGCCGAGCTCGCGGGGACCCTGACGTGAACCCGCACGGGGTTTACAGCCGGCGGAGGAGCCACTCGGGAGTCAGCGAGATGGCCCATGAGTTGAGCACGACGTAGTAGTTGGTGAAGACGAGGACGCCCACGACGATGAGGATCACGCCGGCGGCGCGCTCCATCACCGGGATGAATGGGCGGTAGCGCTTGAAGAATTTCAGGAAGGCGCCGAGCGCGACGGCCGAGATCAGGAACGGCACGCCGAGTCCCGCCGAGTACGCGATGAGCAGTCCGATCCCGCGCTGCACGGTCTCCGAGGTGCCGGCCAGCGACAGGATGGCGCCCAGGATCGGGCCCACGCACGGCGTCCAGCCGATCGCGAACGTGATCCCCACCAGGAGCGAGCCGAGGTAGCCCGCGGGCTTCTCGCGGATCTGGAACTGCATGGTCCGTCCCATGGCCGCGAGCTTAAACACGCCCGCGATGTAGAGCCCGAACAGCACGATCAAGGCGCCGCCGATCTGGCGGATGAGGTTGCGATAGTCCAGCAGGAACTGCCCGGCCGCGCTGAAGGAGGCGCCCAGAGCCACGAACACCAGCGAGAAGCCCAGCACGAAGGCCAGCGCGTGCAGCATCACGCGCCGGCGCGCGGCCCCGCTGAGGTCGGTGGTGAGGTCGGACACCGACATGCCGGTGATGAAGGACACGTAGGACGGAAACAGGGGCAGCACGCACGGCGACAGGAACGAAAAGAGTCCCGCGCTGAAGGCCACGAGGACCCCGACCGACCCGCTCACCGGGCCAGCCGCTCGATCAAGGCGTGGGCGGCGGTGTTGTCCCAGACGCGGGGGCCGACCGCCACCGCGGCCAGCCGGCCGTCGCGGTCGATCAGGAAGCTGGAGGGCAGCGCGCGGACGCCATAGGTGTTGGCCAGCTCCATCTTGGGATCGAGGCCGATCGTGAACGTGAAGCCGTGACGCTCGACGTACGGCGCCGCGAGCTTGGGGTTGGCGTCGACGGTCACCGCCAGCATCACGAAGCCTCCGTCCTTCTGGGCGCGCCAGAGCCGCTCGAGGGCCGGCATCTCCTCCAGGCACGGCGGACACCACGTCGCCCAGAAATTGATGAACACCGGCTTCCCCCGCTGCGCCGACAGCTTGAACGTCTGCCCGCCGGCGGTGGGGATCGTGAAGTCGTCGGCGAACTTCGGCCGCGGCGGCCGGATCAGCTCCAGCTCCTTGATCGCCTCGTCGAGGCTGAGCGATTTTCCCGAGGTGGAGCGCGGCGAGGCCGCCGGCTCCAGGGCGTGGCTGGCGGCGCCGGCCACGATGGCGACGACGAGAAAGCTCAGCGTGAGGGCCAGCGTCCTCGGCATTCCGCTCATTGTAAACCACGCGCTGATCTCTATATGATGCGGGCCTGATGAGCCTCACGATCGTCGCCGACGATCTCACCGGCGCCTGCGACACCGGCAGCCTCTTCGCCGGCGAGGGCCCGGTCCCCCTGGCCATCTGGCCGGCGGCGCCGATCCGTGCCGCCGTGAGCGTCGTCGACACCGAGTCGCGCGCGGCCGGCGCGGACGACGCGGTCGCGCGGGTGGCGCGAGTTCCCGCGCTGGCCCCGGCGACTCGATACTTCGCGAAGATCGACTCCACGCTGCGCGGCCACGTCGGTCTCGAGGTGGACGCGCTCATGCGCGCGGCCGGTCTCACCACCGCGCTGGTGTGCCCGGCGTTTCCGGCCCAGGGTCGCGTGGTGATCGAGCGGTTGCTGCTGGTCGATGGCGTCCCGCTGGCTGCGACGCCGACCGGGCGGAGCGCCGCCGCATCGTCGTCCAGCGTCGTGGACGTCTTGCGCGCGCGAATCGACCGCCCCCTCGCCTGGATACCGCTCGACCAGGTGCGTGCCGGCGCCGCTCGACTGACGCCGCGGATCGGCCGGCTCGCCGGCACCGTCATTGTGGCAGACGCCGAGACCGACGCCGATCTCGAGACCCTCGTCGACGCCGCGCTCGGGTCGGGGATCGCGATGCTGCTCGCGGGCTCCGCCGGGCTGGGACGCGCCCTCGCCTGCCATCTCTCGCTGCTTCGAGAAAACGTCGAGCTGAGCCCCGGCGGACGCTGGCTGCTCGTGGCCGGCAGCCGGCATCCGGCCACGTGCGCCCAGGTCGCCGCCGCGCGCGCCGCGGGACTCTGCGTGATCGCGGCACCCGACGCGCCGGCTGACGATCGTCACGCGGTCGCCCGGCGTCTGGCCGCCGAGGCGCGCACCCTGCTCGAGCGCGAGTCCTTCGACGGCGTCGCGGTGACCGGCGGCGAGACCGCGCGGGCGCTGTGCGAAGCCCTCGGCGCCGACGCGATCGAATTGATCGGTCCGCCCCGTCACGGTCTGGCGCTCGCCCGCCTCTCGACGCCGCGACACCCGGCCCTGCCGCTGCTCACCAAGGCGGGCGGCTTCGGCGAGCCCGATCTGTTCGTCTCGATGCTGCTGGCCGTGGCCGCGCGAGGTTCCGCGTGAGCCGGGGCGCTCCTCGGAGGGCTCGCGTGTGAATCGACCCGTGATCGGCGTGACCATGGGCGATCCCGCCGGGGTCGGTCCCGAGATCATCGCGAAGGCGTGCGCGGAAGAGGCGGTGCAACGCGAGAGCCGGCCGGTCGTGATCGGGGCCGCCGCGGTGATGCGCGAGGCGCTGGGCCTGATCGGCTCCCCGCTCGCGCTGCACGCGGTCGCGCGCGTCGAGGACTGTCGCTGGCCGCCGGAAACCCTCGAGTGCCTGGACTGCGCGAACGTCGACGTGGCCACGCTCCAGCGCGCGACCGTGAGCGCCGCCGCGGGGCGTGCCGCCTACGAGTACATCGAGCGCGCTGTCGCGCTCACGACGTCGAAGGCCATCGACGCCATCGTGACCGCGCCCGTCAACAAGGAGGCGCTGGCCGCCGCCGGCGTCCGTCACTCCGGCCACACCGAGATCCTCGCCGAGCTCAGCGACACCCGCGACTACGCGATGCTGCTGATGGGTGGCGACCTGCGCGTCATCCACGTGACCACGCACGTCGCGTTGCGCCGCGTCCCCGAGCTCTGCACGCGCGACCGCGTGCTGCGGGTGATCCGGCTGGCCCAGCGAACGATGGACGGTCTCGGCCGTCCCGCGGCGCGCATCGCGGTGGCCGGACTCAACCCCCACGCCGGCGAGGACGGGCTCTTCGGCGACGAGGAGCGGACCGCGATCACGCCCGCGATCGAGGCCGCGCGCGCCGAGGGATTGACCGTCTTCGGGCCGCTGCCCGCCGACACGCTGTTCTCGCGGGCGCGGGGCGGCGAGTTCGACATCGTGGTCGCCATGTATCACGACCAGGGCCACGTGCCCGTGAAGACCCTCGGGTTCACCTACGACCAGGCGAGCGGCCGATGGACCGGCCTCTCCGGCGTCAACGTCACCGTCGGCTTGCCGTTCCTGCGCGTGTCCGTCGACCACGGCACCGCGTTCGACCGCGCGTGGAAAGGCATCGCCAATCACGAGAGCATGGTTGAAGCTATTGATGTCGCCGTTCGAATGCTCGGCGCAGGCCGATGAAAAACGGCCATCTGCGTCGTTGGCTCCTCGCTCGACCTTCGATGTCTGAAGCGTCGACTCGGCCGCCCTGGGCGGCCTCATCTCCTACTGCGGCGGCGTATGCGGCATACGCCTCAGTCGTCGCTCGTCGCCGCCTAGCATCTGGCCGTTTTTGATCGGCCTGGAGAAAGGAATATGGACGTATACGAGATTCGTGAGCTGATCGGAGACGTCAGGGCCGGGCGGTTGTCGCGGCGGGCGTTTGTGCGAACGATGGTGGGCTTCGGTCTCACGGCCCCGCTGGCCGCGCAGATGCTCGCCTCGGCCGGCGTCGCGCAGGCCCAGAGCCGACCCGCCGCCTTCACCCCGACCAAGCGCGGCGGCGGCGGACGCCTCCGGCTGCTCTGGTGGCAGGCGCCCACGCTGCTCAACGGCCACTTCGCCATCGGCACCAAGGACCAGGACGCTTCCCGCGTGGTCGCCGAGCCGCTGGTCTCGTTCGATCCCGACGGCAACTTCATTCCGATCCTGGCCGCCGAGGCGCCGACGCACCAGAACGGCGGGCTCGCCAAGGACGGCAAGAGCGTGACGTGGAAGCTCAAGAAAGGCGTGCAGTGGCACGACGGCAAACCCTTCACCGCCGACGACGTCATCTTCACGTGGGAGTACGTCGCCGACCCGGCGACCGCGTCCGTCAACGTCACCGCCTATCGCGACATCGACCGGATGGACCGGATCGACGACCACACGGTCCGCATGCACTTCAAGGAGCCGCGCGCATTCTGGTACGACGCGTTCTTCGGGCTGCAAGGCTACATCCTGCCCAAGCACCTGCTCAAAGATTTCAAGGGCGCCAAGTCCCGCGAGGCGCCGTACAACCTCAAGCCGGTCGGGACCGGCCCGTACCGGGTGGTGGATTTCAAGCCCGGCGACTCCGTGCGCTACGAGATCAACCCGAACTACCACGTGGCCAACCGCCCGTTCTTCGACCTCGTCGAGCTCAAGGGCGGCGGCGACGCCCCCTCGGCGGCTCGTGCCGTGCTGCAGACCGGCGAGTTCGACTATGCCTGGAACCTGCAGGTCGAGTGGGAAGTCCTCAAGCGCCTCGCCCAGGGCGGCAAGGGGCGGCTCCTCAGTTCGCCCACCGGGAACATCGAGCACATCCAGCTCAACCAGTCGGACCCGTGGACCGAGGTGGAAGGCGAGAAAGGTCACGTCAAGTCGAAGCACCCGCTCTTCCAGGACCTGAAGTTCCGCCAGGCCATCGCGTTGCTGATCGACCGCGGGACCGTCCACGAGGAGCTCTACGGCGAGACGGGTCAGTCGACCGCGAACTTCGTCAACGCGCCCTCGAAGTTTCGCTCGCCGAACATGAAGTGGGAGTTCAACGTCGACAAGGCCGGCCGGCTGCTCGACGAGGCGGGCTACCGGCGGGGGGCCGACGGCTTCCGCGTCGGCAAGGACGGCAAGCGCATCAAGCTCCTGTTTCAGACCTCCACCAACTCGCTGCGCCAGAAGAACCAGGCCATCGTCAAGCAGGCCTGCGGCAAGGCGGGCCTGGACGTCGAGCTGAAGTCGGTCGTGGCCTCGGTCTTCTTCTCCTCCGACGCGGCCAACCCCGACACCAACCGGCACTTCATCGCCGACATCCAGATGTACAACACCACCCAGACCTCGCCTGATCCGCAGTTCTTCATGAACCAGTTCCTCTCCACCGAGGTCGCCCAGAAGGCCAACAAGTGGGCGGGCCGGAACACGACCCGGTGGCAGAACGCGGAATACGACAAGCTCTGGAACGCCGCCGAGACGGAGTTCGATCCCGTCAAGCGCGCGGCCATGTTCATCCGCATGAACGACCTCGTCGTCGGCAACGTCGTGGTCATCCCCGAGATCTGGCGCAACCGCAGCTCGGCGTCGGTCACCAAGCTGCAGGCGGTCGACATCTCGGGCTGGGACTCGAGCCTGGCGAACCTCGCCAACTGGTACCGCGAAGCCTGATCCGACCGGGGGGCGGGCTCGGCCGCGAGCCCGCGCCCCTTTCGCCATGTCCAAGTACGTCCTCCGCCGCGTGCTGATCGCCATTCCCGTGCTGGTGGGCATCAGCATGGTGCTGTTCTCGGTGCTGGCCCTCGCGCCGGGGGATCCATTCGAGGAGCTGGCCACCAACACCAACGTCCCGGCCGAGGTGGCGCAGCGGCTGCGCGCACAGTTCGGCCTCGACCAGCCGCTGCCCGTGCGGTATCTGAAGTGGCTCACCTCCATGGTCCGCGGCGACTGGGGATTTTCGTTCCAGAGCCGGATGGACGTCGACCGGCTCATCCTCCAGCGCCTGCCAGTGAGCCTCTTCGTGCTGGGCTCCGCGTACGCCCTGGCGCTGGCGGTGGCCTTGCCCGTGGGTGTGCTCTCGGCCGTGCGGCCCTACTCGATCTTCGACCAGGTCGCGACCACGCTCGCGTTCATCGGCTTCTCGTTGCCGACCTTCTTCACCGGGCTCCTCTTCATCCTCGTGTTCAGCATCTGGCTCGACTGGCTGCCCTTCATCTACCGGGCCGACATCGACGCGAGCGGCTGGCGATGGTTCGCCGAGCACGCCCGGCAGGCCATCATGCCGGTCGCGGTGCTGGGCCTGTTCCAGGGCGCGACCCTCACCCGCTTCGTGCGCGCCTCGGTGCTGGAGGTCGTGCGGCTCGACTACGTCAACACCGCGCGGGCCAAGGGGCTGTCCGAAGCCCGCACGATCGGCAAGCACGTGGTCCGCAACGCGCTGATCCCCGTGGTCACGGTCATCGCGCTCCAGGTCCCCACGATCTTCGCGGGCGCCGTGGTGACCGAGCAGATCTTCCGGGTGCCGGGCATCGGCTCGCTGCTCATCGCGGCCATCCAGACCTCCGACACCCCGGTCGTGCTGGCCGTCACCTTCGTCTCCGCGGTGCTGGTGGTGGCCCTCAACCTCGTCGCCGACATCATCTATGGCTGGCTCGATCCCCGGATCTCCTACCGCTGAGACCGTCCTCGGCCCGGCCGCGGTCAGCGCGCCGCGGCGCGGGCGCAGCCTGTCCGCGGAGGCGTGGCGCCGATTCCGCCGCCACCGGCTCGCGCTGCTGGGCACCTGCATCCTCGGCACGATCGCCGCCGTGCTGGTCTTCGGCCCCATGGTCTGGCGCACGCCGATCGACGAGATCGATTTCCGGGCCAAGCTGCGCGCGCCCAGCGCCGCCCATCCCCTCGGCACCGACGACCTCGGCGAGGATCTCCTCGCCCGCATGCTCTATGGCGGGCGCATCTCGCTGGCCGTGGGAATCGTCGCGATGCTGATCGCGCTGAGCGTCGGCGTGATCGTGGGGGCCCTCGCCGGCTACTACGGCGGATTCGTCGACCACGGGCTCATGCGCCTGACCGACCTCTTCCTCGCCCTGCCCCAGCTCCCGCTCTTGCTGCTCGTGGTCTATCTGTTCCGTGACTTCGTGCGGAAACTGCTGGGCCCGGAGACCGGCATCTTCGTGCTCATCGTGGTGGTCATCGGGGTCGTGCGCTGGATGCCGGTGGCGCGCCTGGTCCGCGCGCAGTTCCTGAGCCTGCGCGAGCAGGAATTCGTGCAAGCCGCGCGCGGCCTCGGCGCCGGGCCGCGCCGACAGATCCTTCGACACATCCTGCCCAACGCCGTCGGGCCCGTCATCGTGGCCGGCTCCCTCGACGTGGCCGCCGCCATCATCGCCGAGTCAACCCTATCGTTCCTCGGGCTCGGCTTCCCGCCCGACATCCCCACCTGGGGCCGCATCCTCTACGACGCCAAGGACAACCTCGACCACGCGCCCCACTGGGCGATCTTCCCCGGCACCGCGATCTTCCTCACCGTGCTGTCCATCAACTACATCGGCGACGGCCTGCGCGACGCGCTCGATCCCCGAAAGGTCGTCACCCGTTGACGAATCGCGCGTAACGCGTCATAAAGGCTCCGGCACCGGAAGGAGGGCCAGCATGAGCATCCAGATTCCGAACCTTCATACGTCCAACAAGACCGCCGTCGAGGCTGGAGCCGAAGTCTTCATCCAGCGTCGCAAGGACGCCCAGCACGCGGGAGTCTTTCTCGTGAGGGGCAAACTGGCGTTCGATCCCGCCACCGATGACTATCCGTCGGGCTCCCTGCAGATCAGGGTCGACCTGTCCGATTCCGCCAAGGGCGTCTTCGTCGTGAAGACCGTGGAACAGCTGGACACGACCGGAAAGCACACACCGACCGCGTACGCCACAGGCCGATGCAACGCGGACGTCGACACCAAGGCCGTGGGCTGCCGCTACTGGCTGATGCTCGCCGACAATAAGCGGGAGGGAGAGGAACAGACTCCCGACGTGATCAGTTTTCTCGTCTACGATCGCACCGGCAAGCGCGTGGCGTACGGCACGGGTCCGGTCTCCAAAGGCGACGTGACGATCTCGTCGACGTCCGAGTAATCGCGGGCCGACTGCTGGCCAGGATCTCTCGCGAGGCGCCGGTGTGACCGACGACGATCTCTGCTTCACGCCCGCCACGCGCCTGGCCGCCCTCGTCCGGCGCGGGAAGATCTCGCCGCTCGAGCTGACCCGCGCGGTCCTCGACCGGATCGCGCGGGTCAACCCGGCGCTCAACGCGTACTGCACGGTGGCGGCGGAGCAGGCGCTGGCCGCGGCGCGCGCGGCCACGCGCGCCCTCACGCGAAGCGCGAAGCTCGGGCCCCTGCACGGCATCCCCGTCTCAATCAAGGACCTCACGCCCACGCGCGGGATCCGCACGACGTGGGGATCGAAGATCTTCGAGGATCACGTCCCCGACGAGGACGGGCTGGTCGTCCAGCGGCTGAAGGCCGCCGGGGCGATCGTGCTCGGCAACACCAACACGCCCGAGTACGGGGCCGGCGCCAACACGTTCAACGCGGTCTTCGGCGCCACCCGCAATCCGTGGAATCCGGCGCTCACCTCAGGCGGCTCGACGGGCGGCGGGGCGGTAGCGCTCGCCACCGGCATGGGGCCGCTGGCCCAGGGCAGTGACCTCGGCGGCTCGCTGAGAATTCCCGCCGCCTTTTGTGGCGTGGTCGGGCTGCGCCCGTCCCCCGGCCTGGTGCCCGTGTATCCCGTGGCGACGGCCTGGGACAGTTACTCCGTCCAGGGACCGATGGCGCGCACGGTCGGCGACCTCGCGCTGATGCTGTCGGTGATCTCCGGGCCGGACCCGCGCTCGCCGATCTCGTATCCGGTGGACGGGCGGACGTTCACGGCGGCCACACGGCGCCCGACCCTGCGCGGCGCCCGGATCGCGTGGAGCGCCGACCTCGGGGTGACGCCGGTCGACGACGAGATCCGCCGCGTGGCGATGAGCGCGACCGGCGTGCTGCGCGGGCTCGGCGCGCGGGTCGACGAGGCGCATCCCGACTTCACGGGACTGCTGGACATCGTGCTGGCGAGCCGCGGCTTCAGCATGGTGGCCCGTCACGAGGACAAGCTCCCGAAGTGGCGTGAGGTGATGCAGGAAAATCTGGTCAAGAACATCGAGCACGGTCTCGGACTCAGCGCGAGCGACGTGGCGCGGGCCGAGCGCCTGCGCACCGACCTGTGGGAGCGCGTGCGGCGGTTCCAGCAGCGCTACGACTTCATCGTGACGCCGACCACCGCGGTCGGCCCATTTCCCGTCGAGACGATCTTTCCGCGTGAGATCAACGGCGTGCCGATGCAGAACTACATCCAGTGGGTGCTCCTGACCTACGCGTTCACGGTCGTCGGCCTGCCCGCGATCTCCGTACCCTGCGGCTTCACCCGCAAAGGGCTGCCGGTTGGCCTGCAGATCGTGGGCCGCTGGCGCGACGACGCGAGCGTGCTGCGCGCCGCCGCCGCGTTCGAGTCCGCCGCCCCGTGGGCCGATCGCCGCCCGCCCGACCCCCCGGCGCGATCACCGCGAGCGTGAGCCGCTCGAACCTCTCGTTTCGCGTCCCCGACACGCGAACCCCGCTATAGTCGGAGTCCTCGACGTACACTCGATCCTCACACGGGAGAGTCGAATGCGTTTCTGCGCGATCGTCCTGATCGTCGTGACCACGACACTGTTCGGGACCACTCGGGAC